>CAJXVA010000088.1 GCA_913061055.1 uncultured Pseudomonadota bacterium
GTGTCGTGGGCTCGGAGATGTGTATAAGAGACAGGTCGAACTCGGCGGTGGCGGCCATCATCGCTCCCGCTCGCACCCGGACTTCGCCGTGGGGATATCCGGGCCAGTTGTGGAGAGCGTAGACCTCTTGCACGCCTTCGAGCGCGCCCTCGGCAACCATCACTTTCGCCCCGCCGCCGCGCACACCTTCTTCAGCGGGCTGGAACAGGAGTCGCACATTGGCCGACAGCGAGTCTCGGACTTCGGACAGCATCTTGGCCACACCCATCAGCACCGCGGTGTGTCCATCGTGTCCGCACTTGTGGGCACGACCGCTGTGAACCGATTTGTAGGGAAGGTCGGTGTCCTCCTGCATCGGCAGGCAGTCCAAGTCGGCCCGCAGCGCGATGCGAGGTGGCCCGAGGTCCGGCCTCACGTCGGCGACGAGTCCGGTCTCGGCGCTCACGCACGGCGCATAGCCGAGGGCCTCGAGGTAGTCCTTGACCTTGGCTTGGGTTCGAGTTTCTTCGAAGCCGAGCTCAGGGTGCTGGTGAATGTCGTGGCGAGCTTCGGTCAGCTCGGGGACCAAGGTCTTGAGCCGCTCTTCGAGCGCGTCGGCAGAGAACAGCACGGTGGACACGGCGCGACGGTAGCGACGCACCTGTGGAGCCGCAAGTCGGGCTCCAGCGACCGGGTCAACCGCATCGGAGATCAGGGGCACGACGAAACAGTGCGGAGGGCCGCGGAGTTCAAGGGTCACGAGGTTGGCCTGAGCAGGCGCCCCGTTGTGCCCTTCGCGCCACCCCTTCGGGGATCTGCGTGCGCCAGGCCGCAGGCCGCAGCAGAGTTGACCCGCCGATGTCCCTGTCCCTCCGTGAGCCAACCCTCAGCGCCCGCGACGTCGCCGCGGAGCAGAGCTCGGCACTCGTGGCGTGCGCCGTGGCGGTTCGGCCGCCAGTGGGCCACCTTCGCGTCGTCGATGCTGTGGGAGGGGGTCGTGCGGCCTGCCCGTACCTCGAGGCTCGGTGCAAGGTCGTTCGCATCGATGGCGGCGGGCTCCCCCTCGGCTCGTACCACGCGATCCTTGGAGACACGGCGACGCTGCGTCCCGACGACACGGACGTGTTGTTGTGGGACGGCGCGGGGACGCCGACGCCTCGCTGGCTCGCGTCCCGCCTGGCGCCGGGCGGGATCCTCGTCGTACCCGCGAGCCTCGCGTCTCGATTGAAGGGACTCGGCCTCCAGTTGGAGCCCGGCGAAGAGCCCGGTGTCACGATCGCGTTCGATCCCCGACCCCGGCCGCACCTCCCCGCCGCGCTGTCCGAGTTGGATCGCACCATGTGTGTCGACCGATCGCGCGTGTTGTCGGCGTTGCGAGAGCCCTCCTGGCGAGGTCCCATTGAATACGAGGAGGGAGCGTCGGACGCTCATGCTCATGGCGCGCGGTTGCTGGGGGCGCTTCGCCAACAACTCGCCGCGGGAGAACCCGACGTCCGAACACTTCCGTGGCCGACCGCCGTCGTGGACATGCACGATGCTCCTGGCTGCGACGTGCTTGCCATCATGCCGCACCCGGACGACGAGACGATCTACAGCGGCGGCACGCTTTGTGGACTCGCGCGGGCGGGTCAGCGCGTGCACCTGGTCGTGGCGACCGACGGTGCCGGCGGCCGCGGCGGTCCCGGACTCGGGTCACGACGCGCGGCGGAGTTGATCGCAGCGTGCGAGGTTCTGGGCGTCCGCTCCGTTCGATGCCTGGCATGGGCGGACACCGGGAAGTATCGCGACGTCGAGCGCAGCATGGCAGCGACGGCCGGCGACGCGTTGCATGCCTGGACCCTCGACCGGTCGCTGGGCGACATCGTTGCCAGCATCCGGCAGCATCGACCTCGCACCTTGCTTTCGCTGGGGCCCGAGGTCGACCCCAACCTCTCCCTGCACGGACACCACCTCGCGGTTGGGCTCTTGGTGGCCATCGCCTTTCACCTGGCCGCGTTGCCGGAGTTTCGAGCAGAGCTCGGCCCGGCCTGGGCCGTGGGGGAGCACCGTGTGATGGAGTCACCCTGGGTGGCCACGGGCGCGGGGACCACGGCCGTCCCAATCGACCCTCGAGCGAAGCTGCGGGCCTTGCGGTGTCATCGCAGCCAGGAATACTCGACCCGCCGTTTGGTCGGGCGGTTGGAGGGAGGGGTGGAGGCCGAGACCACCGAGCGAACGCGTCGCGTACAGGCGCGTCGGCGTGAACGATGGGACGTGGCCGCCCCCGTCGCGGCCATGCCTCCCTTTGCCTCGGCTCCACCCGAAGGATGGGCCGCGCGCGCGATGGTCGTATCGGACCAGATGCGGCACCGTTCCGCAATGCTCGAGGTGCTGCACCGGCAGTCGTCGAAGCTTCCACCCGACGCCGCGCGAGCCCAGTCTCTCGTGACCCTGCAGCGTTCGGATGCCGTGGTCGTGGTGACCGGGCAACAGGTCGGATGGCTTGGTGGCCCTGCTTACACGTTGGTGAAGGCGCTGGCGGCAGTCGAGCTCGCGCGCCGAATCTCCGCCGAAGGTGCGCCGACGATCCCGGTGTTCTGGATGGCCACCAGCGACCACGACTCGGACGAAATCGCAACCGCCCCCACGCTGGACGGTCCCGCGGTCCGGCTGACTCTCGAGGATACCGGTGGCCCGGTGGGGGACCTCGAATTGCCAGCGGATGTCGAGGACGCGCGTGAACGGTGGATCGCGCAGCTCCCGAAAGCCGCTCGGGCAGCCGGACGCAGACTCTCCGCGTCCTACCGCGCCGGCCAGACGCTTGCGACCGCTTTCGCGGAGACGTTGGCCGAGCTCACGGCGGGCACCGGACTGCTGATCCTCGATCCCGCCGAGCCCTCCTTGGCACGGTTGGCCCGACCCGTGTTTGAGCGTGAGCTGCTCGGAGACGAACCCGCGCGCGCGACCCTGCTCCAAAGCCCACAACCGCAGGTCGTTCCCGTCGACCGCGATGTCACGCAGCTGTTCTACGTCGACGACGAGGGCCGAAGGCAGCGGCTGACGCGATCGGACGTGGGCGCGTCCTGGGGTGGCGGCTCGCTCGACCGCAGTGCACTGGCCGCCGCGCTCGCGGAGACTCCCGAACGGTTCTCTCCGGCCGCGCTGCTTCGCCCGATCGTCCAGGACCATCTGCTGCCCGTTGTGGCGACTGTGGCGGGGCCCACCGAGTGTCGCTACCTGGCGCAGATGCAGGGGCTCTACGAGTGGGCCGAGCTGGTCCCTTCGCACGTCGTTCAGCGTCGTGCCTTGCACCCGATCTCCGCCACCGACGTCCGCACGCTCGAGGCGTGTGGCGGTCTGGATACCCTCCGAGTTCACCCGCAGCCGGCGACATCGATCGGGGTCGCCGGTTTGCCGTCGCAAACCCGTGCCTGGCTCGCTCGTTGCGACGCTCTGTCCTCGCGCATGTTCGCCGGCAGAGCCCGCCTTCGCGCGGGGTTGGCTGTAGACATCGACGGTCTTCGGGAGACGTGCTCTGAGCTCAGCCGCGATGGCGACGCCGCGCTCATGGGTCTCCGTTCCGCCCACGCGTGGCCCGCTCATGCGGCTGCGTTGGCGGAGGTCTTTGCCGGGCCCGTATCCGCTCGGGCGCTGACTCGTGGCACGCGGCGGCTGTTCCAGGTCCGTCGGTCGCTGCTTCGAGACGGACGACGTCTGCACCCCGATCGGATGAACGCCTGGCGGCGGGTGCAGCGTGACGCGGAACGGCGGATGAGCACCCTCGAACTGTGTGCGCGGTGGGGACCTCACACGGTCCGCATCCTTTCCGCAGCCTTCGCTTCGCTCGATACTCGGGCCGTCGAGCTGTTTGGAGGCGAATGCTGATGCCCGATGGAAGCTTCTCGCCAGCCTCCGGACTCCGTGTCGGTGTCGTGGCGCTCGGAGGGTTGGGGGGCAGTGGACGGGTTGCCCACGACGTGGCTTGCGGTCTCGCGATGCGTGGCCACGTCGCAATGTCTCTGACGTGCTCCGGATGCCAGTTTGGGCCGGAGGTCTCCACGTGGGTACGGCATGTTCCCGTGCGTGCCCCTCGGACCCCGCGACCGGCGGCGGACGGATGGGTCCTCGAGCTTGCCGAGGACCTCGAACGCGCGGTTCTCGAACACGGACTTTCCGTCCTGTCGGTTCACTACGGCGTCGGTTTGGCGGAAGCCGCGGTGATCGCCTGTCAACGTCTGCGTCGTCGCGGCACCTCGATTCGACTGACCGTCACGCTTCACGGGACCGACGTCACCGACCTGCCCCGGGATCCCGAGCAAGCTCACCGGCTCTGCGCCGCGCTCCGTGAGGCCGATGAGGTCACCGCCGTGTCCGATTGGTTGGCCGATGTTGCATGCGAGACGCTTGCGCTCGGGGGGCGGCCGCGGGTCATCGAGAACGGGATCGATACAAGCCTGTTCCGACCATCGACCCAGACCCCCGCCCGGCGGCAATCCAAGCTCGTCTACGCGTCCAATTTTCGGCCCGTCAAGCGCCCGCTCGATGCGGTTGCCCTTTTGTCAGCCCTACGCGCTCATGGTCACGATGCTCGCCTGGAGATGATCGGGGACGGCCCCCTTCGCGGCGCTGCGAAGGCGCTCACGAGAACCCTGGGTTGCGAAGAACACATCGACTTTGTGGACCCACTGGCGCAGGTCGAGCTCGCGGAGCGTCTGCGCGGTGCGGATGTCGCGGTCGTCACGAGCGAGTCCGAGTCGTTCGGCCTGTTTGCGCTGGAGTCGATGGCCAGCGGACTCTTGCTTGCCGGATGGCAATGTCCCGGTCTTCTTGCGACTCTTCGAGGAGAGCCCGGCCTGGGTGAGGCCCTGCTCGCACCGCTTGGCGATGAAGCCGGCTTCGTGGCCCGAGTCGAAAGAATGCTGATGGATCCCAAACATCGTCGCGAACTCTCCGCTCGTTGTCTTCGTTTGGGTCGCACTCGGTTCTCTCGGATCCGGAGCCTGTCAAGCTACGAGCGGCTGTTCGAGGTCGCTCGCAAGGAACCGTATTCGTGGCCTCGCGACGCCAGGATCTGACCGTCATCGCGGCGCTCTGGCTCATGGTTCTGGCTTCCAGCAGCCAGGTCATGATCATCGCTCCGATCTTGCCGCGGATCGGCGATGCGTTGCAGGTCCCCGAGGCGCTCCAAGGCACGCTCATCACAGGATACGCCGTCGCGCTCTCGGGGATGGCGATCATCGCCGGCCCGATCTCCGACCGGATCGGTCGCCGAAGAATCCTGTTGTACGGCACGGGCGCGATGTCGGTCGCGCTTTGCCTTCATCCGCTCTCGAACAGCTTTGCGACGCTTCTCGGGGCGCGGGTCTTGGCCGGGCTGGCAGGGGGAATCCTGACGGGGTCCGCGGTCTCGTTCGTGGGCGACTACTTCCCGTACGAGCGTCGTGGCTGGGCGTCGGGGTGGGTCATGAGTGGCTTTGCGGTGGGACAGATCGCGGGCGTCCCCGCCGGTACGATCCTTGCCGGCGCCTACGGGTATCGGGCACCGTTTCTTCTGTTTGCGGTGACGATGGGTGGGGCGTTTCTTGTCACGCTTCTCTTCGTGCCTCAGCCCGACGTCGCGCGTTCGACCGAGAGCCTGAGCATCGGTGGGGTGCTTCGTGGATACCTCGAGCTGCTCCGCAATCCGGCGGTGTCGGGGGCTGCGGCTGCCTACGCCGCGATGTTCTTCTCGATCTCGGCGTTCGTGGTCTACCTCCCGACGTGGGGCGAGCAAGACCTGGGTATGTCGAGTCGGGATGTCGCCCTGATGTTTGCGGCGGGAGGCGTCGCCAACATTCTCACCGGGCCACGGGCGGGCCAGCTCTCCGATCGGTTTGGGCGTCGGCCCTTGATCATCTTCTCTTGCGTGGGCACGGCGGCGCTGTTCGTGACGTCTACGTTCTGGGTCAAGGAGCCGTGGACGGCGTGGGTCCTGTTCTTCCTGATCATGGTCCTCGTTGCGACCCGCATCTCGCCGTTTCAAGCGTTGCTGACCACGCTCGCCCCTGCCCAGAGCCGCGGAGCGCTGATGAGCCTGGTCGTCGCCGTGGGCCAGATCGGCGGAGGCCTCGGTGGTGCTGCGGCCGGACCGATCTATGCGGCGGGTGGGTTTCTCGCCTGCACGCTTGCGGCCGCGGGCGCGCTGCTGGTCACCGGGGCCATCGTCGCTGCGCGGATTCCCGAGCCCAAGTCGAGGAACTTGGGCGCGGTGTGAGTCTCACCCGCCGAGGTTGGATTCGAACTCGCCGAAGACGGTCTTGGTCGTCGATTCGATCCACGCTGCGTTGTAGTGTTCCTGCTGCTGGCCGTTGGAGTAGCCCCGTGGCGTGAGGCGGACCTCGACGCCCGGTTCGAGTTCCTCGATGTCTACGGTCCAAGCGATCTCGGCGCCGGTCGCTGAAGCGTATCCGGAGCCGCCACTCGCGTTCACCTGGACGAGTTTCGGCGCGGTCTTGAGGGGGAGCGCGCCCGGGTCGCTCACGACCTCGTAGCCCATCGCGGCAAACGCTGAAGTCATCGCTTTGGACGCTGAGTCCGTGGACTCCTCCGGGTACGCGCGGGTCCCCACGATCTCCGTCACCTGCTGCGTCGTGAACGTGGCCCCAGCCGTGCACCCGAGCGGCACAGAAAGGCTGAGGGCGAGGGCGCACAGGAGTACGGGACGCGACGGCATGGGGCGGAGCCTAGCAAGGCCGACGATGGTGTTGTCGAGGCCTGCCAGACGGGCCCCCAAAAAAGAACACCCCTTTTCCTCCGTCGGATTCTCCAAGGCCTCGTGACGCTCCGAGCCCCTCGATGTCTTGCGCGGGTCGCCCTGACCGGCTGCTGCATGTTGTGTACGACAGCATGTGGTGCAAACGAGAGCGAGATGGGCGGTACGACCCCGCAGGTCGAGACTGACGGGTCCACGTCGGCATCGGCCTCGTCGGCGGGCCCTTCAGGCCGCGAATCCGCGGGTTCTGAGGCATCTTCTGGGTCCGGGTCCGGGGAGAGCTCGACCGGAGACGCTCCCCCAGCGATCGTCGAGTGCAACGATGGGATCGACAACGACGGGGATGGCCTCGTCGATTGGCAGTTCGACATGGGCTGTGTCGGCCAAGGAGATCTGACGGAGGGCGGAGTTGCGACGATGGAGCTGGAGGGGGGGTGGACGGTGTTCGAGCCCTCGGCTGACACCAACATCGTGTACGTGAGTGAGTCGCTCGGCGACGACGCGTTTGACGGTTCTGCCCCCGAGCCCGGCCCCGACGGCGTCGGACCGGTTCGGTCGTTGGCCTTGGCCTCATCGATGGTCCGGTCCCTCAGCGCCGACTGGTTGTTGTTGAGGCGAGGAGACCAGTGGCAGGAAGGCCTCGGGACTTGGACGGCCTCGGGGCGCTCGCCAAGCGAGCCGGTCGTCATTGCGAGCTACGGTGACTCGACGGACGCACCCGTGCTTCACGGAGATATGTTTCTCGGCGGTGAGGATGGAGCCGCGGGGGGCTCCGACAACGTCGCGTTGGCCCATCTTCGATTCGAGAACGCCGGCGTATCGGGACTCTCGGGTAGCAATATTCTGATCGAGGGGTGTCAGTTCTTCCAGGGCGCGGGCGCGGTCATCGTGGAGGGAGCGGACACCAAGCAGAACTGGTCGATCCGGCGGAACATTGCCGACCGGACCAGCTCCAATGCCATCTATGTCAACGGTGTCACGGGCGCGCTGCTCGAGGGCAATATCGTGTATCGACCCGCCCAGCAGGAGGCCAACCACGCCATGTACATCACCCGGCGTGGCAACTCCGACGTGGCTGTGCACGACAACCTGATCTTCATGGGGAAGACCACCGGAAACGCCATCATGTTGCGCCCCGGAGGCATCGCCTCTGGAAACGTCGTTGTCGACTACGGCTGGAGTGGCGTATCCGTGGGTGCGTGTGACGACGGAGACGGCGGCCCGTGTTTCGATCCGGTTGACGCGATCATCACCGGAAACGTCTTCCTCGAAGGACACGCGGAGATCGGCACGGCCATCCATCTGGGCGATGGTTTCGTGCTTCCGGGCGCGGAGGTCACACAGAACATCGTGGCCGGATCGAACGCCGAATCGTTCAACGCCCTGTCCCTCACTTCAGGGACCGATGGATTGATTCTCGAAGACAACGTGTTCTACAACGCCACCGCTGTTGCGATTTATGGGGCCAACCGCGACATGCAGTGGCGCAACAACGTCTGGAAGAACAACCAGCACGACGCACCGTTGGTCGCGTTCTTCGACCCGCAGAGTGCCGTCGGATTGATCGCGGAGGGCAACACGTTCTTTGCGTCCGCGAGAGCCGAGGACCGGTGGTTCGAGCTCCCGACCGGGGATGGAGGTGTCGCGGACTGGCAAGCGCTCAGTGGCGAAGACGCTGGGTCAGAGGATCCGCAGTGGGTCGACGAGAATCGTTCCCTGTCCACCTACAGCGCTTCGCTTGGGGGAGAGGCAACCTCGGAGGCATTCATGCTCGAGGCGCTCGGGCAACACAAGTTTGCATACCGCAGCGAGTACGGGACGGCAGAGATCATCGCGTACTTCCGCGAGGGCTTCCGAGCGCGGTAGTTCACATACGCCGGGTCGCCCGCCGCTTCCAAGGGAGTCGCGGTAGACTCCGGACAGTGAAGACGATTGGGCACATTGGCATCGCTGCGCTTCTGTTGGCTGGCTGTGGCCCGACGGACGCCGAAGACCAGGACACCGACGAAGGGTCGGCGAGTGGCGGCACTCAGGTGGGCGCCACCGACACGGCCGGTTCGGTCACGGGGGCCGAGGGCACATCCCAAGACGGGTCCGGAGAATCCGGGCCTGCTCCCGACGTGGACTTTGGACCCTGTCTACGCGTGTCGGCGTGTCTCGATTCGCAGGGCGTTCCCGCCGAGGACCCGCTCGGACGCTATGGTCCAAACGGAACGTGCTGGCAGGACTTTCCCGAGCCGACTTGCTGGGCGCAGTGCACCGCCCTGCTGGAGTCCTTCTCCGACAACTGCGAAGCGGAGGCGCCCGCGTGTTGTGTGTGCGAGACCGAGCTCGAGTGCGCGTTCGACCCGGCCAATCCGACCTGCAGCGGGGGTGCGTGCACTCCCGCTGGTGGGGGCGGCGATTGTTCGACCGTGTCCTTTGCTTCGGACATCCAGCCGATCCTCGACGACAACTGCGTGGAGTGCCATTCGCCCGGTGGCCTGTGGCCCTCCCTGGACATGAGCGTGGATGCCTACGACGACCTGGTCAATGCCGACGGGATCCAGACGTTGGCGCTGGTGGACTACATGCTGGTTGTCCCTGGCGACACCGAGCTCAGCTACATCCTGCACAAACTCGAAGGCAGCCAGGCCGAGGTGGCTGGAGCCGCGGCAGGCGAACAGATGCCGCTGGAGCGCCCGCAACTTGCACAGGATCTTCGCGACACGATCCGAACGTGGATCGAGTGCGGCGCACCTGAGTGATGTCGGCCCTCAGCTGCAGCTGCAGCCCTTGATGTCACCGCCTCCAAGCGCGCCAGCGATGCCCGCTGCGAGGGGGTCGACCCATGACTTGAAGAAGCGCCCTTCGCTGTTGCAACACGCGGTGCAGGTCTCGCTGGACGTCTTGGCCTTGGCGTCCTCTTGGCATACCGCGGTCGCGTCTTTCGCACTGACCTGCTTGCTGAGGCACTCGCGGTAGCCCTTGACCGCTGTCTCGATACCCTTCTTGTCCTTCTTGCCGGCGCTCGACTCCCAGTCGATGGTCGCCTTGCCCATTTCTGCCCACGAGGCGAGGAACTTGGTGTGCTCTGCCTTGGCGCAATCGGCATCAGCGCACGCGCAGACGGCTTCCTCGTGGCCTTTGAAGCTCTTGACGAGTTCGCTATCGCATCCAACCAAGGGCAGGAAGGCGGACAGAAGGAGCAGGGGACGAAAGGTGGGAAGCATCGAGGACATGGTCGTTCTGCCCGCCGAAAGGGCGGTCACCCTAGGGTAACGCTGGACTCGCTCGACTCCCTCACCCGGGCGCCGGTTTTTCTTGGGCCCCTCGGGGCGGCCCCGTGAACCCGGAGTGCTTCTCACACCTACAGACCGTCCGCGTGGTCCAACCAGAAGCGGAGTGTCGCTTCGATTCGAGCCTTGAACTCCAGAAAATCCATCGGCTTCACCAGGTACGCGTTCGCGTGGTTCTCGAATGCACAAGCCCGGTCTCGAGCCGAGTTGGACGTGGTGAGCATGACCGCCGGTGTCGACCGCAGGGACGGCTCGCTCTTGATCGCAGCGAGCAGGTCGAGGCCGCTCATGCCGGGCAGCTTGAGGTCGAGCAAGATGAGCCGGGGCGTGGGGGAGCCCTCCTTCAAGCGACGCAGCGCGAGCTCGGCTTCCCCAAACCGCTCGAGAACCAGCTCGGGGTGGGTCTGCTCCATCATGAACTCGACCAACTCGGCGTGTTCGTCGTTGTCTTCGACCAAGAGGACGTGACGTTGGGAGGCGCGTTCAACCACTGCGTTCAAACTCGAGTACGAAAGTACACCCGGTCCCATCTCCGGACGATTCGAGGGCGACGGTGCCCCCTGAGGTCTCCATGACGCGTTGGACGATCGCGAGGCCGAGCCCCGTTCCTTCGCCTTCGACGGTGAGTCGGTTGAACAGGCCGAAGACACGCTCGTGGTGCGCGGGCGGGATGCCCGGACCCCGGTCGACGACGCAGAGCGCGGCTCGATCGGGGCCCACATCCCGAGCGATGACACGGACTTCGAAGGCGCCCTCGTCGGGTCGCCCGTACTTGATCGCGTTGGTCAGCAGATTCTCGACGACCTGACGGAACCGAGTCGGGTTCATCCGCACCTTGGGGAGGTCATCGTCGATGATGACCCGGCACCCGACCTCCTCGAGCCTTGTGGACAGGTCTTCGACCACGCTTTGGACTGCTGCGCCTGAGTCGATGTCTTCGCGCTCGGTGTCGAGGCGGCCGACCCGGCTCAGGTCCAGCAGCTCGGCGATCAGCCGGCTCATCCGTCTGTTGCTGCGCTCGAGGACGTCGAGTTTCGAGATTGCCCGCTCGAGCTGACCCGCCGCGGCCATCTCTCGCATCATGCCGATGAAGCCAAGTGAGGTGACCAGCGGGGTTTTGAGGTCGTGGGAGACCGTGTAGACGAACTGCTCGAGTTCCTGGTTGGAGCGTTCGAGGTCCCGGCGGCTCGCCTGGACCTCGAGGCCCAGCTCTCGGGATTTGTCCAACAGGGATTCTGTCCGCTCGTTGGCGCGTCTGAAAGCATCCGCCGCGGCAGCCATGACGCCGACTTCGTCCCCTCTGTCTACGCCGGGCACTTGGGCGACGTGCTCGCCTTTTGCCAGGCGGTCGAGGGTGTGTGAGACCTCGGTCAGCGGCTTGGAAATGCTGCGCGCGACCAACCACGAAAGAACGAACGCGACGGCAAGGGCAAGTCCAGCGCCGACGAGAGTTCGACTCCGCACGGAGTCGGCGAGGGTCTCCATGCCGTCGACGATCTCCGGGACGTCGGCGAGTGCGACATTGCGGAGCTGTTCGGAGAGGTGCGTGAACTCCCAAGCCTCGCCCGCCATCACGACCCCGACGAGGTAGAGGTAGCCGCGCGTCGCTTGAACGATCCGCGTGAAGGTCCGTGAATAGTCCTCGAGCAGCCCGACAAAGGCTCGTTCTTGGTCCGTCTCCGCGATCGCGGCCATGCGCCGGGTCAGCTCCACGCTGTCGGTTAACAGCGCGTAGTCGGGCTCATAGAGGTATTGGTAGAGGTTGCTGCGAACCAGCCGGCCGCTTGTACGGATCTGCGCCCATCGGCTTTCGTCGGTGACGCTGGTGTGCCCTTTGACGACGGCTTCGAGCCGGGCGTCGAGTTTGGGGATCTGCGTATGGACGAGCTCGTACCGCACTCGCCGCTCCTCGACCGCAGTTTCGAGCGAGTGTTCGTAGTTCTTCAGCGACGTTCGCATGCGCTCGATGAGGTTGAGGCTGTCCTCGTCCGCTTCGATTGCGTCGTCGGTGTCGAACCGGGCTCTCAAGGCGGTGATCCGCTGCTTGGCGTCCGTCGCCAAGCTCTCGTGCCCCGTGGACGCGAACAGCTGGACACTCCGCTGGAGCTCCGCAACTTCGGTGCCCAGCTCCAGAATCGCAAACGTGCGGTCGTTGAGTTCGCGAAACCGCCGCGCGTTGTCCCGAGCCTGCCCGGCGGATCCAATGCCCATCGCTGCGAGCGCGATCGCGACGGTCACGACAACCGCGAAGCCCAGGTAGATCCGCTGGGCGATGGACATCCGGATCATGCGAGCAGGAACTC
This sequence comes from uncultured Pseudomonadota bacterium, assembly GCA_913061055.1. Lineage (GTDB taxonomy): Bacteria > Myxococcota_A > Polyangia > Nannocystales > Nannocystaceae > CAJXVA01. The sequence continues at coordinate 12,291 of CAJXVA010000088.1, forward strand.
GTTCCACTTGATCAGGCTGTACTCATAGGTCGGCATGACCGTGTTCCAGACGGCGATGTGTGAGAACCGCTCCTCGTAGGAGCCTCCCCGGCGGAGCTCCCCCGCGGCCACGGCGATCTCGCCGCTGGTGTTCTGCAGGCTTGTCGATGCCGGCTTGCCTCCGTACCAGTAGTCCCACTCTGCAGAGCTGAGATGCTCCCGAGAACGCTCGGATGTGGAGATGTAGTAGCCCTGCCTCGCAATGAAGGCGCCCGGCCAGCCCGAGAGCCACCAGTTCATGAACTCGTAGGCCATGTCGACCGCGGGTCCCTTCGAGGCCGCGGACAGGCACATCACCCCGTGCCACGCGCGGTAGCCCTCCTTCGGCGCGGCGTAGATGCATCGGGTGCCCATGCCCCGAAGCGCAGCGACGCCAGGGGAGAACATGCTCTGTACCGCGACGCCGTCGGTTCGCATGTACTCGACAGATTGGGGGACGGAACTCCACACTCCGCGGAAGTGGCCGCGTCGCTTGAGTGCGATCAGGTGGCGGGTAAGCTGATCGAGCTCGCTTCGAGTCATCGCTCCGATGTCCCCGAAGGTCATGAGGCCGCTGGCCTCGGCGGCAAGCGCAGCGTCGAAGAGCCCGATCGTGGGTGCGTTGACCAGTGCAACCCGGCCGCGATGTCGCTCGTCGAACAGCCAGCCCCAGCTCTCCGTCTCGTAGGGGGTGCCTTCATCGATCACGTCCGCGTCGTACCCAAGCGAGTCGGCGTTGTGGACGTAGGGTAGGAAGCTGATCGTCTTGCTGGCGGCGGAGCCGAGCGTCCCGTCGGGTTGCACGTGGAGGATCCGGTGTGGTGCGTCTCCCCGTCCGATCGGTGCCTGGGGGGTCAGCCTACCGGTCTGGGTGAGGTCGTTGACTTGACCCCAATGCCGCAATCGCGACTTGTCGATTCCGGCGATGGAACCGGCCTGCCACAGGACCCGAATCGAGTTGGACCACTGCTCGTACAGATCGAAGGTCTCGGGCTGGGTGGATGCCTGATGCAGCACCGCCGCACTGCCGCCCGGGGAGAACTCGATACCAAAGCCCAAGTCGGCCTCGGCACGCTGCCGCAGAGGCTCCTGCAACGTGACGTGGGTGCCCAGAACACGCAAGCGACGGCCTTTCGGCAGATAGAGCGTCGGTGCGCGGGGGGTACCGGGTGCCGAAAGTGCGGTACCCGAGACCATGGTCGCGGCTGCGCCCAGGATGAACTCTCGTCGTCGGGGCAGGCTCCGCTTCTCCACCGGTCGCTACGGTACCAGTCCGCAGGCGCGGCATCGTGGCCTGAAGGGGGCCGGCCTTTCGTTGTCGGGCGGCGCAGGGCTGCCTGTATAGTTGCGCAGCCGTGGCGTTGGTGAACCCCGTTCGCGTGTTCTTGGTCGAGGATGATATCGACTTCGCCGAACTGATCGGGCACGCGGCCGACACACGGCGCGACTGGACCCTGATCGGGCACGCCACATCACTTCAAGCGGCGATCATCGAGATCGAGGCAACGCAACCGGATGTGGTGCTCCTCGACTTGAACCTGCCCGACTCCGACGGCACTGCGACCGTCGAAGCCATCGTCGAGAGGTTTCACCCGCTCGCGATCGTGGTGCTCACATCCCTCGACGCGACGGAGGCATACAGCACCGCGTTGCGGGCGGGGGCACAGGACTACCTGGACAAGGCCGAGGCCACGCCGGCGGTCTTGTCTCGGACCGTTCGATACGCGCGCGAACGTGCGAGCTATGCCGCGACGATCGCCAGGCAGCGCAAAGAGATCGAGGACTTCGCGACGCATGCGGCCCACGATCTTTCGGCACCGCTTCGGTCGATGCGTGGCTTTGCAGAGCTTCTGGAGGAGGAACTCGAGGGCCGTCTGCAAGGGGATGAGCAGGAGTTCCTCGGCCACATCGTGTCGAGTGCGACGCGCTTGCAGGGGCTGATTGCCGATTTGATGGAATACGCCCGTGCGGGCCATGGGGAGAAGCCGGCGCCTGTCGATCTCGGCGAAGTTGTCGAGCATGTCCTCGGCGAGCTCGGGACGGTGATCCATGGGAGTGAGACGCAGGTCGTCGTCGGAGAACTACCGGTCGTCTACGGGCAGGCGAGCGCGCTCCGTCAGGCCCTGCGCAACCTCATCGCCAATGCGATCAAGTTCAGCGGGGACAGAACTCCGCATATCGAGATTCGTGGTCGGGCCGAACGAGGCCACCACTTGATCGAGGTTCACGACAACGGAATCGGCATTGCGAACGAGTTCCTCGAGCGCATTCTGCAGCCCTTTTCGCGCCTACACGGACAGTCGGAGTATGAAGGAAGCGGTCTTGGTTTGGCGGTGGTCGACCGAATCGTCCAACGTCATTCCGGCCGAATGCGCATTGAGTCCGAGGTGGGAGTTGGGTCGGTCTTCACGATCGAGCTTCCCTTCGAGGTCACGGCCTGACGCCGCCAGACAGTGCCGAGCGGGAATGGAGCACGGGGCATCAGGCGAGAACGACGAGACCCTTCCGGGCACGGGCGACGTGTCGGCCGGGTACGGCGGTGATGAATCCCCGTCGCGTCGCACAGCGGGTTCGGTGGTCGCGGAGGACTACAGAATCGAGGGCGTGCTGGGGGCGGGCGGCATGGGTGTCGTCTACCTCGCGCGGCACACGAATCTCGACCGGGAGGTCGCGATCAAGGAGCTGTCATCCAGCAGCCCCGAGGGCGTAGAGCGGCTCCGTCGAGAGGCGATGGCGATGGCGCGCCTCGACCATCCGAACGTTGTACGGGTCTTCGATGCCCGCCAGCTGGAGGGCAAGCTGTTCATCGCGATGGAGTACCTCGCTGGCGGAACCCTGCGACAGTGGTGCGAACAACCGCGGGCCCACCGTGAGGTCTTGGGCGTGTTCGAGCAAGCTGCTCGAGGGCTGGCGGCCGCGCACGCGAGCGGGATCGTGCATCGGGACTTCAAGCCCGACAACGTCCTGATGACTCCGGACGGCCGGGCCAAGGTCGGAGACTTTGGAATCGCGCGAGGATGGGTCGGAGGGGAGCCCGAGCCCGAAGGCGGTCCGGCTGAAGCCGCATGGACGGAGGTTGCTGCAGACCTGACTCGAACCGGTGCGTTGATGGGCACGCCGGCGTACATGGCTCCCGAACAGTACGAGCGGCAGGCCGATCCGCGCAGCGACCAGTTCGCTTTCTGTGTTTCGCTGTATGAGGCGCTCTACGGCCAGCGGCCGTTTGAGGGGCGTACGCCGGCCGAGCTGTGGGTCCGAGCGTCCGAGGGGGACATCCGGCCGGCGCCACAGGCGAGTGCGGTGCCTCGTGGGGTCTTTGACGTGTTGCGACGAGGCCTCGATGCCGACCCTGCACGCCGCTTCTCCGACATGAGCCACTTGATGCGAGCGCTGCGCCGAGCTTCGTCATCGCCGCTGAAGCTTGTCGTTTCACTGGCCGTCGCGGCCCTGCTTGTCGCCGCCGCCGTGGGCAGCCTCGGATGGGCGGTGTTCGGACGCGATGCCGACGACGCTGGGTCGAGCGTGACCGCAGCCTCCGGCGAGACTCCGGTCGGCTCAACATCGGATGCGATGGCATCCAATCTCCACCCGGATCTCCCGCATCCTGTTGAGGGCCCTCCACTTCGGGATGACGTCCCTGGGCCGGCGAAGCTCCGGGAGGTTCCGCGCCCGGACGACGGCATCGAACGCCGAGACATGCCCGGCCCTCCGCCTCAGGGATACAACCCCTCGGGCTACCGCACGTTCGATGGCGAGTTTCCGTTCGTCTGCGAGAACGAGCATGCGTGGTTCGTCGGGGCGAAGGTCGACAGTCTCGTCGCAGATCCGATCATCGTCGCCGGGGAGGGCTGCGACTTTCGATGCTCGCGGTGCTCGCTGCGGGGGGTCTCCATTGTGAAGGCGTCCGGCAGTGCGCGGGTCGAGATCACGAGCTCTCGTCTGTACGCGACGGAGGTTGCCGTCAGTGTCCGGGGGCGCGCCGCGGCGACGTTGACCGGTGTTGGCATGGAGATCGAGGGCGAGGGCAATGGCGTCCGGGTGGCGGATGGCGGCCGCGTCTCGCTGTATGAGATGGATGTGGAGGCGCACGTGCCCATCGTCGCGAGCGACAACGCGACCCTCGTTCTACAGAACGTGTCGGTGATCGGGACGGCCGCAGCGCTCCGGGCGACGCCGGGCATCACGGTGAAGGACGCCGGCGGGGTTCGCTATTTCCTCGGCGGAAAACCGACGCAGATCCCCTGAATTCCGCTTCTTTGCACCATCCGCGCTCGGAAAACGAAAAAAGACGCAATCGATTCTCTCGCTCGTGCCTCCAAGCCCGGCGTTCGAGGACGATTCATGTTTTCCACTTCCATCTCCCGCCACGGCGCTCTCGCGCTTCTTCTGTCCCTCGCCGCCGTCGGTCCCGGCTGCAACATGTTCGCCAACATGAGCGCGAAGGTTCGCGGAACCGCCAACGCCGTCGGAAAGCGAAACGTCACCTTCAAGCGTCCGGTCCCAGCCGAGAAGGAGCTCGAGGGCATCGAGCGCATCGCACTCGTCGAGCTACAGGGCGACGAGCAAGCGGCGGAACTGCTGCGGAGCCGCCTCGCAAGTCTCGTCTCGGACGGGCAGCGGTTCGAACTCATTGAGGCCGCGTCCAGGCAAGAGGCGAAGGAGTCCGGCGCCGAGGCGCTCGCGGTTGTAGGCGGGAAGGTCGTTCGTGCCGAGTACGGCGAGCAGACCGACTCCCAAAAGGGCACATGCAACGGAGACCCGTGCACGATCTCGACCCGGACTGGCACGGCCACCGTCGCGGTCGACTTCAAGGTGATTGACGTGGGAAGCGGCAAGGTCCTGCTCCGGAAGACGTTGGAAGACACGGCCGAGGAGAAGACGAGCGGCCAGGGGACGCCGCCTGCCATCGACGGTGACGCGCTTCAAGACCAGCTGCTCGCGTCGGTCGCGGAGTCGTTCCATGGGCAGATCAGTCCGCATGGGGTCTCTGAACAGGTCTTCTTCGAAGCCGACAACAAGGCCAAGGCGCTGAAGACGGGCGCCAATCGGGCGATGAGCGGCGACCTCGACGGTGCGATCGCAGCGTTTGAGGAGGGGTTGCAGCAGGCGCAGGCCAAGAGCGACGCGAAAGCGGTCGCGAAGGCGCAGTTCAACCTCGGCATCGCGCTGGTGATCGCGGGCGACTACGACAAGGGCATCGAGCGACTCGAGACCGCCCAAGCTGCGGCGGACAAGACGGCGTGGCGCGAACTCTTGCTTGCCTCGCGTCAGTGGCAGGAGGATGCGGAGGCCGCCCACGAGCAGTGGGCTTCGGGACCGGTGGATGCGTTCACGTTCTCGCCGGAACTCAAGCCAGCCGAGGACAAGCTGGGGAGCACAGCCCTGGGGCTTGCCGGCGTGAAGGTTACGAAGTAGGGGGGCGTTCGCGTCCGATGTGGCCCCGCAGGGACTCCGCCCACACGGCAAGGTCGTCGAGCGTGGCCGGGGCCATTCGATGGTCGGTTGCAGCTCGCTCCACGGCGGCGCGAAGCAGCTCTTTTGCGCGCCGCAAGCGGGTGCGAATGGTGCCCTCGGGAAGCTCGAGAACCCGTGCCAGGGCAGGCCCGGGGAGTTTTTCCCAGTAGTGGAGCTCCAACAAGACTTGGTGGTCGAACGGAATGCTCCGCAGGCCAGCGAGGAGGAGCCGGTCCTGCTCGGCTCCGATCAACAGGCGGCTGGGGGAGTCGGCCAGGTCCGCGATGGACATCGAGCCCGGATCGATCTCTTCATGGCGGCGTTTGCGGTAGTGTCCAATCGCTACGCGCCGCGCGACCGCGTAGACGTACGTGGAGAACTGGGCGTCCCCTCGAAACTGCTCCTGTTTCTCAACGCATTGAAGGAGCGTCTGTTGAATGAGCTCGCCAACCAGATCTTCGGAGACCTTGGTGCGAAAGAACCGAAACAGCGGCCCAAACTGCATGCGCAGCAGCTCGTTGCCCGCCTTGGCATCCCCGGCGCGCCACGCCTTCAGCAGCGCAAACTCGTCTGGCTCACTCAACGCTCTCGAGGATAGCAGCTGGTGACCGACGCCCCCCAAAGCTTCGCCTCGATGCCCTCGGTCGATGACTTCGAGGAGCAGCGGGTCCTGGCCGAACTTCAAGAGTCGATGTTTGGGACCGCGGAGCCGGTCCATCTGGGTCGGTACACCATCGGACGCAGGCTCGGTTCGGGAGCCATGGGGGTGGTCTACGAAGCACAGGACCCGCGGCTGCGTCGGCGTGTCGCGCTCAAGGTTCTGCATCCCGACCTGCGGGCCGTCCACGCATCCCGGGGGCATCAACGACTCCGCCGAGAAGCACAGAGTCTCAGCCAAGTCAGTCACCCCAACGTCATCGACGTGTACGACGTCGGCGAGTCGAACGGCCGAGTCTACTTGGCCATGGAACTGGTCGATGGCGTCTCCCTGGATGCCTGGTTGTCGCAGGAGCCTCGGAGTGCGGCCGAGATTCTGAATGTCTTCGCACAGGCCGGCCAAGGCCTCGCCGCCGCGCACGAATCGGGCGTGATCCACCGAGACTTCAAGCCGAGCAACGCGTCCATCGACCGAGACGGGCGGGTGAGGGTGTTGGACTTTGGGCTTGCCAAGGTGGAGTCCGGCGGCCCAAGCACTTCCGAGGGGGACGCAGACGAGTCACCGTCATCGCAAGTGACTCGGGACGGTGCGCTGGTGGGGACGCCTCGCTACATGGCTCCCGAACTGCTGCTCGGTCAGTCCGCCACGGAACGAAGCGACCAGTATGCGTTCTGTGTGGCTCTGTACGAGGCGTTGTTGGGTCGGCCGCCCTTCGACGAGACAGAGATGGTGGCGTCGAAGATCGCGGCGAACCGCGTATCGATGCCATCCATGGAGGGCGTCTCAGGGCGCGTGCAGCGGGCGCTGGAGTGCGGTCTGTCACCGGATCCGGCTCGCCGCTTTGGCTCGATGCACGCCTTGCTCGCTCACCTCGATTCGCGCTCGCGGGGGTCATTGCGGTGGGCCCTGGCGGGAGTGCTGCTCGTGGGTGCCGGCATTGCCGCGGTCCTCCCCGCCTCCGAGTCCCAGGTGGCGCAACTCGTCGGGGCCGCGGAGCCAGTGCCTGCGTCGTCGCCTGCGTGGGACGAGGACCTCGCGCGTGCGAGCGGGGTGCTCGCCCACGATGACGTGGGCGCGGCGGAACAGATCGCGCGTAGGGTCCTTGCCCGGGCGCGTGACGCCCAGGATCGCGTGACGTCGAGCCGTGCTTCGATCGTGCTTGGGAAGCTGCTGCATCGGCAGGGACGCAACGAAGAGGCTCTCGACGCGCTGGAACAAGCCCACCTCGACGCGGTCGTAGCTCGGGCCCATGATGAGCGGGCGGAAGCCGCTGCGCAGATCGCCTCCATCTTGCTGAAGTCGGGTCGGACAGCGGCTGCGGATCGATGGCTTCGAGACAGCACAGCCACGATTGAGGGCACGGATGTCCGACCAGGAACCGAGCTCACGGGGCTGCTCGCGCGGGTCGAGAACGCTCGGCAGACGGGGCAGCGGGAGCTCGGAGCCGAACTCGCCGCCGAGGCGCTCGGGTTGGCGCGAGACGTGGGAGACCCTCGCGAGGAAAACGTCGCCTTCATTCGCGCGGCGATGTTGTTTGAGCTGCAACGATTCGAGGAGGCCGCCGCGATCGTGACCGAGCTGTTGGCGCGTGCCGATGCGGAAGGAAAGGAGACGGCGACAACGGCGGAATGCCTGATGTTGTTGGCGGGGGCGGAGGCCTCGATGGTTCGGGCGGGAGACAAGTCGGCCGTGGACTCTTCCTTCGTGCACGCTCGACGCGGCGTCGCGCTGTACGCTTCACTGCCGGGGATCAAGCCGATGGTTCGGGTTCGTGCCGAACTCAACCTCGCGAACGTTCTTGGCTCGGGAGGAGAACGACTCGAGGCCGTCAAGACGCTCCAGGGCACAGTCGCTCGTGTTCGAGCGAGCGAGACGTTGATGGCTCAAGCTGGAGTCGTGCTGGCAGATCTCGAGTCGTCGCTGGGTTTCGAACTTGTGCAGCTGGAAGAGTATTCGACGGCGGAAGAGCATCTACACCGGTCGACGCTCATCTTTGAGGAACTCCATGGGCTGACCCATCCGCATCTGTACGCGGCGCTCGTCATGCTCGCACGCGCGCAGCGGCGCCAGGGCAAACACGCAGCGGCAACCCTGACGATCGAGAAGCTCCTCTCGATGCCCGGGCTCACCGACCACGAGCAGACGAGCACGTTATGGGAGGCGGCTGAGGTGTCTGCGGCGGCGGGCCGAGCCGAAGAGGCGGCGGAGCGGTTCGAGGCCAGTGCGAAAGTGTTCGAACGCGTGGGCGACCCCGAGGGGGCTGCGATGGTTCGGCTGCGAGCCGCCGAGGTACGCGAAGGCTGATCGACTCGGGCGGTCTATTCCACCACGTCGAGCGTGACGGTGGCTTCGCACGGGGGCCGCGCCTATCCCGGGTCGCAGACGCCGTCGCAGAAGTTCATGACCTGGCCCGTCTGGAAGTAGTGAATCGCGATCTCGGTCGCAGCCGGGACGTCGGTGAGCCGGCCGTGGGGGTCTTCGCCCTCCCGCATCGGCTCGTTCCCGAGCGGCTCGGGTGGCAGCCCGAAATCGAACTCGACCAACGCCGAGCTGAGCGGACCGTCCGACTGTTCCAGGCCCCAGACTTCCCGGGGGTTTTCGGCCAGCAACGGGATGCCCATCGTCCGCGCCATGACGTGGGCACCGAGGGTGCTGACTTGGTGGTCGCCAATGGAATCCAGCAGCAACACCTCGTGCGCGGGCGTGCCCGGTAGAAGATCGCTGACGACGTGACGCGACAACCCCGAGGGCTCGGCCCGGTCCCACAGCAGCTGGACCAACCCCAGCAGCATCTGTCGGTCGTACGCCTGTGGGTAGGTCGAGTTGATGATGTCCACGAAAGCGTCGAAGTTGACGCTGCGCTCGAGCAGCAAGTTGTAGGACTGTCCGGGGACCGCCAACACCCCACGGGTGACGTCCGTCGACAGGGCCATGTAACTGGCGCCCATGATGCCGCCTTGGCTGCCGCCGTAGTAGTACGACTGCTCGCCATCGAGCATCCCAGCGCCTTCAAATTGCAGGGCGTCGTCGCCCACGATGCTGGTTCGCAGCATCCGCGTGACCAACAAGAAGTTGACCAGCGATTGCTGGAGGCGGTCGGGCAGGGTGCGGAAGTTGCCCAGGTTTCCGTTCTGAACGATCAAGGCGATGAGTGCCGGGTCTTCGGCGGACATCCCGATCCAGTCGACGCCGACGAAGATGATGTTGCCGGCGTTGGACAGCTCGCCAAACGCGGATGCCTCGACCTGGGACTGACTGCCGAATAGACCATGGCCAAACAACACCCCCGGGGCGGGGTTCTCCTGGGCGGAGTAGGGGACCATCATCGTGAAGCCGTACCGCGCGGTGCCGTTTTGCTCGGGGACACCGTCCTCGTCCAGGACCAGAACACCGCCGGGGCCCGCGTCATCGAGGAACAGGGGCACCTCGATCTCCCCGCGGATGCGGCGGAAGATGCTCTGCGAGACATCCTCGTCGACGGAGAGAATCTCGTAGGTCGGTCCGTCTCCGACAGCCTCCAGCGCGGCGTCCCGCATGGCGAGTACCCGGCCATTGGTGTCCTCGCGGCTGGCGACGGTGAAGTCCCACGCGAGCTGCAGTTCTTCACGGAGCACGCCGGCGTCCTCGAGTTGCGCGAAGATGTCGATGTACAGGGGACGTCTCGACTCGACCGTTTCGTCGTCGGTTTCGATGTCGTCTCGCAACGCAGCAAACGCATCCGACGCTTCGACGGCAGCGCCAGCCTCGTCTACGAGGCCGCGTACGCCGACGATGTAGCGGTGTGTGTAGTCCAGCGTGGTCGCGGGCTGGAGCATCAGCGACGCTTCGCCTGGCGGCGCGTGAATGTCGAGCTCGGCGAAGTGGGCGACCCGCTCACCGGTCGTGACGTCGAGCAACACCGTCGGCGATGCGTCGCCCAGCGAATCGCCCATGTTCAAGGGGCCGACAAGTCCGGTCGCCGTGGCGCCGGCGAGGTGGGCGAGGATGGTCCCGCCGGGGGAGAATCCGTCTCGATCGTTGAACGCGTCGGGCTCGCCTTGAAAGCCGTCCGTGGTCGGCGGCATGGCAGCGCGAGACAGCGCGAGTCTGCGTCCACTCGGCGCCTCGGCGTCGGCGACAGTGAAGACGTTGTTGGGAAACGGATAGCCGCAGTACGTCGGCACCAACGGATCACACTCGAGGTTGGGCCAATCGACCACGGCTTCCCCTGTGGTGCTTCCGGTCGAGGATGATTCGTCCGCGACCGTGGTGCTCCCGCCTGTGCTCCCGGTCTCGCCGGGACCGGTGCTGGTCTGCACAGCGCCCGTTGACCCGGTGGTCGAGCCCGCCCCCTCCGCTCCGGCCGCATCGTCTCCACACGCGACGAGAACAAGCGCGGCAACACCAAACCATTCCATTCGCGCCCTGAGCATCGCGGGCATCATCCCCTGGAAAGAGGCGCTCCGCTACACTGCGTGCCATCGGCTGCGCAACGGGGCGCACGAGGTGAAAGCGCGCTGCGCCGTCGGGCCTGAATCTTCCCCTCTCTTGTTCGTCGGACCGAGGTGCGCGGCGGCCTCATCGTGCTTTTTCTCTGCGCGTGTCATCCATCGTCGATACCGGCGCAGACCCCCTTGCCGCCCGCACCCGCCGCGTCGCCGAAGCCGGCCGAGGCCGTCGCCCCCGATCCTGCTCCGCCGCCAGAGCCAGAAGGAGACTCGCTGGTTGTGGAGCGGTTTCCCTGTGTGTACGAGGGGTGCCCGGCCTCCCGGGTCGAGGTTTTTGAGAACGGCCATGTACGATGGCTGGGGATCGAGTTTGTGTCGGCCGCCGGAGTGCGGACGGCTGCAATCGACCCCGCCGACTCACAGGCCCTTCTCGATCGTTGGGACGCGTTGCCGCTCGACGACGCGCCCAAGACCTCCGAGGAGGCCATGCTGCACCCTCACCTGGCTGTTCGCTGTGTGGTACGAACCTCCGATGCACAGAGCATCCGGCGCTGCGCTGTTCTAGGTATCGCCGAGGGGCGTCCAGAGTCCCCGGCTGCAGCAGTCGACGCGTTCGCAAGCGACATCGAGGGCGTTGCGGAGGTCGCCGAGTTCATGCGGAAGGATTGCTACGGCCTTCAGGTGGAGAGTCCGAGTGGGTTCGACCAGCGAGCCAGAGTTGGATATGGCGGGGCGGCGAGCAATTTGGCCCGTGGCTACTTTCGTGACCCGGACAATTCGGTCATTCGAATCGTCGTGGCTCAGCGGGCGACCGCCAATCCGGAGGCTCTCGCGTTTCGAGCCGAGCTGCTGGAGCTCGGGGTTCCGCTTCCCGCCGTACGCTACGAGCGGATCGTTCTCCCCTCGGGTGCCTTCGAGGAGCCGGGGTGGGGCTACCTCATCCTCGGCAGCCCTCTATACCGAGACTGGGGCTGGGCGGCTGTGCTGACACTTTCTTGCCTCGAGGCGTCTCGCAGCTAGCCGCCCCGGGCATCGATGCCCCCGGATGCTCCGCTACACTGTGTGTCATGAGGAGAGGCGTCGCGGGAACCGGTCCGATTCGCAGCAAAGCCCTGGTGTTGTACGAGGGGACGCAGACGCCTCATCGCTCGTGTGGCATCTCCCTGGCGGAGGCGTTTGGGCGCCCGACCGCGCCCTACCAGTCTCTGCGTCGGGGCGGAATCACCGGCCATGGCACCTGTGGGGCGATCGTGGCGGGACAGCTGCTCCTGGGGGAATTCTTGGGCGATCCTGATCCCACAGGGGCGGTGACCCCGGCCCTGGTCGAGGCCTCGAAACAATACCAACGGCGCGTGGAGGAGGAGCTGGACCGCGGTTCGAGCCCGGACCTGGTCTGCAATTCGATGACCCAGCCACACGGTGACTTCAAGGGCCCCCAGCGGCATGCGTTCTGCACGAACGTCGTTGCACAGGTCGCTCAGCTGGTGGATGAGACACTGCGAGAACATGGCCTCGAGGTGCAAACCGGGCCCCTGACGTTAAACGATGGGCGCAAGTTTGATCCGAGCTGAGGTCGACGTCGTACACTGTAGACCTCGTCGTTGTGGGTAGTTTGCAGAGCAAGTCGTCTCCAAAGGACACGCCGTTCCGACCTTCGGAAGGCGCGGTTCTGGGTGGTCGCTATCGACTGGAGTCACCCATCGAGAGAGGCTCGGCCGGCGAAGTCTGGCGTGGACAACACATGTCCATCGGCAAGCGGGTCGCCATCAAGATCCTTCGGGCCGAGCACGCGGCCGACAAAGACGACTGGGCCACGAAACGCATGCTTCGCGAGGCCCAGTTGCTCTCGGAGATCGAGCACCCGGCTGTGGTCAATGTGCTCGACTTTGGCGAAGAGGCGAGTTGCCCCTACATCGTCATGGAGCTGCTCGAAGGCCGCACGCTCGCCGCCGCACTCAAGGACGGCGGCGCGATGCCGTGGAGCATTGCCGGTCCGCTGCTGCAGCAGATGATCGAGGGGCTGGCCGCGGCCCACCGAGCCGGGGTGATTCACCGCGATCTCAAGCCGGCCAACATCGTCCTGCAACGGGGTGATTCACGGGCGAAGATCATCGACTTTGGCATCGCCGGTGCCAGCAAGCGGACTCGGATCACGGTGGACGGCGAAGTGCTGGGCACGCCGCATTTCATGAGTCCCGAGCAATCGCGCACGATGGACCTCGGGCAGACGAGCGATATCTACAGCCTAGGGTGCGTCGCGTTTGCGATGTTGGTCGGGCGTCCGCCCTACGTCGGCAAGATCGGTGAAATCCTTCGGCAGCACATCAAGGCTCCGGTGCCCAAGGTGTCCGAGCTGGTGGCCGGGGATGTACCAAGCCAGGTCTGCATTGCGATCGAGCGCTCGATGGCGAAGCAGCCTGAGCATCGCTTCTCGAGCATGGAAGAGCTGCACGAGGGGCTGTTCGATCGCGCGATTGGAGTCAGCCCCGCACAGGCGACCGGACGGACTCGGATTCGCGCCCGGCGGTCTCGCCGCGGCCTCATCACGGCCGTCGTCGCTGGGGCGGTCGTGACGGGGGGCTTGGTCTTGGCGGCCATGGCCGTGTGGCACGCAGATTCGCCCCCTGCGGTCGTGCCTGCGGTGTCGGCACCCAGTCAGCGATCTGTGGCCTGTCTCTTATACACATCTCCGAGCCCACGAGACCTCTCTACATCTCGT
>CAJXVA010000089.1 GCA_913061055.1 uncultured Pseudomonadota bacterium
GGCCGGAGTCGTCTTGGGTGGCGGTGGAGCAGGCGGGGAGGAGCACCCAGCAAAGACCAAGGTGCCTGCGAGGATCCTCGAGCGGAACGCCATGACGGCGGACCGTATCACGCGCTCGTGAGCAGTTCGCGGAGGGCTGCGGCGCCCGGGGAGAGCGTCACGCCCCGCACCGTGGCCAAGTAGAACGTGCGCGCCGCCGGGAGGCCGGCGAGCGGATGGACGTAGAGGACTCCAGCGGCGAGTTCCCGCTCGACCGCCCGCCGGGATACGAACGCAAGCCCCAGCCCTGCAAGCGCGCAACGCTTGGCCGCTTCGGTCGAACCGACCTCGACCGTGGGCCCGGGCTCACCGCCATCGAGCGCCCCGGCCAACACATCGGCCACGGCCGCCCGCGTCCCCGACCCCTCGCGCCGCAGCACCAGAGGAACACCGATCAATCCGCCTCCTTCGCCGTCGAACCCCTCCGGTGGGGGTTGCGGGCCGACCAAGACGACGGTGTCCTGCGCCACCGCGGTCTCCTCGATTTTTCGGTCCCCGCTGGGCGAACCGGTGATCGCCAGATCGACGATGCCTTCGCGCAGCGCTCCCACGGCCCGGCTGGTGTCGCCGACGTGCACCGACACCGAGACGCCCGGGTGCGTCCGCCGCAGCCGAGCCAGCACGTCGGGAAGCAAGTACTCGCCGGGAATGGTCGACGCCGCGACGTCGATGCGACCGACCACGCCGGTGTCGAGCGCCCCCAGGGAGGACGCCGCCTGCAAACGAAGGTCGAGCATCCTGCCGGCGTAGCGGGCCAGTGTCGTGCCGTGAACGGTCGCGCGGACGCCATCCCGGCCGCGATCGAGCAACCGGGTTCCCAGAGACTTTTCGAGACTCTTGATGTGGAAGCTGACGGTGGACTGGCTCAGCCCGAGTGCTTCCGCGGCCCGGGTAAAGCCCCCATGCTCGAGGACCGCCAACAGCGTGCGCAGCTGATCGAACTCCATCGACTACTTGGTGCCAAACATGCGGTCACCCGCATCGCCAAGCCCGGGGATGATGTAGCCCTTTTCGTCGAGCCGTTCGTCGACCGCGGGGGTGTAGATCGGCACGTCGGGGTGGTGCTTGTGGAAGTTCGCGATGCCCTCGGGTGCAGCGAGCAGACATAGGAACTTGACCGACTTGGGGCCCGTTCGCTTGACGCGATCGACGGCAGCGATGGCCGAGTTTCCGGTTGCGAGCATCGGGTCGACGACGATGGCCTGCCGGTCTTCCATCTCCCGAGGGACCTTGAAGTAGTACTCCACCGGGTTGAGGGTCTTCGGATCACGATACAGACCGATGTGGCCCACCCGGGCGGCGGGCAACACCTTGAGGAATCCGTCGAGCATGCCGGTCCCGGCGCGGAGCACCGAGATGATGACGATCTTCTTCCCCTGCAGCATCGGCGCCTGCATCTTGGCGAGCGGCGTCTCGATCTCTTGCATCTCGACCGGGAGGTCGCGCGTGATCTCGTAGCCGAGCAGCATCGAAATCTCCTCGAGCAACTGTCGGAAGCCCTGGGTGGAGGTCTCCTTCGACCGCATGATCGACAGCTTGTGGAGGATCAGCGGATGCTCGATCAGGTTCACCATGTTCGTGGGCTCGGTCATCGGACTCTATGGGGTGACGGCAGCGGTGGCGTGATGCGTACCGCTGCGGGGTCACTGGCCCATGTACCGCCTTCGGGCGCGCAACCCAAGGGGAATGCACCACAGCTCAGGGTACGTCGAGTTGCACAGCGGCGTCCGGATCCAACGCGAGCGCCACCTCCAGCGTTGCGCGGATTTGCTGCACCAGGAACTGGAGCAGCACCGTACGGGACAGCTGACGGCGGTCGTGCCAATCGAGCACCACGGCCTCCACGCCTCCGATGTAGTGGCGCACCGCGAGTTCAAACACCGGTCGTGGCGCTTCGAGGCCGACGCCGTGCAAAATCCGCGCGGCCACTTCCTCACGAGAGCGCGCCATCAAGTGTGTGACCTCGGGATCTGACCCGACCCCCCCGCTCAACAACGTGCCGTACGCATCTCCGTGGTGCTCGACGAAGTCGAGGTACGCCGTGATCATCGCGAGCGCGCGCGCTGGACCGACCAAGGCCTCGGGCACCGCATCGAGCGACTCGATCAAACCACCGGCGGCGTGCTCGATGCTCGCCAAGTAGTAGGCCCGTTTGCCGCCGAAGTAGTGGTACAGCAGCCCCTTCGAGACGCCAGCCTCCTCGGCGATGGCGTCGATCGAGACCTCGTCGTAGGCACGGGTCGAGAACAGACGCAGCCCAAGGGTCAGGAGCTGGGCGCGTCGCTCATCGGTTTGCAGACGCGTGCGTCGGGGATCGGCCACACGAAAGCCTGGGCCATTGTTGACCGCGATTCAATGCGGTGCTAAGCCTCTGTTGAACAGGATTCAGTTCGATGCCCTACGATCGCGCTTCCTCAGCCCGCCCGATTCCCGTCCGGAAAATGGGCTTTGATTTCAGCAAGGTACCCAAGAAGTGGTTCTACGACTCCACCGTCGTCAGCCACATCGCCAACGGTCTGCACCTGGTCTTCCCCGCCGGGGAGCAGTTCTTCGTGCGATCCGTCCGGCACTACCTCAAGCAGATCGACGACCCCGCGCTGCGGGCTCGCGTCCGGGCGTTCGCCGGGCAGGAGTCCAGCCACGGCCACGAGCACGAGCGCGCGTTCGAGATGCTGGAGGCCCAAGGCTACGACATCCAGACGTGGCTGAAACGCTATCACCGAATCGCGTTCGAGCTGCTCGAGCCCAGTGTGCCGCCGGTCCTCCGCCTGTCGATCACCGCCGCCCTGGAGCACTTCACCGCAACGCTGGCCGAGCAAGGCTTGGGAACCGAGTTCCTCGACCACGCCCATCCCGTCATGCGCGACCTCTTGCGTTGGCACGCTGCTGAAGAGATCGAGCACAAGTCGGTGGCGTACGACGTCCTTCAGGCGGTCGACGATCGCTATGCCGTTCGGGCGGCGGGCCTGGCGATCGCGGTCACCCTGCTGTTGAGTTTCTGGCGGAGCGCCACCGCCATGCTCCTGGCCCAAGAGGACATCTCGAAGGCCCAGATCGCGAAGGAGAGAAAAGCGGCCCGCGCCCGTGGGCAGAACAAGCGATTCGTGCTCCGCGCATTGGCCTCCTACCTGCGCCCCGGGTTCCACCCGGACCAGGTCGACAACGACCAACTCGCCCGCGACTACCTGCAGAGCATCGGCCGTCTCGCAGGTTAGTGGCAGTCGGCTACGACCCGCAGGTCAGGCCTTCGAAGCTGCCGCACGCACAGCTCTCGGCGGGGAACCAGGTACCGCTCGCGTGGTCGCACCATTGACACTGGCCCGCGGACGGCACGTTGCACGTCGTGCACTCGAAGCAGTACCAGGTGCCAAAGTTGACCGCATCGGCGTTGCCCGAGTTACCGCAGTAGGAGGTCCAGCACCCGTTCGGGTTGAGGCCCCCGGCATCACACTGGTTCGCGCCCAGCGGAATCTCGCACCCGTTCGACCAATCCCCATCGCAGTTTCCAAAGCCTGCGGCGCAGTCGAACTCGCAGCTTTGCGCAACGCAGGATCCCGACGCATTGGGACCGGCGTCGCAGCTGTCCCCGCAGCTGTTGCAGTTCGTCCCGGTGCCGAGGGTGACCTCGCAGCCGTCGGTCGGGTCTTCGTTGCAGTCGGCGCTGCCGGCCTCGCACTCGCTGACCGTGCACTGGCCCATCACGCACTCGCCGCCGACGCACTGCTTCGGCGTGCCGGCGCAGATTCCAAAGCCGTCGCACACATCCCCATCGGTGCAGGGGTCGGCGTCGTTGCATCCGCTCCCCGCCGCCTTGGCATCGAACTGACACATCCCGCCGACGCAGGCGCCCTGCTCCAGGTAGCAGGTCGTGTTCTCGATCACGCAGTCTGCCGGGCCAGAGCAGGTCCCGAGGTCGGGTGGGAAGCCGGGGTCTTCGTCACCTTCGCCCTCGGTGCTCCCCCCGGGGAAACCGCTGGTGGTGCTCTCGGAGGGCGGTGGGCCGTCTGTCCACCAGCCCCCAGCGGTGCTGCCACCCCCTTCCCCAAGGCCGAGGCCGGCCGTCACGCCGCTGTCCACCGGGTCGCCACCAGCACAGCCGACCAACGCGAGCGCGCACAGCCACCCTCCCCGCCGTCTGTGCTCCGCGCCGCCCACCGGCTTAGGATACCTGGCCGGTCGGCTCTGGCGCCAGCATCCGGCGCGTCACAGTGGTACCGTTCGGAGGTCGTGAGGGGGTTGTACAGGTGTGCGAGCGCCGTTATCGCGCTGCTGGTTCTTGGCTGCGCGGGCGGAGATACGTCCAAACAGGGCAGCTCCACCTTCGGGGGCCCCACCGGTGCCACCGCCACGCCGGCCACCAACTCCGGCCTCGACGATACCGATCCACTCGAGACCTCCGGGGGTCAGGGCGGAAGCGGTACCGGCGGCGGGTCCGGCGTGGACCCGGGCTCCAGCGGGGATCCCAGCGCGGGTGAGGCCGTCTGCGGCGACGGCGTGCTCCAGGGCGCCGAGAGCTGCGATGGCAAAGACCTCGGCGCAATGACCTGCGGAGACTTCGGCTTTGCCCAAGGCATGCTGATCTGCGACGCGCAGTGCAACCTCGTCACCGACGGTTGCCGCAGCTGTGGAGACGGCATGTTGGCCGCCAGCGAGCTCTGCGACGGCAACAGCCTCGGCGGAGAAACCTGTCAGTCCCAGGGCTTCGGCGGCGGCACCCTGCTGTGCGACGCCGAGTGTGCCGGCTACGACACCAGCACGTGCACCCCCCTGGCCAGCTGTGGCGACGGCGTGCGCAACGGCGGCGAGGCCTGCGACGGCAACGACCTGGGAGGCGCTAGCTGTGCTTCGGTCGGCTTCGACGTCGGGCAGCTCGCATGCACCGCCAGCTGCACGCACAACACCGCGCAGTGCGAGTTCCTCAACTGCGGCAGTCAGGGAGACTTCTGCCTGTTCGACGAGACCGACCCGCAGGGCTCCTGCTGTGATGCAGGCGTTGGCGGCAACGTGCTCGGGATCTGTGCGCTCTTGGTCTGTCAGTGACGTCGCTTCCTCCCTACCCCGCCTCGCTGTACGCCGCGCTTCACACGGGAACCGAGGGCGACCTCGCGTTCTATGCCCGGGAGTGCGCGGGCGTATCGTCGGTGCTCGAGCTCGGGTGCGGGGACGGCCGCGTCCTGCAGGTGCTCGATGTCCCGCATCGCGCTGGGCTCGACCTGCACGGGGGACTCCTCGAAGCCGCCGGGGCGCGATTGGGCCCCGGGGTCCAGCTACACACCGCCGACATGCGGACGTTTGAGCTCGGGAGGCGCTTCGAGAGAATCCTGCTCCCGTTCTCGGGTGTGTACTGCATGCTCGACGACGAGGACATCGCCGCCTGCTTTGGCCGGGTCCGGGCACACCTCGAGCCCGGCGGCGTGTTCATTCTCGACGCCTACCGAGCCGACGGTTTCCACGCCGACTGCGAGCCCGAGGATGTGGGCGATGACGACTGGTCCGAGCTGACGGTCATCGAGGTCGACGGGCAGCCGTACACCGTGTTTGAGCGCAGCCGCTGGCGTCCGGATACCCAGCGCATCGACGTCACGTACCGCCACGTCCCGCTCACGCAGCGCACTGCATCCGTCGATGGACGCATCGAGCAGCGGTACCTGCTGCGACACCAGCTCGAGGGCCACCTCGCCGACGCGGGCCTTCGCGATGTGGAGGTGTTCGGTGGGTTTGACCGGCGCCCGGTGTCTCGCGCCAGTGAGCACTGGGTTGCCTGCGCGCGCGGCTGATACCGTGGTCGCGATGTCGAACCTGCCCGTGTTGGCTCAGACGCCGAGCCTCGTCGTCAAGCAGCAGAAGGAAATGCTGGAGGTCTTCACCGGCTTCGAGTCGAAGAACCGCTACCTCGTGCAGCTGCCCGACGGTCAGCCTGCGTTCTACGCGGCCGAGGTTGGGCAAGGTGCCGGTGCGTTCTTTGCCCGATCGTTCCTCAAAAACTCACGGCCGTTCACCATGCAGCTGCTCGACCCGCACGGGACCATGAGCCTCTCGCTGCGGCGGCCGTGGACGTGGTTCTTCTCCGAGCTGCATGTGACCGACGGACAGGGTCAGGCCGTCGGCTCGCTTCATCAGAAGTTCAAGTTCTTCGGCAGGCTGTTCGAGGTCACCGACACCACCGGCCAGGTCGTTGCCGAGATTCAGGGCCCGATGTTTCGACCGTGGACGTTCAAGGTCATCGTCGGCGGCCACGAGGTCGGGCAGATTTCGAAGAAGTGGAGCGGGTTGTTGAAGGAAGCGTTTACCGACGCGGATACGTTTGGCGTCCAGTTTGCTCCCGCCATGCCGCCAAATCATCGCGCGCTGATCTTGGCGGCGACGTTTCTGATCGACTTCCTGTACTTCGAAGACAACAACTGACCTCCTCGCTCCGCACCCCTCCTCCGTGAGCGGGCTCCGTCACCGTGATGGATCCGTTTTCCTCGGCCGGGGACAACCATGCTCGTGCAGCGGCGTGAAGATACGACGAGAGCGGGGGCCACGGTCCCCTGTCGCTGGGGCCTTCTCGCACTTGGGCTCTTGCCCGGCCTGGCGGCATGCGCCCCGGACGAGTTCACGACGGATGGACCGCTCGAAGTCCGGGTCGAGCTTGAAGACGGCATCGACGCCGAACGCGTCCGCATCGGGCTCTTCAGCGCGAGCGGGCGGGCGTGGGTGACACAGGACGCCGGGGCGGCTTGGGTGGAGACTGCGGAGCTGACGTTTGCGCCCCGTACACACAGCGTCACGCTTCGGGAGCGGTTCTCGGACGACGTCACGGTCGCAGTGGAGCCTCTCGACTTCGACGCCGTCCGCGAGGGCGAGCAACACAACCTGGAGTTTCCAACCTCCGCGCCCCCGTCCCGGACTCACTTCGTGATCGCCTGGGTGGACGCCAATGACAACGGGTTGCTCGACCTCGTCGACGACGCTGACGGCAACGAGCTCGCGGTCGTCCCCCGAAAGACGCTCGATGGACGGCTCCACGGCATCGTCGATATCCACCGCCGCCATCCCGACAACGTCCGGCACCTCGAGGGGGAATTCCGAGTCAACGCGATGCACGATGGCTTCGACCTCCTCGGCGTCGACCTCCGCGACGAGGACCTCGGTGGCTGGACCGCCACCCTACAGCCGCGGTGAACCAACGGCCGGGAACGGGGCCCACCTGGGGAATATCGAACCCCACTCAGCCGTAGGGGGCGTCCGTGGCGTCCAAGACCCGTAGACGAATCGGCGTGTGCCTGGCGGCAGCGGCGGCGCTCATTCTCCTCCTGGTGCTCGCGATCGAGTCTGGCGTGTTGGTGCGGTGGATGGCGGAGCCGAGTGACTGGGTCCCCGAGCCTTTCGAGTCCCTCGACATGACGTGCACAGACATGTCGAATCCGATCCCGTGGAGTCTCTGCGTCACCCAAGATCCCGCAAGCAGATCGCAGGACCTGCTGGTGCACTTCCACGGGCGACGAGGCACCGCGCGGTGGTGGAACGACAAGACGTACTACACGGCCGAGCTGTACGATCACTGGGCCGCCGATGGGGTCGACGCACCGACGGTTGTCAGCATCTCGTTCGGGCCGCTGTGGGTGTTGACCGACGAGACGGAAGCCGCGTTCCAGGACTCCGTCCTCGACCAGGCAGTTGCCCACGCCGAGTCGCTCGCCGGGCACAGCTTCCCCCGGACCCGACTGGTCGGTGAATCGATGGGCGGATACAACGCCCTGCTCGCCTCCCTCGATCCGGCGACCCCGTTCGACAAGGTTGCAGCCCTGTGTCCCCCGCTGACCACGACATCGCCGTTTGGTGGGGGCGTGTTCTCCCGGTTCACAGAATCCTCGTTTCGCGAGGGCTTCATGCTGCTCGCCTTCTCCCACGCGTTCTTCGATGACGACGCAGACTGGCGCGGCAAGGACCCCGTCCCCCGCATTCTCGCCGGGGAAGAACCCAAGCCCGCCCTGTTCATGTCCTGCGGCGAGCACGACCCATGGGGCTGTTTGAAGGGAGGCCAAGCCCTCGCCGACGCCGTGCGCACCCAAGGCGGTGACATGCAGTGGCACGTCCTCCCCGAGGGGCACTGCGCCATCGACACCAACAGCCTCGCCACCTTCCTGACCGAGTAGACCACCGCCGCGAACCGAGAACACCCAGGGGGCTCGCGATTCGCCTCCGCAGCCCGTCGATACGCCAACAACCAACGGCCCGACAGGGCCGGGCAAGGGAGAGGGGCCCCGCAATTCGCGACCCCGTCGCGAGCGGGGAGAGGGCACGCGTGCCCTCTCCACAAACAAATAGCGGAAGACCGAGGTGGTCGAGAGAGGTTGTAAGCCGGGTTTTGTCCCCGGGTCGATTGCTCTTCCCGGGTGATGACCATTCTTCTACGCGGCACTACCTGAGACAGCAGGACGAGCAGCCCTGGCGAGTTTGGTTTCCCTCCCTCACGTCTACGGTTCGGCCTTGCACCGGATGGGGTTTACCGTGCGGCCCCTGTCACCAGCGGCCCGGTGCGCTCTTACCGCACCCTTTCACCCTTACCCGCGCGAACACGGGCGGTTTGCTTTCTGTGGCACTTTCCTTCGAGTCGCCCCGACTGACCTACGCCAGCACCCTGCTCTGTGGAGCCCGGACTTTCCTCGACGCCATGCACCGGCAAAAGCCGTCTGACGCCGCGATCATCTCTATCTCCTCGGCCACCTCGATCTTCCGGGCGCGGATCTAGCACGGCGGGGCCGGCGAAGCCATGCCGATGTCAGCGCAGCACGCCGCCCTCGGGCTCGAGCAGCGGCGGAAGCTCGGTTTCACCCAGACGCTGACGCACGTTCACCTCGATCATTCGGCTGAGCGTGGCCAGCGGGAGGTCGTTCTCGTCAAACCCGAAGGGCTCCTCGATCTCGTCGCCGATCGCATCGAGGCCGTAGAACGCGTAGGCGATCAGCAGGACGACGACGGGTGTCCAACCGTGGATGGTGTCGACGATCCCCAAGGGCAACGCGAACGCATACGTCGCCACGATGCGGTGGATCAGAATCGTGTACGAGGCCGGGATCGGGGTGGCCTTGATGCGCTCACAGCCGCCCTGAATCCCGGTCATCTCGGTGAGGCTCGCCTCGAGCACCGGCAGGTGCATCGGATGGATCCAGCCGCGGTCCCACAACTCGCGAAGGCGCTCGCCGGTTCGAGCGGAAACCGCCGCTGGCCGGTTGCTCTCATGGTCCAGCGCCTCGACTTCGTCCTGGGGGAGATGCCCGACCACGTCCGAGAGGTCCGGCTCGTCGCGCAGGTGATGCCGGAACACATGCACGTAGGCGACGATGCGGTGCACCAACTCGCGATGCACCGCGGACCGCTCGTCAGCGTCGACCGGCTCGCCGGGCAGCGGCCCCACCATCATCTGAATCTGGCGCGTCAGGCTGCGCGAGACGTTGACCATTCGCCCCCACAGCTTTCGCCCCTCCCAAAAGCGATCGTAGGACGTGTTGTTGCGGAAGCCGAGGAAGATGCCCAGCGCGACGCCGATCAAGGAGAACGGAAGCGGTGAGAGCGACGCGCCGATACGGCCGGTCTCGTAGAGCGCCGTGACGACGACGGCGAATACGACCGTCACGAACAGACGCAGCCAGGTGCGCGGCAGCGATGTGCCTCGCACTGCCGCGAGAGACCTGAACCAGGACCGCTTGTCGATGATCATCGCGCCGCGGACGATAGCGCCTTGGGCTCCGGCGTGTCAGGTGGCCCGGCAGCGAGCTTCGAGGGCGAAGACGTGGGGATCATCGACCCCCATCGCCCGAAGCGCATCGGCGAGCTGCAGCAGGTACTCGACATTGCTCCCGCTGGGACCCCGGCGCGCCGAGATGATGCTCGCCAACTCTGACAGATCCGTGTCCCCCGCGAAACTCGGGTTGTCCTGCGTGGCGATGTACATCAGTGCGCTGGGTCCCGCCCGGTCAGCGAATGTCAGCGGAACCACGCGCCGGTCGTAGCCCTGCTTCTCGCGATGGTCGAGCGCCGCGAGGACTCGGTCTTGGTGCACAGGCTCGACCGCATAGGCGCGGCCCCAACAGGCCTCTCCGGCCGCCTCGATCACGGTCGCGACCCGACCGGGCGCACCGGGCACGCCGCGATGGTCCGTCGACCACTGCCAGAATCTCCGGGTCCACCCTTGGACCGCGGCCGGACGCGCGGCGACGTGCTCAAAGGAGGGACGCCACACCAGCGAGCCGTATCCGAAGATCCACAGCCGGCCGTCGTCGTCTCGAGGGAGCGCGTCATCCACCGGACCGGAGCATAGGACATGTCCGCTGGCATCCGACGGCCGCCCGCGCCGGGATGCGGCCACGCCGCAGGGGTTGTCACGCCTCCGTCACGCCCAGTGCGTCATGACCTGATCCATGAGCGCCGCCTACGAGCCCCGCATCACGGTCGTCTTCCGTCCGGAGATCGTCGCCCCCCTCCGTCGTGGATACTCGCGGTCGCCGTGCAAGCCCGCGCTGTGGATGGAACACGTCCGGCAGACCCCCCTGGGCGAGCACCTCGACACCCTCGCCGACTTCGAGCCCATCACCACCGCACTGCTGGCGTCGGCCCACACCCGTGACTATGTTTCTGCGTTCCTCACGGGCAAGCCACGCGGGCTCGCCGAGAGCTCGGGCAACGGGTGGAGCGCCGGGTATCGCGACAGCGTGCTGGCCAAGGTCGGTGCCCTGCTCGCCGCGACCCAGCACGCGGTCACCAGACCCGAGCGCATTGTGGTGTGCCCAACCTCGGGCGACCACCACGCGCAGCCGAGCCGAGGCGGCGGATTCTGTCCGATCGCCGGACAAGTCATCGCCGGACTGGAGTTGTTCCGCACCCGCGGCATCGCAACCGCGTGGATCGACACCGATGAGCACTACGGCAATGCGATCCCGGACGCCGCCGCGGTCTGCCCGGAGGTGGGCCAAGCGATCCCGTTGAACATCAACCCGTCCGGCTCGGGCGCGGCCTACCTCGCCAGCCTCGACCAAGGTCTGTCCCGGGTCGAGCACGCGCTCGTGACCGGATCGGTGGGGCTGGTCTGCGTCGGGCATGGCGCGGACTCCCACGAGTGGGATGCGCTGGGGGGCTCGGTCACCACCGCCCAGTGGCTGGAGACCGCGCGCAGAACCTACGCCATGGTCGCCCGGGCCTCCCGGCGGCTGCAGCGGCCGGTGCCGATCGTCACCTCGTTCTTCGGGGGCTACCGCGACGACGACTACGCGAGCGTCCTCGACCTGCACGTGGCCGACGTCGCGATCGCCCGTGATGTGCTCGCGCAGGCCCGCACGCCGTTCACCCCCACGGTCAGCCCGCCGCACCCCGACACGTCCGGCGCCACGGCGGTGCATCCGAGGTAGGCTTGGCGGCGTGGACCCCTGGTCTCGTCGCGCTCGAGTCTCCGTGCTGCTGCGAAGCGGAACCCGGGGCAAGCTCGCCGGCGCCGCCGGAGCGGCCCACGTCCTGGAAACCGCGTACGCCCTCGCACACGAGCCGACTCCGCTGCATGCACCGTGGCCAGCCCTGACCGCGTATCGACTCGCGCACGCCCTGCTCGGGCAGCCCGACGACGGGGCGCCCTACCCCCGGATCGCCGCGCTGTTCGAACAAGCGACCGCGTTCGGGCACCTGGGCCCGTGGCCACACATCTTCCGCCTGGCGGCGTTGCACCGCGGCGGCGCGGCACCGAGCGATCAAGAGACGGGCTTTGCAGCTGCGTTCGCCGCGTACCAGTCGTGGATGCGTCGGGCCCAACGCAGCCCGGATCCCGACCTCGGCGGGCTCCCGGTCGAGACGGCGCGCACCGACCTGTTCAATCTCCTGGATCTCGCGGGCTGTTTCATCGGTGCGGATCGGTCGGGACTTCGTGGGCATGGGCTGCGAACCGACTTCGAGGACTCCCAGGGGCCGTTCATGGTGTTGGTGAGTGCCACGACAGCCTTCAGCCTCCTGGCACGCACGCTGGCCGAAGCGGAGTTCGAGGTCCTGCGCCAGCGCAGCCCCGACGCCATCGCGTTCGCACTGCCGCTGCATGGCGACCCGCACTGGTGGCTCCCGGGGCTCGGGCCCTCCACTTCGGGCGATTCGGAGATGCGGCTGCTGGTGTCCCTTCTTCTGCGCGACACCCGGTCCATCGAGGCGCAAGCGACCCGCGTCATCGGGCGAAGTGACCGCAGCGCGCTGGCGACCTTGCGGCAGCTGCGACGGCGGCTCCGCGAGCGGTTGCGAACTGGCGGCCTCGCCCTCGACCCCGAGTCCATGAACGCTCGCGACGAAGACGGGGCGCTCTATCTCGCCTCCGAGGCACCGATCGTTGCGATGGTCTCCGAGCGCCGCTACCGGAGTGCTCCGTAGCGCGGGGTCCGAGTTCGACGGCGGCTGGAGGATAGGAGTGTCTTCGCGGCGGGCTTTGACGATCCGCAAAGCCTTCTGGCGCACTGTCCTGCGGTGTGGCTGATATCCTTCGCCCATGCTGCTGCGACGCTCGAGAGCTGTGTGCTTGGCCCTGCTCCTCCCCGCTTGCGGTGGAAGCTCCGACGCCGGTCAGGGGACCTCGGCGGATACCGACGACGGTGGAGCCACGGACAGCGCCACCGATCCCGGATCCGAGAGCGGCCCCGCCTCCTCCAGCACCGACCCCGACCCGACCGACCCGAATCCGACGACCGACCCCACCTCGGACGACACCGGTGCGGTCCTCCCCGTGTGCGGAGACGGGATGATGGAGCCCCCCGAGGAGTGCGACGACGGCAACCTGGATCCCGGCGACGGCTGCGAGCCCGATTGCACGGTCAGCGTCGACACGCAGGAGTGGTCCCAGACCCATGCCGGTGACGCCGCCATTGCGGACACCGGACTCGACGTCGCGTTCGATGCTGCCGGAAATGTCTGGGCGATCGGATTCGAGGTCGACACCGTGGGAGACAGCAACATCTGGGTGCAGTCCTACGGCGCCGATGGCACCCCGGGCCTCGAGTTGACGCTCGATCCGTCGGCCGGCGGTGAGGACCGCGGGTTCGGCATCGATGTCGATGCCGAGGGCAACCTCTACCTCGCGGGGCGGGCTGCCACCGACGCGTGGTTTGCCAAGCTCAGCCCGGACGGTACCGAGCTGTGGTCCCGCGTCGTCACCGGGACCTCCGAAGGCTCCGACCAGGCCAACGCGATTGCCGTGGGCCCCGACGGGTCGGTCCTCGTCGGCGGGTTCCTGCGCGAGGGCAACGGCGACAACGACCTGTGGGTCACCCTCGTGTCCGGCACCGACGGCACCGAGCTGTGGACCGACAACGTGGATGGGCCCGACGGGCTCGATGACCGCGCCGAAGGCGTCGCGTGGAGCCCCGATGGACTCCCGGTCGTCGGTGGGTTCATCTCCAACCAGGACTTCAACGGCGACATCTGGGTTCGAAGCTACGAACTGAGCGGCGACGAGCGATGGACGCAGGTCTACGACACGAAGCCTCCGCAAAACCAGCGCGCGATGGGCCTGGCCGTCGCGCCCGACGGTTCGGTCGGCATCGCTGGCACCACCCCCTCCACCGTCAATGACACCGACGTGTTCTTCGCCAAGTTCGACGGCGAAACCGGGGAGCTGGTTCAGCAGAAGCGCTTCGGCAGCCCCGCGATCCGCGACGACGCCGGCCTCGCGTTGGCGGCCGATAGCGACAGCGCCTTCATCGTCGTCGGGTTCAAGGCCGTCACCGACACCGACGCCGACATCTGGATGCGAAAGTGGGACGCCCCCGGCAACGTCATCTGGACCCAGAACGTCGCCGGAGCCGGCCTGGGCGACGACGCCGCATACGGCGTGGCCGTCGATGCAAACGACGACATCGCCGTCATCGGCGAGATCCGCCCCGAAGCCAACACCAACGGCGACATCTGGGTCGCCAAATACAGCGGCAGCGCCGAGTGATCGCCGGCGCGGACTCCGACCGTGAGGGGCCGACGACGATGCTTCGGCCCAAGAGAGCGAAGCATCCCGAAGGGATGCGCAGCGCAAAAGATAGAGAGTCCCGAACGCACCCTCCCGAACCAAGGGTTCCGGAGGGACCCCACACCCGAAGGGGGGGTCCCTCCGGAACCCGGCGCGGACTCCGACCGTGAGGGCCTACCCCCCGAAGATCGTTCGCTCGCTGCCGAACAGCTTCGTCGTCCCGAACAGGCAGACGACCGTCAACAACAGCACCACCGCCGTCGATGCGAGCGCCCCCCAAAGTGGGATCGCATCCCCGCGAAGCACCCCGAGCAGCAAGACCTGCTGCCCGAGCACGGGAACCGCCGAAGCCCATCCGTCTGGGGGCAGCGGCTCCAGCGTCAAGAAGACACCCGGCAGCGTGGGCAGCATGGTCAGCATCGACAGGTAGGTCTGCGCTTCACGGAAGCTCTTGGCGAAGCTCGCGACGAACATCTGCATCGCCGCGGCCATCGGCGCGAGTGGCAACAGCAGTCCCAGGACCCACAGCGCGTCGGCGGGGCCCAGCGCGACGTTGAGACCGACCTCCTCCAGCGGCAGCTGAGCCATCGCGATGGTGCTGCCGATCAGCGTGATCACCAGCCCCATCGAGGAGAACACCGTCGTCGCCGCCCACTTACCGAGAACCAACGCGCCACGGCCCGTCGGGGTCAGCAACAGCGGCTCTAGGGACTTGCGCTCCCGCTCGCCCGCGGTCGCATCGGTCGCCATGAACATCCCGCCCACGAACACGGCCAACATCACGAACATCGGGACCATCGCCAACAGGTTGGCGGCCTTCTGTTGCGGTGTCGCCGTGTCGACCTCGCCCACGCTCACCGGCCGTGCCAGCTGAGGATCGATGCCGCGAGCCAAGAGCCGCAGCGTTCCGACCTTCCCGGAGTAGGTCTCGATGGCGGTACGCACCTTGCGAACCGGGACCCTGCCTTCGCGCCTGGATGTGTCGACATACAGCGAGACCGGTGCAGGCCGGCCCGCCCGAAACTCGTCGTTGAACTCGGGGTGAATCTCGAGCACGACGTTTTCATCGCCGGCCGCCACCGCGCCCCGGGGGTCCTCCGGAGGGGCCACCACCTCGATGTTCTGCGACTCGAGATGCTCGATCAGCGCGACCGCGTGCTCAGGCCCCACGACCGGGAGCGCAACCGGGCCATCGTCCGCCTCCTCGGTGAGGATGATGCTGAACATCACCGCGATGAGGATGGGGCCGAACAACGGCAACAACAGCGCGGACAGCACCGAGCGACGGTCTCGCACCCCATCGAGCAGCTCCTTGCGCCCGACGACGCGCATGGTCCTCCACAGGCTCATGCGACCAAGCCCTCCTCGGTTCCGATCACCGAGACGAAGGCGTCCTCGAGCGAGTCCGTTCCCGCTTGGGCGAGGAGTTCGTCGGAGGTGCCCCGTGCGACCACCGTCCCCCGAGCCACCACCACGATGGTGTCGCACAGCGCGGAGACCTCTTGCATGACATGACTGCAGAACACGACGGCCTTGCCCTCATCGCGGAGCCCGCGGATCAACTCCCGCATGGCGCGGGTGCTCATCACGTCCAGGCCGTTGGTCGGCTCGTCCAACAAGACGTTGCGGGGTTCGTGCACCAGCGCCCGCGCGATGGCGACCTTCGCTCGCTCGCCCTGCGAGAACCCGTGGACGCGGCGCTTCGCGACATCGCCGAGATCCAGTCTTTCGAGCAGTCGGTCGACCCGAGCTCGAAGGGTGGCTTCGTCCAGTCCCTGAAGCCGGCCGAAGTATTCGATGTTCTCTCGTGCAGTCAGACGCGGATACAGCCCGCGGGCGTCGGGCAACACCCCGAGGTGCCGCCGCACTTCGGACGGTTCCGTCAGGGCGTCGCGCCCATCGACACGGACCCGGCCGCTGTCTGGCTTCACGAGCGTGGAGATCATCCGCATCGTGGTCGTCTTGCCAGCGCCGTTGGGGCCAAGGATTCCCGTGATCTGTCCGTCCTCAGCGGACAGCGACACGGAGTCGACCGCGACGACCTCTCCGAACGTCTTGCGAAGGTCTTCGGCCTCAATCATGGGTTCACCTGCGGTCCTGCAAAGTCGATGAAGAACGGTGCGCGGCGGCGTGATTCCAGGCAGCTCGCATCGACGGCCTTCGCATCGCCGTGCTCGAAGAACTCGGCGAGGACCTCGTCCGCACACGGCAGCATCACGATGCCGTGACCCGCCCCCGGCACCACCACGTGGCGGCCGTTGGGCAGTGTCTCCAGCGCGTGCTCCCCCCAGCGCGGCGGCGTGACGGGGTCGACCTCGCCGGACAGCACCAGCGCCGGAACATCGCTCGAGACCGGCTTGCGAAAGCCCGGTGGAATGGGGCCTCGAACCCAGTGTTCGCAAGAGGCGCGAAGGTGGTCGATGAACATCGTGCCCATCAGCGTGCCCGCGGTTTCTTCGGCGGCGTGGGCTTCGGTGATGTACGGGACGTCCTCGCTGCAGATCACGCTGAGAAACATGCCCTCGGCCAAACTCCCGCCCATGCCATCTCCAAGCAGCGCCGCTTGGGCGACCATCGGCCCAAAGTCACCCCGCGTTGCGGAGGCGACCGACAACGGCAACAACGACGAGAGTTCGGGGGCGTAGAGCATGCTCCGCATTCCGCCGGCGAGCGCCCGGCCGCTCAACTCCAGCGTCTGTGGAGCGCCGGTCCGGGGGTGCACGACCGTGACCTCCGAGGCCGGCCTCGTCGCCAAAGCCCGCAGATCAGCTCGCAGCGTCGGGAACGATGCGTTGCAGCCGGCATGGGCCGCACAGTCGCGGACCATCGCGTCCATGGCCGCCTCGGCGTCCTTGGCGAACGACACGGGCAGCGCAAAGTCGGTGGGGGCCACGCCGTCGATCACGATCGATGCCGTCTGCCGTGGATACGCCCGAGCGAACGCCAACGCGACGCGGGTGCCGTAGCTGCCGCCGACCAGGTGACTCTTCTCGTAGCCCAGTGTCTGCAGGACGTGCGCGAGATCGTCGATCGCACGCGCGGTCGTGTACTGGGTGAGGTCCGCGTCCTGAGCGTCGCGGCACGCCTCCAACCTCGGGCCATCGATCTCCAGGGAGACGGCCTGCTTGAGGTCGAGGACTTGGGTGTTCTCGCAGTTCAACGCGTGCGATTTCCCGGTTCCACGCTGGTCGAGCAAGACCAAGTCGTGGTGGTCGCGAATCGCATCGAAGGCCCGAAGCGCTGCGCCGTACGAGGACTGTGCACCCTGCCCGGGACCGCCGGCGATCAACACCACCGCAGGACGTCCCTCAGGCTCGCGCGCCGGGACGACCGCGACCGAGAGCGACAAGGTGCGGACCTCGGGCGCATCGGGGTTCTCCGCGACCTCGATGGTCATGCATTGCGCAGCCACCCCGCCGGGGAGGTCGCAATCCGTCGGCTGGGGTCCTGAGGACTCCGCCGAACCGCGATCGCACCCAGCGGCGAGGGCGAACAGAAGAACCAGCGCCCGCTTCATCGGAGGCGGAGCGTAGCAGCGCGGCATGCTGCATCCGACACGGCCGGACGAGCTCCCGCTTCGGTGGTTTGCGCCGAAGCGTGCGAGTCAGCGCACGAACGACAACGCCCCTGACGGCCGTGTCCCCGGTGGCTAGAGGATCCGTCTGGCCACTGTTCTAGCCAGGGGGCGAGGTGTCGTGCGGGAACGACGCGGGTCAAAAATGCTGAGAATTGCACGACTAAGTCATGCGGACACACTTGTGCCTACATGGCACCACAATTGCTCACGTGTCTGCCATGGTCCGGGTCGCTCGACACACGCTCACCGCATCGCTCCTCCTCGCGCTGTCCGCTTGTGGCGAAGCCCCGACCGCTGAACTCAGCGACGGGGAGTGGGACGCGATCCCAACCGGCAAAGCCGACGGCGCGATCGACCCCGACTCCGACGAAGCCAAGGCCGTCCTGTTGCTGGTCAACGATCCGGCGGTGGATGTGGATGAGCTCGACCACGACGCTCGCCTCGACGCCCGCGCTGCCCGCAACATCATCGCCCATCGCAACGGCTCGGACGACATCCTTGGAACCGACGACGACGACAGCATCGACTCGATTCCAGAGCTGGACGACATCGGCTACGTCGGCCGGCGCGCCTTCGGCCGGCTCGTCGAGTACGCAGTCGCCCAAGGCTACCTCGAGCTCGTCGTCGGCACCGACGATGGCGAGCAAGTCACCGACGTCATCTTCTCGCCCCAACCCAGCGATTCGACCCACAACCAACGGGTCGCGGACCTGATCGACGGGGCGCAAGAGACCATCGACATCGCGATGTACAGCTACTCCAACGGCACGGTCCGCGCCGCCCTGGAGGACGCGACCGCCCGCGGAGTCGAGATTCGCTTCCTCTACGAGACCGCCTACGACGACCGCCGCCTCGAGGGGGACGCGCTGCTCGCATCTCGCTCAGGCCAGCTCGAGCAAGCCGGCGTCGATGTCCGCTGGGTCAACAAGATCATGCACCACAAGTTCATGATCATCGACGGCCCGCGCGCGGACCTTGGGCTCGCCAAGACCGCGACGATCGCATCGGGCAGCGCCAACTGGTCCAACAGCGCCGGAACCCGCTACGACGAGAACACCTTGTTCCTCCAAGGACACGAGGAGGTCGCGCTTCGACTGCAGCAGGAGTTCAACCACCTGTGGGCGCACAGCCGGGCGCTGGACGTGAACGAAGACCTGAGCTGGGAGCTGTCCGAGGTGGACATCTCCGATGCGGATATCATCGACGGGCCCGACAGCCACGCTTTCTTCACATCGGAGAACTTCGACGTGTCGGTCGGCGGGGACACGTTCCGCAAGAACCGCGGCAACGAGGTCTCTGACGCGCTCATCGAAGCCATCGAGGCTGCAACGGACTCGATTCACATCGCCTCTGGTCACCTTCGCCACCGCGGAATCTCCGAGGCGATCATGGCCAAGCAGGCCGACGACCCAGACCTCGACGTGCGCGTCTACCTCGACGCCCAGGAGTACATCTCGTCGTACAGCCACAACCTTCAGCTCGACGACCTGCAGGAGTGTCTCGACGAGGCCAACACCGAGACCCAAACCCGCAACTGCATGGACAAGGGCTTTCGCTTTGGCTACCAGCTCGGCGAGTCGGGCGTGGACGTTCGGTACAAGTGGTACTCGTACCGCTGGCACTACACCTACGCCGCCCAGATGCACCAGAAGTACATCCTGATCGACGGTGACGAGCTGTGGACCGGTAGCTACAACCTCTCGGACAACGCCGAGCACAACACCTTCGAGAACATGCTCGTGTTCCGCGGCGATGCCTACGCCGACCTCGTTGCGTCCTACGAGGACAACTTCGCGACGATGTGGGAGACCGGCCGGGCGGAGGACCTGCTCTCTGACGTCCGCGATGAGGTCGCCAGCGACGACATCATCCCGCT
The DNA here is from genome assembly GCA_913061055.1 of uncultured Pseudomonadota bacterium. Classification (GTDB taxonomy): domain Bacteria; phylum Myxococcota_A; class Polyangia; order Nannocystales; family Nannocystaceae; genus CAJXVA01. The sequence continues at coordinate 19,459 of CAJXVA010000089.1, forward strand.
CGTGTTCGACTCGATGGCCCTGGACCACGAAGAGGTCCGCCAGCTCAAGTCGCTGATCGTCGCCAACTGTCCCGCCGTCAACAGCTCCGAGTTCCGCAGCAACCCCGAAGACCACCTCATCTGCGAGCGATAGTCGCCCGGTGGCACCCCCCAACCCCGCCGCCCACCTGGGCCGCGGGGTTGTTTGATTGCGCGTCGGACCGACCCCGTCAGTCGACGCAGGTCTCGGGCTCCCAGCCGCCCTCGAGGACGGCGTCGTAGACCAGGTCCATGTGCATGAACTCCGGCAGCGGGTCGATGCGGTAGCGGTAGGCCAGGAGTTCTTCGGTCGACAACCCGCAGCTGGTCATCAAGTCGGCCGCCTCGACGCCGACGAAACGAAGGTGCCAGGGCTCCGGCTTGTACTGGTGCACATGCACGCGCCGCGGTTGATACGTCGTCACGATTCCGAAGCGGTGCGCGTTGGCTCGGATCCACGCAAACGCCTCGGACGCGTGAAGGTCGGCCTCCAACGGATCGAAGGGACTCACCATCTGCCCATCCAGGACGTACCCGACATCTGCAGTGGTTCCCAGCTGGTGCTCCGAGTGGGCCGGCCAGGCCGAGTACACGGCGGCCAAAGACGGATCCCCCTCGACGCCCGAGTAGTACTCGAACAGATCCGCTTGCGTCCCCATCGAGCGGAATCCGCTCTGGACGAACAATCCGATGCCCTCTTCGGCCGCTGCGGCGAACATCGGTGCAAACCCGACCTGCCCTTGCCGCCCCACCGGTTCCCCATCCAACGTTTCGGGGTAGTCGACCGGTGCCGGACTCGACCACGCGTAGGAGAGCAGCTGGTCGCTGTCGTTGGTGAACGCAGGCGGGATGCCGATCATCTCGATCTCGTAGTCGCCACACTGCTGCAGCATCTCCGGCTCGAGGTCGTCGACCGCGTTGATGTAGGTCTCACGCACGTTGGCCAGCAAGGTCGAGGGCGGCGTGAACGGGAAACACGGGTCGATCGAATACCAGCGGTTGGCGTAGTAGAGCAGGTCGGTGGCATCCAGCGGACGCTCCGCAGCCTCGAGTAGTGGAGGGTCGAAGGCGCACAGGCACTGCACGATTCGCTCCGTCGTGGTCTCCGCCGGTTGGCAGATCGCCATCGAGTCGTCCTCGTAGATGTCGACGCCCTCGCCACACGCAGGTGCCGTGGTGCCGCCCGTGGTGCTCGAGGACCCGAGCGTCCCCGAATCACCGCTTTGCGACTGCGTGTCGGCCCCCTCTTCGCCGGAGCCCGTACTCGTCGCCGAGCCATCCTCTTGCGGATCACCGCCACTGGTCGAGCCCGACGCCGAGTCCGTGTCGGTCTCGCCATCGGTCCCACTGCTTGCGAAGTAGGACTGCGCGCATCCACCCAGGACACACGCGCTTATTAGAAGCAGCCCGACTCTGTGCGGCGTCACGACGCGAGCTTACCCGACCGCAGCGGCTTCGCGACGCGCGATGATGTGGACCATCTTGAATACGGATCCGTCCGCATTCCGGCGTGCGACCGGAATCTGTCCCCAGTGCAGCGACGGCGGCACCTCCGCGCCGATCCAAGGTCCACTCGGATCGTCCGCCCGCCGGCCCGCAGCGCGCAACGCATATCCTCGGCGAGCGAGGGCGCCGAGCGCAGCCTGCAGCGGTCGACCTTGGGAGCGATGAAACTCGATGGCCCATGCCTTCACATCGGGCATCGCGTCCAACGCCTCGTCGAGGATCGTGTACTCGTGTCCTTCGACGTCGAGCTTCACGACCGTGGCGTGGGGCACAAGCGTGGAGAGGCGTCGGCCGGGGACCTCTCGGTCGCCACCGGAGCTTCGAACGACGCAGTTGTGTCCGCTGAGCCCCTCGTTCTCGACTCGCACCGAGCGGGTCTCGTCGCGGTCGGTGAGCACCACGGGGTGCACGTTCCACCCTGCCCCCTCGGGCATCCGCGTCCGGAGTTTGGCGATGTTCTCGTCCAAAGGCTCGACGGCGTGAACCTCGAAGCCGCCTCCGACGGCATCCCACAACGCGCCGAGCAACGCCCCCTCGTTGGCACCACCGTCGACGAACACCGATCCCTTGAAATCGATCTCGGCCGTGTACCAGCCAATCTGCTTGTCGAGCGCGTCTGCCACCGGGCCCCGATGGTAAGTCGCGGGGGCCCTGCAAAGCTAGGTTCGCGAGCGGCTTGGTCTCACCGCCCGTGGTGGCCGCGCGGCTCCGGCTACTCGGCGTAGTACGGGGCGCCCGCGTCGATCCATGCGCCGAACCGGTCGGTCTCCTCGACGGGAAACTGGGCGCCGAACTCGTTGGTGATCTGCAGGTACGTCTGGCTGGCGTTGCGGTCGAGAGGTTCGACGAGCAGCAGCCCGGTGTTCGCGGTGATGCCCTCGAGCGCGAGTCTCACATCCTCATAGCTCAGCTCCGCATCGGGGAGAATCAGCATGCCGTTGGCGTCGGTGGCGTGGCACGCGACGCAGTTGGCGAGCATGAAGTCGGCGACCCAGATGAACTCCTCGTCGAAGGCGACTTCGCCCGTCGTGCTGCCGCCCTCGGACCCGGCCTCGCCTTCGCTCGTCGAGCCCCCCTCGCCGGAGGTTTCTGGCGGGCCGCTCTCGCCGGTGACCGAACCCGCACCGGTCTCGCTGCTGCCCGCTGCCCCACTGCTCGTGCTTGTCCCGCTGCCCTCGGCGCTCGCGCCAGAGGTGGGTGTTCCGGTCGTCTGGGCAGCTCCCGTGCTGCCGCCGCTCTCATCCTCGGGGTCGTCATCACAACCCCCAACGAGCAGGCCCATCGACAGACCCAAGACGCTCACGATACGGACAGCGGTCAACATGAACCCACCGTTGTCGCGACCGGGCGGAGATGTCAATGGATCCGCCGGGTTCATCGCGCCCAACTGCGCGGGGCGTAGAGCCGCTGACACGATCGGCGCCGAGGTCTCCGAGCGCATGCGACTTTCCCCGAACCGGTCGTCCTCGGCGACCAGCCGCGGCGCTGGCCTGACGAGAAGACCTGGCAGCGAGCCGCCGGTCCCCGCGATGATAGGTTCGCGGCATGGGGCACGTGTACGTACTGGGCGGCGCACAGACGGACTTCGCGGTGAACTGGTCACGCCAGGGACAGGGTGCGTTCGAGATGATGAACGCCGCCATCGAAGGCGCGCTGGAGTCCGCCCAGGTCGACCCAGCCCAGGTCGCAGTGGCGCACGTGGGCAACTTCGCCGGCGAGTTGTTCGCCGGTCAGGGACACCTGGGAGGATTCGTCGCGAGTGCACGTCCCCAGTTCGACGGTCTACCCACCGCGCGGCACGAGGCGGCCTGTGCCTCGGGAAGCGTTGCAGCCCTGGCCGCGGCCGCCGACATCGAGTCGGGCCGATACGACCTCGCCCTGGTCATCGGCGTGGAGCAGATGCGCAACACCTCGGGCCACGACGCTGCAGCCCACCTCGGGGCCGCCGCGTGGGCCGGACGCGAGGGCGAGGACGCGACGTATCTGTGGCCGTACATGTTCTCGCAACTCGCTGCGGAGTACAGCGAGCGGCACGGACTCGACTACGCCCACCTCATGGAGGTCTCCAAGCAGGCCTTCGACAACGGACGCCGCAACGAGCACGCCCAGACGCGACGCTGGGCGTTCACCGATGAGAGCTTCACGGAAGACGAAGACGCCAACCCCACCGTCGAGGGACGGATGCGCCGGCAGGACTGCGGCCAGATCACCGATGGTGCCGCCGCGGTGCTCTTGGCCTCCGAGTCCTTCGCCCGACAGTGGGCGTCTTCCCAGGGACGCTCCGTCGACGAGACCGCACGGATCCTCGGGTGGGGACACCGGACCTCCACGATGCTGTTCGAGGAGAAGGTCGCCCGGACCCGAGGCGAGCGCTACATGTTCCCGCACCTGCGCGGCACGCTCGAAGACGCGTGGCGACGCGCGGGGGTCTCGGGGATCGACGCGGTCGACTGCATGGAGGTCCACGACTGCTTCTCGATCACCCAGTACATGATCACCGATCACCTGGACCTCGCGGAGCCCGGCCGACCCGGGGACGCGATTGCCTCGGGCATGACCGCGATGGGAGGACGGCTACCGATCAACCCCAGCGGCGGGCTGATCGGGGGCGGCCATCCCGTGGGTGCGACGGGGGTGCGGATGCTTCTCGATGCGCAGCGCCAGGTCACCGACACCGCCGCCGGGACCCAGGTTCCGGGGGCCCGAATCGCCCAAACGCTCAACATCGGGGGCAGCTGCACGACGACCGTCAGCTTCGTTGTGGGCTGCTAGCGGCGACCTCCCGCGAGCGGTGCGGGTTTTGTTGACCCACATCCGGGTGCACCGACCACAAGTCGAGCGAACCGGAGACCGTCCGCATGCGCACCTCGAAACACACCCTGGTCCTGATCGCGTCCGCCCTGTTGCTCGCTGCGTGTGACGAGGTGCGCGAGGTGGGCGATTCCGAAGGCGAGGTCATCGAGTGGCCGGGCGAGCCGTCAACCCCGGACGACCCGGCCCACGAACCCGACTCTGAGAGCCCGGCTGACGACGCGGAGGCCTGCTCTCCCGCTCCCGAAGCGTTCGCCTACTCGCTGTGCTCCTGTGAAGGCCTCACGGGGCTCGGCAACCTGTCGGTCCGCGGCGATGGGGTGACCGAAGCGTTCGTCGGTATCAATGGCCACAGCGAACTCGCCGGTGCGATCGAGATCGACGGGTCGGGCATCTTCTACGACGGCCTCACCGTCGCAGCGTCGCTCGACGCCGGTGGACACGTCGCCAGTGCCGGTCGCGTTGCCGTCTTCGGCGAGGCCAGCATCGGCGGCAATCTCGACGTCGGTGACGATCTCAACGGCTACGGCGTGATCGACGTCGGCGGTGCGCTGCGGGTCGACGGTGTGGAATCCGTGCTGGGAAGTCTCGACATCGAGGCCCGGGGCCCATTCCAAGCGCCGCCGCAGCCGTGCGGTTGTGACGAGCCGCTCGTGGATGTCGCGGCGGAGGTCACCTTGGCCTCGCAGTCCAACCACAACGCCGCGATCGGACTCCCGCAAACGCTCGACGAGCTCGGCGGCGACACCTTCAGCCTGCCGAGCGGTCGCTACTACCTGTCCGATCCGCGGACGCTGGGCGCCTCGAGCTTCGAGATCGCCGGCGCCGTTTCCCTCTACGTGGATGGCTCGCTCGAGAGCCTCGGACACACCGACATCGAGCTCGCCGAAGGCGCGACGCTCGACCTCTACATCTCCGGTTCCCTGCGCTCCGTCGGCAACTTGAGCATCGGGGACGAGGCGCACGCATCGAGCGTGCGGATCTACGTGGGCGGCTCCGACTCGGTCACCGTCGCGGCGGGCAATCAGACCTTCTACGGCTCCGTCTACGCGCCGCAGGCGTACCTCGAGACCTACGGCAACACGACGGTCGTCGGCGGGCTGTTCGTACGCGGACTCTTGGGCGCGGGGAACCTCGAGGTCGTCGGCGTCGCGCCGCGAGACTTCGCGAAGGACGACTGCCCACCGCCCACGGACGACTGCGTCGCGGACCCCGACCTCGGTGGTTGCGGCACACCTCCGGCGCATGTTCCCGAGGGATGATGGCTCGCCGCTCGCAGACTCGCGCTAATCGCGCACACGCTCAGGCCCGGGCAACGCGAGTCGCCACCTCCCCCTAGACGGGCCCTAGCGGGGCCTCTAGCGGCACAATCGGCTGGCAGCTGCTGTGGCCAGTTGACCCGTATGGACGTGTGAACCAATGTGCCGTCATGTCGCACCTTCGTCGCATCGGCTGGTCCTGTGTTGTCGCCGCCACGCTTGCTGGATGTGACGCGCCCGATGCAGTCCCCGAAGACGAGGCCCCGCTGAGTTTTGACCTGTCTCTTATACACATCTCCGAGCCCACGAGACCTCTCTACATCTC
>CAJXVA010000090.1 GCA_913061055.1 uncultured Pseudomonadota bacterium
CCCTCGCTGTCCCATGGTCGCTGCGACCCACAACGCATCGCTGGTCGTGTCCTGGGGGCCATGGGCAAGAAAGTGACCGACCTCGTGTCCGAACAACGCCCGCGCCGCGCCATCATCGAGCAGGGCAAGCAGACGCTCGGAGACCTCCAGCAACACGGGCGCTGCGACCCGATGCACCGCGAGGTTTTCGTGGGTGTCGGCTCGAAGCAGCTCATGCGGAGCCTCCAGAGCAAAGGTCTGCTTCACCTCCTCGATGCGCTGGTGCGCGGCGGGGGCCATGGACGGCGTGATGCGCCGGCCCTCTGCCAGCAACCGCTGCCGAACCCGCTGCGGGTCTGACGGCACGATCGCTCGCCGGTGGGCTTCGTAGTCCACAATCGCGGCCGCGAGTGCCTGGGCGATTTCCCGCTCGAGGCCGAAGCGGACACGGTCTGCATCGAGGTCGACAAGGACGGCGCGAACGCTCATCGAGCGCAGCGTACGTCACAGCGGGCCGCGCATGTGCACGAACCGGAACGGGACCCGAGCCCCCGCCTCGATCAGGCGCAGGGTGAACGCATCGACGTCTTCGCTCACGACGCCCATCTCGGGGCCCGTCGCGTGCCGCCGGAGGGCGTGCAGCAGCGCGGTTGCGGTTTCCTCAGACTCCGCCCGAAACGGGAACGATCCCTGCCGTGCGTGCTCGAATGTCGCCACCCCCCAAGATCCGACCTCCTCGCCGAGAAGCGCGAGGACCAGCCCGCTGGGGTGGGCACGGGACGAGGCAAGCTGCCCCGTAGGGAGTTCGAAGCGTTCCTCGAGCCCTGAGATCTGATCGCCATCCGGCGCCACGACATCTTGCGACCGCACCCCGGTGGCCAACCGATCGACCAGCGCGGGAGGAAAGCGTAGCGAGGTGCACGCGTGATGGACCTGCAAGCCCAGCGACGCATACAAGGCCAGCGCCGGCGCGTTGTCGTCTCGCACATTGAGCCGCCAACTCGAGCATCCGGCCGCGGTCATCTCCGAGGCGACGTGGAGCAGGAGGGCTCGACCCGCTCCGGTACGCCGCGCCTCCGGCTCGACCACGAGGTGGCGAATGTAGCCGTCGCGGCCGAAGACCTGCGCCATGCAGTACCCAACGGCCCGACCGTCAAACTCGGCAACAGTGCTCGACCCACAGAGCTCGTCTCGCCATCGCTGCGCCGACGGTGTCGGGTCACCCGATTCCAGCATCGGGAACCACCGCTCGAACCCGGGGTAGTCGGCAGGGAGCCCGGGGCGCAGACGAATTCCCACGGCCGCAGGATACCTCCGACCCGGGTCTGTCGAGCCCGGCCGCATGGCCTGGGCAGGGCTGATAGAATCCGCCCGTGCCCAGACCGAATCCAGGGGGTCCGGCGAGCACCGAGCACACGCTGACCGACGCGGGGCTGCGGCGCCGGGTCACCCTCCAGGCCGGCGACCGCGTCGGCCGCTATCGGATCTTGCACACGCTTGGTTCGGGCGGCATGGGCACCGTCTATGCAGCGACAGACCCCGACCTCGATCGGAGCATCGCGATCAAGGTATTGCACGACCGACCAGGCCGGAAGGTCCGGGCCGAGACGCTGCTTCACGAGGCGCAGGCGATGGCGCGGTTCTCCCACCCGAACGTGGTCACCGTGCATGACGTCGGAACGCACGAGGGTCGGGTGTTCGTGGCGATGGATTGGGTCCGCGGACCCACGCTCCGGTCCTGGATGAAGGGTCGGCCTTGGGACGCAGTCTTGCGGGCTTTCTTGCAGGCCGGACGGGGTCTGGCCGCCGTCCACGCTGCTGGCCTCGTCCACCGAGATTTCAAACCTGCCAACGTCATGCTCCACCCCGGCGGTCGTGTCGTCGTGATGGACTTCGGCCTCGCACGACCCAGCGACGACAGCAGCGGGCAGGCGAGCGGGCCACCCGCTCCAAGCGCTCACCACACCCACGACGACGACGTCAGCCGGGCCGGCTCCGTGCAAGGGACTCCCGCCTATATGGCTCCGGAGCAACACCTCGCGTTCGACGTGGACGCGCGCGCCGACCAGTTCAGCTACTGCGTCTCGGTGTTCGAGGGCCTGTTTGGCAAGAGACCGTTTCGTGCCCGGACCGTCACCGAGTTGGTCATGCGGATCTCTGCGGGCGAGTTTGCGGACGTCCCGCGCAATGGCGTGCCACCCCGCATTCGCCGGACCCTCACCCGAGGCCTCGCCGAGCTCCCCAAGGACCGCTGGCCGACCATGGAGCGCCTCCTCGATCGTCTCCAGCCCGCTGGGCGCGCGACCTGGATGCTGTGGGGCGCGGGCGCTGCGGCACTGTCGACGGCCGCCTTCGCAGCCGTGCCGCCCCCCGACCCGTGCGAGACCCGGGGGGACGCGGTCCGAGACCTGTGGTCTGAGGACCGGCGCGACTCGCTGCTCAGCGCCCTGAAGTCGTCGCCAAAACCCTTCGCCGATGAAACGGCCGGCCGGGTCGACAAGACGATCGCAGCCTACGTCGAGACCCTCGCCGATGCCCACGATGAGGCGTGCCAGGTGAGCATCGACCCGACACTGCTCGACCGGCGGACAGCCTGCCTGAGCCAGCGCGCGGGAGCCCTCCGGGCCACGACCGACGCGCTCACGGCGTCGGCCGCAGACGGGTTGCAGAAGGCCGTCCAGGTCCTCGGGCATCTCCCGGACGTGCAGACCTGCCTCGACCCCGAAGCGCTCGCCCGGACCCACGAGCTGCCCGCGGACGAAGCACGGCGAGACGAGGTTCGGCGGGCTCGCGATGCGATCAGCGAAGCGCTCGCGATGAAAGAGGCCGGGGATCTCGACGGCGCGTACTCCCGCGCCAAAGAAGCCTTGGTCCTCGCGCGTGACACCGGCTTCTCCCCGGTCGAGGCCGAAGCGCTCAACGCCCGAAGCGCGGCTCAGGAAGCACGGGGCGAGTACGCCGAAGCTGCAGAGACCTCGGAAGCCGCGTTTCACCTCGCCCACTCCAGCCACCACGACATCGAAGCGCTCCGGGCGACCGTGCAGCTGGTCTACGTTGTGGGCTATCGGTTGCAGCAGCGCGACGCCGCGGATGAATGGCTACGACACGCAGCGGCATTGCTGTCGCGTATCGACCACCGCGGGCTTGAGGCACGGCTGATCAACAACGAAGCCACGCTGGCCTACAGCGCCGGCAACTACGAGGCGGCCACAGAGGGGTTCGAGCGCACCGCCGAGCTGCGCGAATCCCTGCAGGGACCGGAGCACCCCGATGTTGCCGCCGCGCACAGCAACCTGGGCTTGGCACTCACCCGACTCGGGCGCCTCGACGACGCGCTGGCGCACCACGCTCGGGCCCGCGCGTCCTGGGAGGCATCCCTGGGCCCCTCGCACCCCATGGTCGCGATCTCCGTCCACAACCGAGCGCTCGTGTTCGAACAGATGGAGCGACTGGACGAAGCAGCGGCCGAGTATGAACGCGCGATCGAACTCCGGATTCGCAGCCAGGGCCCGCAGCACCCGTCGGTGGGTCTTTCGCTCAACAACCTCGGTCACGTGCGCAAGGACCAAGGACGCCCGCTCGACGCCCTCGAGCTGCACCAAAGGGCGCTCGCGTTGTGGCACGAAGCCTACGGCCCGCAGCACCGCCGGGTCGCCGAAGCGTTGGGCGGGATCGCCGAAGCGCTGAGCAAGCAGTCACGCTTCGAAGAGGCACACCGATTCGCAGATCGAAGCCTCTCAACCTTGGCTGCGGTGATGGGCACCCACCACCCCGACTACGCGCTCGCGATGGTCACGCTCGCCGAGATCCAGGTTGCAGAGGGTGATCCCAGCGGCGCCGAAGAGCACTACCGACAGGCCCGCTCGATTCTGGTGGATGCGCAGGGCATCGACTCGGGGATGGTCGAGTACATCGATGCCGGGCTCGAGAAGATCGCGACACCGTAGTCATCTCAGCCGCGCCGTAGCGTCGAGATCGTCCCACCAGCCATCGGGAACGACAAACGCCCGCTCGACGTCGCTCGAGACATGCGCCGCCAAGCACGGCCGGCGGAGTCCTCGGGCCAACTCGCACGCCGGCGTCGTGGGGAGCCCACGCGCGTGCTCCGGGCTGAGCCACCACGGCTTGTCGAGGGTGCACCACGGAGCATCGCCAAACCGGTCCGCGAACTCGGAGGCGAAGTACCAGTGTCCGTGCTCGGCTTCGGTACACGCGCCCTCCGGGAGCCGCCGCTCTGCGGGCGGAGAGAAGAACGCCCCGAGCAACAAGACCTCGGTGACCTCGGGGAAGGGGAGGTCTTCGGGCCACGCGTCGAGGTCGCGGGCCTGCCGCGCCACCGTGACCTGATGCGTCGCGAGCCGGGTGAGTTTGAGGTCGAGGCGGTCACGCTTGCCAGGGCCAACCCACGCGGAATGATGCGTACCGGCTCTCGCCGCGAGGTAGTACTTCACGGCAACCTCGCGGTGCACGACGCGGCCCGCCTGTCGATACAGGACATCGAGCTCCCCGATCGTCCGCCCGCCAGTGCGCAGCGGTTCGTTGGCGACCACAACCTCCACCCCCGGCGTGCTTTGTAGGCCCAACAGGTGCACCCGTTCGAACCACCGGCCGACCTGACGAATCGGCTCCGCGCCCCGCCCTTCACCATCGCCCAAACCGGCCTGGGATGCGGCCTGGGTTCCACACTGCGCCCAATATGCGTCACTCATCAGCGGCGTTGCACCGGCCAGCCACGCCAGGTCGAGGTGCAATCGGGACGGCACACGACAGCGTAGCAGGGCCCGGAACCCCGTATCCCGAGCGTCTTCATCGCTTTGTCGGGTTGGCGGGGCCCGGTTCGTCTACGCTACGAGCCCCGACTTCGGGCCCCCCTCCCATGCTCTACGCAATGCTCATCTATCACGCCGAGGGCGCATTCGACCACGATGGGGCGCAGGAGCGCGAGGCACTGTTGGCGCAGCACCGAACACTGCAGGCCGACACCAAGGCCGCGGACGCGTTCGTCGTCGCAACCCAGCTCATGGAGCCCCACACCTCGAGCGTCGTGCGCCGCAGCGGAGACGCCATCTCGGTTCAGGAGGGCCCGTTCGCGGAGACCAACGAAGTGTTCGTCGGCTTTTACTTGCTCGAATGCGAATCGCTCGAAGCCGCTGCGCGCTGGGCAAAACGCATTCCACGCGCGACCGTGGAGATCCGGCCGGTCGCCTACTTCGAGGACCACAGCGGAAAAACCGTCGGTGAGTGATGCTGTCCACCGGGCGCTCCGCAGCGCCTACCCGCAGGCACTCGCGACGCTCAATCGGATCGCGGGGGACTTGGAGGTGGCTCAGGATGGTCTGCACGTCGCCGTCGAGAGAGCCCTGCTGCGATGGGCGGACGAACTACCCACGGAACCAGTCGCGTGGCTCGTTCGTGCCGGGCGCAACACGATCATCGACGGGCTCCGGCACCGTGCGATGAAGGAGCGCAAAGACGGCGCGCTGAGACATGAGTTCGAGACGGACCCGGCGTTCGGCGACGAGGTGATCCGCTCGGCGTTCCGGGACGACATGGCGCGACTCGTGTTCACCTGCTGCGATCCCAGGCTCAAGCCGGACACGGCCGTCATGCTGACGCTCCACACCGTCGCCGGACTGTCGATCGACGAGATCGCGCGGGCGTATCTCATGAAGAACACAGCGATCGAGCGCCGAATCACCCGAGCACGTCGGGCGGTCCGCGAACTCGAGGGGGGATACCAACCGCCGACAGAAGCCGAACTCCCCGCCCGCCTCGACGCCGCGCTCGCAGTCTTCATGGTGCTGTTCACCGAGGGTTACGCCGCCCGGGATACCGCGCCCTTTCTGCGTCCGCAGCTCTGCGACCTCGCCATCCGATCGACGCGGATGCTGGCGCGCTTGTTTCGCAGCGAAGCCGAGGTGCAAGGCCTGTTGGCACTCATGCTGCTGCAACACGCCCGAGCCAAAGCACGCCTCGTTCCACCAGACCACCTGGTGTCGCTCGAGCATCAGGACCGCACGCTGTGGGATCTGGGGATGCGTAACGAAGGCCTGGCACTCGTCCAAAAGGCGCTCCTACGCAAGCGTCTGGGCCCCTACCAGATCCAGGCCGCAATCGCGGCGGTGCACGCAAGCGCCCCCGACTACGAGTCCACCAACTGGCAGGAGCTTGTCCTCCTGTACGACGCGTTGCTCCGGCACCGACCCAACTCCGTGGTTCGGCTCAACCGCGCCGTCGCGGTCTCGCGCGCCCGTGGAGCGAAGGTCGGACTCGCCCTGCTCCGCGAGCTGGCCAGCGAGCCCGGCATGCGTTCGTACTCTCCCTTCTTCGTGGTTCAAGGGCACTTGCTCGCGGAGTCTGGCCGGGCGACCGACGCGGTCTCCGCGTTCGAGCAAGCCCTTGCGCTGTGCACGAGTCCCCTTCAACAACGACATCTCGAGCGCCTCCTGGGCGACCTGCAAACAAACTAGTGTCGTGGCGTGTCGGGTTTGTCGAAGCCGACTCGTCGAGGAGGCATGACAACACCAGCCAAGGTCTTCTCCGCCTATCTCGACGCGTTCACGGGCGGTGATCTCGAGCGCGCGTTTGCCCTCGTCGCAGACGACTTCGACTTTCACGGCCCGATGCTCCAGTCCAAAGGCAAAGCGGCGTTCGTCGAGGGTGCCTCCGGCCTGGGACCGATCGTCAAAGGACATGACATGCTCCGCCAGTGGAGTGACGGGGACGAGGCTTGCTCGATCTACGACTTCAAGATCGAGACCCCGCTGGGGAAAGCCTCGATCACGATGACCGAATGGGTCCAGGTGCGGGACGGAAAGCTCGCCCGATCCCGCCTCGTGTTCAACACGCCACAGTTCGCTGCGCTGATGCCGAGCGAGTAGCCGGGAGCACCGCCACTCAGTCCTCGCCGGCCGTAATCCGTCGCAGCAGCGCATCACTGCGGGGGTCGGCGGGGAACTGCGTCTCGACCCTCACCGAGGACAGCACGACGTCGGCCGACGTGCCCAGCATCGTCATGGTGCTGAACAACGTGAGCGGCTCCCCTTCCACATCCAGGCACAGCGGGATGACCGGCGGGTACGGAGTCGCGCTGTTGGGCAGCACCCCCACAACCCGGCGGATTCGGGCCAGAACATCCTTCGCCCCCGAATGGGTTCGCGCAGCGAGGCCCACATGCGTGAGCACCATCGCCGCAAACTCGGGAAGATTGCGGACGCGCCCCCGAAGCGACTCCTCCTCGAAGAGAGGAAGCAGGGCGTTGGAGCCCTGGACGGGCGCGCCGCGGTGGACCTTCTTCGGGTCCGTAGGCGGGCCCTGCGACCCGCGAAAGAAACAACCGAGCTGGACGTAGGCGTCATTCGCCATGACCACGTTCCACGCCTCGTCCACGACCAGCGATGGGTACGGATGATGGCGGAGTAGAAGAAACTCGACCGCAGATCGCACGTGCTGGGCAGTGCTGTCATCGAGCTGCGTCGAGGGATATTGCGGAGCCAACCCAGCGGAGCGCAGCATCTCGTTGCGATGCGCCAAGGGGACGTCGAGCACCGAGGTGAGCACCGCGATCATCTCGCGACTGGGCTTGGCTCGACCATTCTCGAGATAGCTCAGGTGGCGCGTGGAGACCTCGGCCTCCAGTGCCAACGACAGCTGCGTGAAACGTCGCCGTTGCCGCCAGCCTCGCAGGAGCGCGCCAAAGCTCGAGCTCGCCGGCATGACCGTGTTGGACTCGCTCACCGACACAGGTTCCCGCAGACCGATGGCACCCGGCAACCCTGTCACGAGGGCCTCCGCCCCGGACGTCGCGCTAGCACGCGACCGCTGCAAACCTCCGGCGGACTCCAGCCGGCTGCGTTCCTGGACTCGAGTTCGCCGCGGAGGCCATCGTCGCAACGAGGCTGCTCATACTGCGACGGACTCCGGCGGCCATCAGGGCGACGAGAAGGCCACCCCCAAAGCGTGCCTTGGGAACCATGTCCCACCAGATTCGAACGCTCGCGCCCTCGCCACGCGACTCGACGACCCACCCTCCAACGAGCGCTCGGAACGGGAAGGGAAAGTCCGGCGCATCGGCATCGAAGCGCAGCGTGAATGCATGCCCGGGTTCCCACGCAGTGCACGCTTCGGTCCACCCCTTGCCCTGCTGATTCACGCAGCGTCGCGCCACACCGAGGCCCGGTGTGTCTCCCCGGACCAGTTTCGAACTCTGGAGGTCCGGGCTGTGCTGCGCGATCGACCCCAGGTCGCTGATGACGGCCCACAACGCATCAGCCGGAGCATCCGTGGGGACCTCGACACAAACCCGATGCGTGTACGGGCTGCTGCCGTCCGGGTGCGCGTACTGACGCGCGAGGCCGACGAGTTGCCCGGTCGCACATGCCGCCACCACCGCGGCGACGCCGAGCATCAACGCGTGGCCGGTGGTGCTGAACTGACCGGGAAGCAGCAGCAGCAGCGGTACCGTGCCCACGACCCAGGCTGCGTCGGCCGCGCTGATCAGCATCACAGGAAGCGGCCGGACTGTGCGTGGGCGGCCGACAGCTGCGACGACCGCCGCGAAAACCAGCAGCTGGACACCCACGATCCGAACCTCTCCGACCCCGGTGGTTCCCAGCCAGGTGGCAACGATTCCGGGAGCCCAGGCGGCCAACAGCCCCGTGCAGGCGCTAAAGAGGGCGTTTGAGTGCAGTGCGATCCGGACGAGCGACATGCCTGCAGTGTGTGACCGGCCCGCGGTGCCGCCATTACCTCACAGGTCATGTTGTGCCGACCGGGGCTGGTAATGTCCGCGACTCCATGTCCGCTCGAACCGCCCTCATGCTCGGCCTCGCCGCCACCTTGTGTGCCTGCGCCAACCCCAAGGGCGCATCGACCGAGCCCGCCTCTCCGACCACCCCCGACGCCGCCGTGACGACAACGAACCCCCTGCTCGCCGACTGGACTGGACCCCACGGAGGCGTCCCCGACTTTTCCGCCATGGACCTGGCGCAGGTCGAGCCTGCCGCCCGCGAGGCCATGGCCGCCCACCTCGCGGAGCTCGACGTGATCGCCGCCAATCCGGAGCCCGCCACGTTCGACAACACGATCGTGCAGATGCAGCGCGCCGGCCAGGCCATGGATCGGTTCGAGGTCTACATCGGCATTTGGTCGAGCAACATGTCCACGCCCGAATTCCGCGACCTGTTCGCCAAGCTCGCGCCTGTGTTCTCGGAATACGAGACCAAGATCATCCAGAACGCGCCTCTGTTTGCCCGCATCAAGGCGGTCCAAGAGAGCCCCGATCTGGCATCGCGGCCGGCCAGTGAACAGCGCCTCGTTCAGCTCGTGTACAACCGGTTCGCGCGCGCCGGCGCCAGCCTCGATGCGGACGGTAAGGCCCGGTACGCGCAGATTCAGTCGCGCCTCGCCGAGCTTCACGACGCCTTCGGCAACAACGTGCTCGCCGACGAGCAGAGCGCCATCGAGCTCGGTCCCGAAGACCTCGGGGGCCTGCCCGATGCATTCAAGGCTGCAATCAAGAAGCCGGATGCGGACGTCTGGGTGCTCCCCAACACGCGTTCCGCGATGGATCCGTTCCTCACCTACTCCACCCAGCGTTCGCTACGGGAGAAGGTCTGGCGCGAGTACTACAGCCGTGGCGACCACGGCGACACGCACGACAACAACAAGCTGATCGCGGAGATCCTCCAACTCCGGCACGAGCGGGCCAAGCTGCTCGGTTACGCGAACTACGCCTCGTGGCGGTTGGAAGACCGCATGGCCAAGACGCCCGAGCGCGCCCGTGAGCTCATGATGGGTGTGTGGCCCGCAGCCACGGCGACGGTGAAACAAGAGGTCGCCGCGATGCAGAAGGTTGCCAAGGCCGAGAAGGCCGGCATCAAGATTGAGCCCTGGGACTACCGTTTCTACGCAGAGAAGGTCCGCCAGAAGACCTACGCGCTCGACTCGGACGAGGTGAAGCAGTACCTGCAGCTGGACCCGCTGCGCGAAGCCATGTTCATGGTCGCCGGAAAGCTGTTCGGCTTTGCGTTCACGCCGGTCCCCGAAGGGTCCGTCCCGGTCTTTCACGCCGATGTGAAGGTGTGGGAAGTGACCGACGCGGCCAGCGGTAAGCACATCGGCCTGTGGTACCTCGATCCCTTTGCCCGCCCCGGCAAGCGCTCGGGAGCATGGGCTTCGACCTACCGGTCCAGCCACACCTACGACGGTGAGGTCACGGTGCTGGTCTCGAACAACTCCAACTTCATCAAGGCCCCCGAGGGCCAGCCCGTGCTGGTCTCCGCCGACGATGCCTCGACCTTCTTCCACGAGTTCGGCCACGCCCTGCATGCCCTGAGCAGCAACGTGAAGTACCCCGGCCTCTCGGGCGGCGTCCGGGACTACACCGAGTTCCAATCACAGCTGCTCGAGCGGTGGTTGTTCACCGATGCCGTCATCGATGGCTACCTCCGGCACCACGAGACGGGCGAGCCCATGCCCAAGGCACTCGTCGACAAGATCCGCAAGGCCGCCACATTCAACCAGGGCTTCGGGACCGCCGAGTACTTGGCCTCGGCGATGATGGATCTCGAGTTGCACACGATCGATCCCACGGGCATCGACCCCGATGCGTTCGAACGCGAGACGCTTGCGAAGTGGGGCATGCCCGCCGAGGTCGTCATGCGTCACCGGACACCGCACTTCGGCCACGTGTTCTCGGGTGAGGGCTACTCGGCCGGCTACTACGGGTACATGTGGGCCGACGTTCTCACCGCCGACGCGGCCGAGGCCTTTGCCGCAGCGCCGGGTGGGTTCTACGATGAGGGTGTCGCGAAGAAGCTGGTGGAGCACCTGTTTGCGCCGCGAAATGCGGTGGATCCGGCCGAGGCATACCGGGCGTTTCGTGGGCGGGATGCGGACGTTGGTGCGCTGATGCGCGACCGCGGTTTCGCGAAGTAACGGAGGGCGGACCCCGCCCGCGGAGCGGCCAAGCGTCGCCCCACCCGAGCGGCGTCCGCGCTGCCGCGGCGACGGT
The DNA here is from genome assembly GCA_913061055.1 of uncultured Pseudomonadota bacterium. Taxonomy (GTDB): domain Bacteria; phylum Myxococcota_A; class Polyangia; order Nannocystales; family Nannocystaceae; genus CAJXVA01. Next base: position 10,994 of record CAJXVA010000090.1, read on the forward strand.
CTGCAGCCCAGGAGAACCCGCGCTGCGGGAAACTCGAATTCGAGAGCAAGACGCGGGGTGCCGGCGCGCATCGTCGCGCGTACGTTCTCAGGGCACCTGACCGACGACGCCCATGCCCTCCCCCTCGCAACTACGTGCCGCCACCGTCGAGCGTGACCCTCGATGGGCGGCGATTCTCGCTCGGGACGCGGGTGCCAACGGCCGGTTTCTCTACTCGGTCCGGACCACCGGGGTCTACTGCCGGCCCTCGTGCGGATCGCGACGGCCCCGGCCAGAGAACGTCGCGTTCCACGAGAGTTCACAGAACGCTCGAGCCGCGGGGTTCAGGGCCTGCAAGCGCTGTGATCCCGATGGACCCACCCGGGAGCAGCGACAAGCCGCGGTGGTCGAGGACCTTTGTCGATGGATTGAGCGGAGTGACGAACCGCCGTCACTGCAACAACTCGCCAACCACGCGGGCCTCAGCCCGTCGTACACCCACCGGATGTTCAAAGCCGTGACGGGTGTGACACCGAGGGCATACGCCGCGGCGAACCGGGCTCACCGTCTGCGGCGCGAACTCAAGGGAGAGGCAAGCATCACCTCCGCGATTTACGCCGCGGGCTACAACTCCTCCGCTCGTTTCTACGAGGAGTCCAGCGAGCTGCTTGGGATGACCCCCACGCAGTTCCGCAAGGGTGCAGCAGAGCTCCCGATCCGGTTCGCGGTCGGCGAGTCGTCCTTGGGTTCCGTGCTCGTGGCCGCGACCGCTCGAGGGGTGTGCGCGATTCTCCTTGGGGACGACCCGGAGGCCCTCGTGCACGAACTGGAGCGCCAGTTCCCGGCGACCGAGTTGGTCGGGGCTGATCCGGCGTTCGAGGAGCTGGTCGCCAACGTTGTGGGACTTGTCGAAGACCCGACAGTTCCGAGTACCGTCTCGCTCGACATCCGCGGCACCGCCTTTCAACGCCGCGTTTGGGATGCGCTTCGCAAGGTCCCCGCGGGTGAGACCGTCAGCTACTCGGAGCTTGCCCGCATCATCGGGGCTCCACGCGCCGCTCGAGCCGTCGCCCAGGCTTGCGCGCGCAACCCGTTGGCCGTCGCTATTCCGTGTCACCGAGTGGTCTGCGCAAACGGTTCACGCTCTGGCTATCGATGGGGCGTTGAACGCAAATCCGCTCTGCTCGACCGAGAAGGCAAAGAGTGACCTCCGCGCTCGAGGCGTCCAGGAGCGAACCCAACATCGCAGCTCGACGACAATCCGCGAACGGGGTCCGAATCGCTGGCGAGCTCGACGCGTACGGCCGCGCGACGCTCGCTTCTTCGGCGTGGTGCGATCCGCAAGGCGACATGCCTTGGGCGTCATTTTTCACGACGCCAAATAGTTGAAGTGTCCGCGCGTGCGCCCGGTCGCCTCCGTCGCCGCTGAGTTCGCGAGCAAGAAACGGAGCGTCACCGCCGAGCCCCGGCGGTAGACCCCAGACCATGGTTCGATTCAACGACAAGAGAATCCTCGTCACAGGCGGGAGCAGCGGCATCGGGTTCGCAACCGCCCAACGACTCGTCTCCGAAGGGGCTCAAGTCCTCATCACCGGGAGCAACCCCGACAGGGTCGCAGCGGCAAGAAAGGAGCTGAACGTGGTGGCGATTCAGAATGATGCAGCGGACCCCGAGGCGTCGCTGGCCCTGGCAGAGTTCGCGAAACGCGAGTTTGGTCGGCTCGACGGCGCCTTTCTCAATGCTGGGTTCGGCCAATTCCGGCCCCTCGAGGAGGTCACCGCCGAGGACTTCGACTCCCATTACGCCGTGAACGTGCGCGGGCCCTTGCTGCAACTCAAGGCGCTATCGAACACGATGCTCGACGGTGGGGCCGTCGTGCTCAACACCTCGATCGCCCGGACGATCGGCATGGCGGGGTCCGTCGTCTACGCATCGACCAAAGGTGCGCTGCGGACGATGGTCCGTGTCCTCGCCAGGGAGTTCGCCGCAAGGGGTGTTCGCGTGAACGCGGTCAGTCCGGGGCCCATCGAGAGCAACTTTCTTCGGCGCTCCGGGATGGACCCCAAGGACATCGAGGACTTCACCGCCCAGCTTGTCCCGCAGGTCCCTCTCGGGAGGATGGGAAGACCATCCGAGGTCGCCGCCGTGGCCGCGTTTCTGTTGTCATCCGACGCATCCTTCGTCACCGGGTCGGAGTACGTCGTCGATGGTGGCTTGACCGAGCTGTAGTACGCATGCGGATGGTGGTGCGCGGATGCGCGACCGCGGCTTCGCAGAGCCACGAGCGGCGAGCCGAGGCCAGGAGCCGGTCGACGGACCGGTCGCCAGGAAGTCAGCGCCGCGGTCCGTGCTCGCACGCCACGCTTGCTGTGCCGTTCGCGAGTGACTACCGTCGGGCGTGCGAAGGATTCGACACATTCTCAGCCTCTCCTTGCTGGCCGCGGCAGCCTGTTCTTCGTCGGACGGGGCGTCCATGGACACGGACGGGACCGGCGGCGCGGATGGGAGCGCCGGTGCGGATGGGACCACCGGCGTCGCGGCGTCCGGCGGGTCGACCGGCGACTTCGGTGAAAGGCGCCCGGTCCGCGGCAGCTGGTCGACCGTCATCGACCAGCCATTCGCGACCTACGCTGCCGACGGCACGCCCGCGATCACCAGCCTTCAGATCGGCGAAGAGGGTGGCAACAATTTCCGCAACCGCGGTGACGTCATCGTGCAGTACATCGATACCGACCGGATCACCGTCGAGATGCGGCCGTTCACGTGGGGGTCCAGCCAGGCCCAAGTTCAGGAGGACTTCGACCAACTCTTGATCTGGGCATCCACAGCGTCCCTGCCTCAGCCACCATACGACCTGGATCCTGCCGACGACTGCGTCGACCCGGCCGGGCAGACGCCGTGGCGAGACGGCTGCCAGGTCGCCGTCTTCTACGACGACCTCACCCAACTCGAACGAAGCGGCGCAGACCTTCGCGTGACCCTCCCCTCGGACTTCATCTTCGATCTCGTCGTCGTCACCGAGGACAACAACGCCGACTCCGACTACCAAAACCGCGGCAACGTCTGTATCGAGAACCTTCCCGGATCCGCCGACGTGACGCTCGACAACGGCCAGGCGTGGGTCATTCTCGATCCCTCAACGCCCGAGATGCCCGAGTGCCCCGAGGCACTGCGTACCGAGTGCGAGGCCTCCGGCTGGGAGCCAGCCACGTGCGGGTGTCTCGCGCAGGGATTTTCGTTTAGCCAGGTTCGGGTGACGTCGAACGACGGCCAAGCCTCCGAGGCCACGGTCGACATCCCGGAGGACTTCTGGGTCGGCTACAACATGCGAAACGATGGCCCGCAAACTGTGGGTGATGACGCCCCCGGGGCGGCATGCGAGGCGAGCGTCGATGACAGCACCGGCACCGTCCAGCTCGCCCAAAACGTCGACCTCGATGCAGCCCCCTGGATCAACCAGGGCTCGATCAACTACCCCGGTGCCCCGGCAACGGAAGGCGCCGGTTTCGCTATCCAACTCGTGTCCGACCGTTGCGCCGCGATCCTCGGCACCGAAGACCCCGCGGACTTCGTCGGCAGCGGGCAAGGTCCGTCGCAGGAATCCAAGGAGAGCGGCAACCTCACCATCTGCTCGGGCTGTGCACGGCCCCAGGGGTGCGCCGCACTCGTTCCCGGCCTGTGACCGAGCATCAGCGGCGATTCAGCTCCGGCGCCGCCGCCAGGCCCAGAACCCAACGAGGACAAAGAGCGGCGCCCCAGTCCCGCCGCCAACCCGGCAGCCTCCGCCGGATCCCGAAGCACCCGCCGACGCGCCGTCGCTCGATCCGCCCGACGCCGCGCCGGTGGAACCAGGCTCCGGCTGCGGACCCGATGTGGTGTCGGCGTCCCCGGTTCCGCCTCCCGTCCCCACGCCCAGCCCCGAGGAGCCATCGGCCCCGGTGGTCGTCCCCACAGGCGGCGTCCAGCCGACCTCCAGCACGACCGCGTCGGAGTTGCCCTCGACGTCCCAGATGTTGGTGGCCACCGCCACGACTTCCCAGGTGCCGACGGGAAACACCACCTCGACGAACGAGAACGGTGGCACCTCGTCGATGACCGCCTGGAGCTCGCCGTTGATCGACAGCTGCACGAAGGCGGTGTCGCTGCTGGCCTCGACATCGATCGTCGTCGCCAGCGAGGATTCCTCGGTCTGCGTCGAGCCGGGGTTGCTGATCGTGACCGACGGCGGAGCGGTCGGTGGTACCAAAGCGGCTGCGATGGCGGCAGGCGCTTGGGGAAGAGGACCGACCAGGCCGGTGTCTCCGACCGGCTGGGGCAAGCCGGTCCCGCGAAGCACCGTGCGCATTTGCGCCGAGTTCAGGGGCTCGCCACCGTTGTCCTTCACGGCGCCCTGAACCAGCGCCGCCACACCAGCCACGACCGGACCGGCCGAGCTCGTCCCGTTGAAGACCGCCGTATAGCTCTGGTTCGGGTCGTCGCCGTACATCGCGTACTGGCCGTACCCGGTCGTAAAGACCTGCTCGCCCCACCCCTGGACGTCGAGCCGCGCTCCGTACGTGCTGAAGCTCAGGCGCTCTCGGGATCCTGGTTGGCCCGCGCCGACCATGATCGCGCCGGAGTCGCCTCGCTCCCGGTAGTAGGCCAGCTCGTCGCGGTCGAGGTCGAGTGCACCGTTGCCCGCCGTCGCCACGATGACCACGCCGGCGTCCGTCGCCATCCGACTCGCCACCCACACCGGCTCGTTGAGCTCGGCCGGCCCAAGCAGGCCCGTGATCGGATCCCCGGTTTGCATCTCCAACAAGATGACGTCGCCCACAGCGGCGTCGGAGGCCGCGGAGATGATGGCTTCTGGCCGCCGGGGCCCTGACTCGATGGTGAGCTCGGGGTACACGCCCAAGGTGGAGCTTGGCGCGATCCCGGTGGTGCCGTAGCCGTTGTCCCCTGCGATGAGAACCCCAGCCACACCTGTGCCGTGGTTTCCGTCGGTGATATCCACCAGCGCCTCGAGGTCGGGCGTCTGGTTGGGCTCCGGCGTGAGCGCGCCTTCGTTCCACTCTTCATGCTCGAGAATCCAGGCGTACTCGATATCCGCGAGGCCGACGTTTTCCCCCCGATACCCCATCGCCCAGGCCCCGATGGCATCCACGCCCGGGTCCGGGCCCAGATACCCCTGCAACGCCTGTAGATCGGGCGTGGGTGGGGCGATGTCGACCGGCGGAGGCGTCCCGATGCGGCTGATGCTCACAAACTCGACGACACCCAGGGCTTGAAGCGCCCGTGCATGCTCGAGCGAAGCCCCGTGCACCTCAAACATTCCGAGCAGATCGGGCTGCGCGCGACCACTGCGGTGGAGCGCTCGCGCGGTGAGTCGCTTCACCCGCGCGGCGTCTGGGAAGATCGGCGTCAGGCTCAGGCCGTGCGTCCGAAGCAGGGCGTGCAACGAGGTGAGATCATGCCCACCACCGCTGCGGGTCGTCCCCCGCGCCTCCCCCCGAACCGCGGCTGCATCGACGAACTTCACGACGATCCGGTGCGGACCGCGGGCAGCCACAAGTGGCGCCTTCGCCAGCGGGGCCCGAGGTCGGGCAGCCGCGGCGGGGAGCGAGAACAACGCCAGACTCCCCGCCACCGCGATCACCCATGCTCGAAGTGCCATCCCCACGACTGTACATGCACGCCCCGGCACGGCGGCACAGCAAGGGATGAAGCGTCCACAGTACCCGGCTAGCCCTTGGGTCCCCCGGTGGTCGTGCCCCCGTCCGTCGCCCCCGCCGTGTCGGTGTCGGTGTCCGTGTCGGTCATCGCATCCGTGTCTGTGTCGGTGTCGCCGGTGCTGGTCCCGCACCCCGCCGTGCCCCCATCCTCGCAGGGGTCTCCCGTGGTCGTGCTTCCACATCCCGCCGTACCCGCTTCGCACGGATCGGTATCGGTTTCGGGGTCGCCGCCGCTGCATCCTGCCGTCCCACCACCTTGGCTGCAGGGATCGGTGCTGCTGCACCCAGCGATGCCGTCCGACTCGCACGGGTCGTCGGCGCAACCCGCCGTCGCGGTGCTCCCCGAAGCACAAGGATCGGTGTCGGCGCTCTCGGTGTCGTTCTCGTTTGGATCCTCGTCCGCCGGACAGCCGGTGAAGAGCAAGAGGGACGCAGCAAGTAAGGAAAGAGTGGTCTTCATAAGTTCGGTCTCCAGGTCGTTCATTCGAGCTCACAGCTCGCATAGCTAGGGTCCGCCGCATGTGCGACGAACGGCCTTATCTGTTTGATCTTCAGGTCACCGGCCGCATCGATCTTGAACTCCATGTCCCACAGGACCTCGGAGTCCCCTGCACCGGCCGGACGCGGATGCTTATCCATGACCCCAGCCACGACGCCTCCAAGTTCACGCAGCTGGTCGTCGTCCAACACCGACTCCTCGCCTTGTGACAGCGAGGACACCGACACCCGCTCAATCTCGGTCACCTCGCCTTGCGAGAGCGTGAGTCGATTGAGTTCGGCGGTCACGCCGGGCGTGCTGCTGACGACGTCTTCCTCTCCGAACTGAACGTTGACGGTCACGCGGGGATCGGTCGGATCGAGCGGGTTGCCCGAGAAGACGACTCCATCTGCCTGCTCATCGGCAAACCGGCTCGACACAAGAATGCCCATCGCGACCCGAGTTTGGTCGATCTGGAAGTACTGGCGCTCCTCGAACGCCCCAAAGCCCCACGCGCTGGCCCACACCTTGCGCAACGCCCGAGCGATGGAGCGCGCCTTGGAGTCGGGGTCGCAGGCCGAGGGGTCCTCACGGTCTTCCGTGTCGAGCACACAGACCCGGGTCGACTCGTAGAGACCTGCGCCGTTGAAGTCGACCCCATCCTCCGCGTTGGAGGACGAGCGGAACCGGACCATGACCGAAGGATCACCAAACACCTCGGAGACCCTCGACTCCAGGTCGGCGACGAGCGCCTCGTCGATGGTGGACTCATCCTCCATGTGCTGCACCAACGCATCCAGCCGTTCCCGGCGCAGCTGCGTATCCGTCCGAAAGTCGTCATCCTCGAGCCACAGCGCGATGGTGTCCGCGTAACTCAGCGTCATCACGTCGCCGTCGACGTCCACGTCCCACGCGTTGTCGGAGAGAAACTCGAAGTACCGCGACACCGGAACGCCAAACCCCGTCACTTGGTACTGGGGGTCCAGATGGGTGTACAGAGTCGCGAGACCCGTCGCCTTGCCCCCAAACCGTGAGACCGAACGAGCGCGCGCCTCCTCGTCTGCGGTGTCGATATCCTGAAGCGATAGCAGCTCGTCAAACGTCGCATCGGGCTGTCGATCGATGTCGGCCTGCGGACGGTTGCTTGCCCAGAACGCCTCGGCTTCATCGATGGTGGCGGGCGCGAGCGTATAGGTTCCATCGAGGACATCGAGCCGAACGAGTTCTCCTTCGAACGGTGCGAAGGCCTCGAGCGCATCCGCGACGAACGCGTTGGGCGTTCCGCGTTGTCCCGCCAACACATTGAGGTGACTCAAGACGTCTTGCCTCGTGCTGGTGATGACACCGGCGTTTGCGCCCTCCAACGCGTTGGTCGCAGCCTCGAGCACCAGCAGGTCTTGAGCGCCAAAACTTCCGGCGATGTCGTCGACCTCATCGGCGCCGTAGAGTCGAACCCGGCCATACGTCGCACCGGTGGAGTACGGCTCGAAGGTGACGAGCTCATCCCCGGAGACCACCACCTCGAAGGGCGCGTCGGTCCACGTCGCGGCGCGTTCGATCTGTGCCGCGGAGTACGGCAGGTAGGCGAGTTCCCCGGGACCGAATCGGTCTTGAAGCCGCCGGTAGACCGTGTAGACCTCCTCCTCGGTCAACAGTTCTTCGGCGTCTTGCGGTGTCTCGATCAAGAACGCGAAGGGAGCCGCCACGTCCTCACCGCTGAACTCGTAGATCGAGCCCGCGTACATGCGGCGTCGCTCGCGAAAGTAGACGTCCCAGTTGTAGTCCGCGTAGCGGTAGCCAGGGAAGATCGGCTCGAACGCCTCCTGCAACATGCAGAAGTGAAGCCGGTAGAAGTTCGTGTCGGAGAACGTAGGGGGCAGCGGCGAGTTTGGCTCAACCGGGACCAAGTACTTCGACAGCCGCTTGACGTCCGCGCGTGACGCAAACGGAATCGATGAGGCGTTCCACTCGGAGTCGTCGGCGATCGCGTGGGAACAGACGCCGTGTCCAACCCGCTGAGCCGCCATCTCGCACAGGTCCTCTTCGGGAAAGCACTGGGGCGCGGGCTCCGTCTCGGTGGGTGCGGGGCAGATGCAACTCTGCGTTCCGTCGTCACAGCCGTCCTCGACGCACGCGTCACCGGCACAGGATCCGGCGCCGTCGCCCCCGCCGCCACAGGCAAGCAGGCACGCCGCCAACGCTCCCACAACTCCGCTCGAAACCCCTCTCCAGCTCACCGGTGTTCTGGAAGAGCAAGAAGCAAGCCAGGGGACATCCTCACCCGTTTCAGCTCCTGCACCAGCCGCGCGGCACGACATCCGCGTCGCGACCGAGGCGCCGATGTCGGACGACCGCGACCGTCTCCGGAGTCTCTCGCCGCCAACCACGCAAAAGCCCACATTCCTTGGCGGAATGCGGGCTCAGGGAGCGCGGGCGGTGGGACTCAGGACCGGGCGGCGGGCTCAGCCTCCACGACCCTCAGCGTGCGGCCAGGAGCCGGCAACGGGTGCCGTCCGGTGTTGGACTCCTCATCGAGGCTCGTCTCGCATTCGACGCGCTTGAGGACCCAGACACCGTGCTCGGGGCGGAACTCGCTTTGGTAGTCGCTCATCTCCTTCTCAACATACGGATTCGTGCGCGCGAATCCATGTCGATGCGATTTCAGCCCGCGGCCGCGCCGCCCGGAACGAGAGCTGGCCTACGAAAACAGATCTTCGAACAGCTCTTCGTTGAACCCCACGATCAGCGTCTTGCCGACCCTCAGCGTGGGTGCACGGAGGTTTCCGGTCGGCCCCAGCATCGCGGCGACCGCTTCGTCAGACCGCAGCGCCTCTCCCTTGAAGCTGGAGAGCTTTTTTCCTTTGGCCACGTGCAGCGTCGAGGCTTCGGCGAGCATTTCGGTGGCCACGTCTCGGCCGAGTTTACGGCTGGCCGGAACCTTTTCTTGGGCGGCGAGGCCCCGTGCGTCCATGAACTTGGACGCTCTTGTGCAACTCGTTCAACCGTTGCGGTGGTAGTGCCACTGGATTTTTTTTGCCATCAGAGGTCCTTTCGAGTTCGTGTCTACAACTCGTCGCAAGCGCATCCCCAACTCTCGGGGAGCGATGGGCAGGTGACCTGAGCGATCACGCGGTGCCCTTCGGAGTTGGGGTGAATGTAGTCGAATCCTCGCAACTCGGGGCGCATGAACCACTGCGGAACCTCGGACGCCCGCTGCGCATCAGCAGCCAGCGCGGCCTCGTAGGCGTCGGGGTCGAGATCGGCGTGGGCCTTCTTCCAGGCCCGGTCCTTCTCGAACAGCCGGCGCATCGCGTCTACATCCCGGGGCTCGGCGTCCTTGTCCCGGAGCTGGGAGTCGTAGAGGTCGATGCCGATATCGACGATCTCCGAAGCGACCCAGTCCACATCTCCCTCGACCGAACGCTTGGCGGCGTAGCGCCCCAGAGCATCCTTGGGGTGGTTGCGACCCATGACGTAGTCGACAACGATTCGTGTTGCCTCGGCCTTCGCGAGCCCCGAGAGTCCCTTGAACTTGCTGAGCCCATCCTTGCCCCACGGGGTCGGACTGAGAACAAGCGCCTTCATGCCCTTGCTGTGGGCGAGCTCGACCAGCCCCTTGACGTAGTGGTTGGTCATCTCCGGCATGCCGATGCTGTTGAGACCGGTCGCCACGAAGGCCCAGTGCTCGAACTGCTCATCGCTCAGCTTGATGTTGCGGTTCTTCAGGACCTGACCGCGGAACCGCTGCTTCATCTGCAGCGCGCCGATACCCGTCTTGGACAGGTTGCGGATCTCGACATTCTCGCAGACGCCGCCGAGCCGCTTGTGGAACGACTGCCCCGAGAACGCGCCGACGGAGCCCGCGATGACGGTGATCTTCACCGGCTTGTCCGCTTGCTTCCAACGCCACGTCGGGGCCGGCTCCTCGCTCTCGGGCAGGGGCGGCGTCGCAGCAAGAGCGGTCATCAGACCGAGTGGGCCGAGCAGGGAGAGAGCCACGAAGGGAGTGTGCGGCGGCGCCCGGCAGCGCGTCAACGATTCGACGAAAACGAGGGGCGGTTGACCTAGCGAGAGGCAGCCGAGGCCAGGACCGAGTGTCGGAACGCCCCACCTCGGGGCGCGCGTTGTCGCCGCATCGTCACCCGGCGGATCGGCGCCGCTCGACGTAGCCGGCCATCAACGCGTCATACATCCACCCGCCGAGCACCTCGCGCCCGGCATGGTTGAGGTGTTTGCGATCCGGTGCCGCCAACGGAGGCTTCTTGCGGCGCCACGCGGCGAGGCTGCCCTTGCCCCCCATCGCGGTGAAGCTGTCGAAGAACGCGCAGCCCGCTTCTTCGGCCGCCTGCCGTTGCGCCTCCACGACGTCACCCAACACCGCGGTCACATCGAAGTCCAAAGAGCGCGCCCGGTCGGTCATCGCCGTGACCAAACAAGACGCATCGGGTTTTCCAGCCCGGACCTTCTTGATGCCCTTCACGAACTCGGCGGTGTACTGCGCGGGCTTGAGCTTCTTGTTGGCGATGCGGCGGGTGTCGTTGCCGCCGAACGTGAACACCAGCAGTGCAGGGTCGCGCTGCTTCACCTGGGCCGCGATGTGCTCGTCGTTCCATGCATGCATGCGCTTGGTGAACGCCCCGAGCCAGCTGAACTGGTCCCACACCATGCCCTTGTCGGTCTCGAGCACCACGCCGTAAGCACGAACCTGACCACCGCCGCCGGGACGGACTGTGACCGAGTGACGTCCGTCCTCGACCTCGATCGTATGAAACCTATCCTCGAGCGCATCGGCTGCGGTCTCGACGATGACCGCCTCGGCGTCGTCGACCTGTACCTTGAGCCTCCCGCCGCGACGCTGTCCCGCGTACCAGACCTCCAGATGAGAGGAGTGGCTGCCCAGCCCCTCCTTGCGGTTGGTGATCTTGGTGCTGGCTCCCCCGGCGCTCCAGAACGTGGCGCCACCGAGGCCGTAGTGGCCGTCGCCTTTGCACAGGTAGCCGATGTAGCACTGCTCCCACCCCTTGCCTTTGAGGTCGACCCAGCGGTGGATGTAGTTGGTCATGTAGCGCTGCAGCAGCACCAAGCCGGCTCCACCATCGCCGAAGCGCGTCTGAAACTTGTCTCGCATGACCGAGGGCAGGTCATCCATCCCGATCATCGACGCACCCAGGTGCACGACCCGCACGACCTTGGTCTCACCGTCGTCGAGGCCGGCGAGCTGGTCGAAGAAGTAACTCAGCGCCTCGACGTTTTCGATGGCGTGGTGCGGGGTGACGTCATCCCCGGGCCGGGGCTCCCACCCGGGCTTCTCGGGTTCGGGCGCGACCTCGGCCACCGCCGGTTCCGCCGCCACCTCTGAGGGTTCCGAGGGGGCAGGTTCTGCCTCCGGCACGGACGCCGCAGGGGACTCGGAACCGCTCTCCGGCGCGGGCGAAGAACACCCGACAAGCCACAACGCAGCAGCGACAAACGACGCACGCATCATCGATCAGTCTTCCTTCTTGAGGCGGCCGAGCAGCAAGCCCAGCTCGTAGCGGCGACGAGCATCCTCGTCGTTCTCTTCTTCTGTAGACACAGCGTCGTAGCCCAGGCGTTCCAGTGTGGGGTTGCAGACGCCCGCCAGCATGGTCTGCGAAGCAGCCGGCAGAGACTTCCACCGCGCGACGCTGCGGGTGTCGACCTTGGCTCGCGCGTACGTTTTCCAGTCGCCGAACCCGACGTGTTCACTCGAGCCCAGCGCGCGCTCAACAATGCCGTCGTCATAGGGTTCATCCACAAAGGCGAGGACTTCCGCGAGCACCGCCTCGGGGTCTTCGGTGAGCCGCTCGTAGCGGATGCTCAGCGCGTCGTCGTCTTGCTCGGCGAGGTCTTCGATCGCGCTCGCCGTGTCGACCCAGGCATGGGCGAACGCCTCGAGAGGCTGCGGGTGACGCGTGACGTACCGGTGCAGCTCCTCCACGTAGCCACCGGTCTTGTCGGTCAGCTCCCCGAGACTCGCGGCGACGTCGAGGCCGTGACGATGCAAGCAGATGAACTTGACGTGCCCCGCGCACAGCCGCCGAATCGCAGGAACGTGGAACGCATCGAAGGCGGTCTTCTCCGCCCAACGAGCCTTGCCTGCCTTCGCCGCGTGCTCCTCGAAGAACCCAAACGCGAAGCGCCTCAGTCGGGCGAGGACTTCGGTGTCTTCGAAACCCGCGTAGCCCAGTCCGAACAGGGCGCCGATCTTCAGGCCCTGCGCAAAAGACTCCTCATGCAGGAATCGCGCGGCGCCGCTGAGCACGTACGTCTCGGGCGGGCAGGCGATATTCGGGTGGGCATCGAGCAACCGTCGCAGCAACGTCGTGCCCGATCGCGGCGTGCCGAGGATGACGATCCCGGGCCGCTCGCTCATGCCGTCTGTTCCCGCGCGAACGCGAGGATGCGGCTCACCGAGTCGAGGTTGTCGAGCGTGATGTCCTCGGGGCCCATCTTCGTGCCCGTGTGCTTCTCCAAGAAGACGAGGAGATCCACCATCGCGAACGAATCCACGAGCCCGGTGGAGAACAGCTCCGTATCGTCTTCGGCCTGGCTCAAATCGACCCGAGCCTTCTCTTCGAGGTACTGAATCAGTGCATCCCGTGTGAGCGCCATGACGGCCGGACCCTACCAGCACCTCGCGCAGGTTCGGAACAATCCGCGGGCACGAGCCCCCAACGCGCGAACACCACCGGTCCGGTGACGCAGACTCGCCAAAATTTGCCCTTGGAGGCGGCAATCGCGTTGCGGATCTCCGCTGGAGAATGCGCTCCTGCAGCCGATGGCTGTGGCACGGCAGGCCTTCGCTGGTCCACAATCGGCGGCATCGCTTGGGCCAACGCGCCGCGCCGCATCGGGATGAACGGATTCGAAATCAAACGCCGGCTCGAGCTTCGCCGATGGTGCGCGCCCGTCTTGGTGGCGAGCCTGGCGTGTTCCCTGGGCGGTGGCTGCTACATCGGCCTCGACGCGGGCGCCCTCGAGACCGACGGGGCCGACGAGGGAGACGAGGGCAACGACGATGATGGCGAGGACGGGGATGACGATGTGGGTCCGGACGGCCAGCTGTGTCGCGCCCACGAGAGCCCGCTGCGGCGCCTGACCGTCCGGCAGTACATCAACACCCTCGAGGACCTCTTCCCCGGGCAGAGCTTCTCCGAGCTGCAGAACCTGCTCCCCGCCGATCCCCAATCACATGGGTTTGAGAACGCTGCCCGTCTGCAGGTGCCCTCCGCCGCCCTCATCGAGGGGTACCAGCGAGGCGCCCTCGAGGTGACTCGAACGGTCTTCGCCAGCGGCGAGGCCTTCGAAACCGCGACCGGTCTACCCCTTCCCAGTTCGGTGCCCGAAGCCAACGTGGCCGCCGAGACCGTCATCCGAGATCTGGGTCGCCGGCTGTTCCGTCGACCGGTGGCCGATGGCGACGTCGCACGCTACGGCCAGGTCTTCGCCGCCTCGTTCGAAGACACCGGCGCGCTGCAGGACGACTTCTTGGTCGCGATCTCGCTGACCGTCTCGGCCATGCTGCAGTCGCCCAACTTCGTCTATCTGCTCGAGGAAGGCATCGGCGCCGAGGATGCTGCGCCCGGCGAGCTCGTGCCCCTGAACGCCTACGAGGTCGCGTCCAGACTCAGCTACTTCCTATGGGACTCCACGCCCGACGAGGCCTTGCTCGCCGCCGCCGAAGCCGACGCGCTGTCCAAGGCCGACGAGATCGAGGCGCAGGTTCGTCGCATGATCGAGCTGCCGCGTGGACGCGCGGCCGTGGTCAACCTCCACCGCCAGTGGCTTGGATTCGACGACGTGTTGTTCGAGATGAAGGACCCGGCGACCTATCCGCAGTGGTCCGAGCAGACGCTCCTCGACACCCACGCCCAGATGGAACGATTCGTCGAGCACAACTTCTTTGAGGGCGATGGGACGCTTCAGGGGCTGCTCACTTCGACCGAGGTACCGGTCAGCCCTGCCCTCGCCGAGCTGATGGGCGTGTCGGCTCCCGGCACTGATTGGGAGATCGTCGACGTCGACCCGGCACAACGTCGCGGTGTTCTCACCCTGCCTGGTTTCCTTGCCGGCCACTCCCACCCCGTCAATCCGTCCCCCGTGCTCCGCGGACAGTTCGTGCGCGAGCGAGTGCTGTGCTGTCTCTTATACACATCTGACGCTGCCGACGAGCGATCTAGTGTA
>CAJXVA010000091.1 GCA_913061055.1 uncultured Pseudomonadota bacterium
GATGTGTATAAGAGACAGAGCTCGTCGGAACCACGACCAACCGCAGCGCGATCGGAGCCCGCATCACCGCCGAGGTCGAAGGCAGCGAGCGGCGCACGATCGTCCGGTGGGTCACCTCCGGCGGCTCGTATGGGGGCAACCCGTTCACCCAGCTCATCGGCATCGGCAAGTCGAAGCGACTGACGCGACTGACCGTGCACTGGCCGGGCAGCAAGGCCGACCAAGTGTTCGAGAACGTCGCCGCCAACGCTCACATTCAGATCACCGAGGGTGAGACGGACTTCGCGACCTTGGACGTCCCTCGCTTCGACTTCCCGAACGCCCCCGTTGGGCCATAGGAGTTCCAGATCACCATGAACACCTTCTGTATCGTCTTGGGCCTCCTTCTCGCGCCGACCGACGCAAACACCCCCGTGGAGCCAGCTGTTTCGGACGCACAACCCCCGAGCCAACCGGCGGAGGCCGCCAAGCCAAAACCATCGGCTGTCCGCCGTCCACTGCGAGAGGGCCCCTATCATCTCGAGCTGCAGCTGCAGACGGACTTCCCGGTGTCCGTCGGCGCACGCATCAAGGCCGAGTTCCCCTACCGCATTCAGCTCTCGACCGGAGTCGGCACGCTGCCCGGTGGCTACGTCGATGTGATCAACGCCGTCGTCGTCGCGGCGGGGGGCTACGACGACGCAACCGCGGACGTCATTCGCAGCACGCTCGCGTCATCGCTGGTGTGGCGGACCCACCTCGGCTGGCGTCCACTCTCCAAGCGTGGGTGGTACTTCGAGGGCGGATACGGCCTCGTGACGCTCGGCGGCGGCATCACCGGACAGGAGGCCATCGTGCTCCTGACCGGCGGTACGGCTCCAACCGGCGGCGGCGGTGGCGGCAACACGCTGCTCAACTACGACGTTCGCTCGACGCTCCACATGCTCGACGTGGAAACCGGCTGGCGATGGCTGGTATGGCGCGACCGGATCGTGCTCAATGCCGCGCTCGGGTTCGCCGGAACCGTCGCCTCGAAGACCACCTTGGAGCCACGGGACCCCTCTCCTCTCACGGACACGATGGCGCTTCGAACCCTCGCCAACGAAGGGGAAGCGTATCTCGACGACATCTACACCGACTACGTGTTCACGCCGGTGGTCACGGTTGGCATCGGCTATCGCTTCTTCTGATCGAGCTTTCGCGACATCACGCAACGAGCGCCGCTGAGCGGCTCGGGAGTCGGTTCCGAGTGTGTGATCGGAACGACAGGAGGCCGGATCCGGCGTCGCAACGAATGTGGGGACGTGCCAAGCTCCCGCGATGAATTTTCGAGCACAAGGGGTCGCGCAGACGCTGAACAAAGTCATGTCGCTGGCGGATCCCGAGTCCGCCTGCCGTGAGTTGCTCGGTCTCGCGGGTGTGCCGATCGGCGGTGACGAGCCCCATGCGATCCACGTTCACGACGCTCGCTTCTACCGCAAGGTGTTGGCCGACGGCCTGCTCGGGCTCGGCGAGGCGTACATCGACAACTGGTGGGACTGCGAGCAACTCGACGAAGCAATCTCTCGGATGGTGGTCGCGCAGCTTCGCCGGCACGTCCTGGGCAGTCCCCGTATCGCTTCGGGGACCGTCGTCGCCAAGCTCACCAACATGCAGTCGGTCGCCCGGGCGTTTGAGGTTGGGCAGAAGCACTACGACATCGGCAACGACCTCTACGAGGCGATGCTCGACAGCCGAATGGTCTACACCTGCGGCTACTGGAAAGACGCCGACAATCTCGAAGACGCCCAGGTTGCCAAGCTCGATCTCGTCTGCCGCAAGGCTGGCCTCAAGCCGGGCATGCGGGTGCTCGAGCTCGGCTGCGGCTGGGGCAGCTTCGCCAAGTACGCTGCCGAGAACTACGGCGTCTCGGTCGAGGGCTACACCGTCTCCAAAGAGCAGGTCGCCCTGGGCATGGAGCGCTGCAAAGGCCTACCCGTCAAACTTCATCTCGCCGACTACCGCGAAGCCACGGGCGAGTACGACGCCGTGATCTCGATCGGCATCATGGAGCACATCGGGGCCAAGAACTACGAGACGTACATGAAGCTCGCCCACCGTTGCCTCAAGCCAGGCGGTGTGGCGCTCATCCATACGATCGGCTTCCACTCCAAGCAGGCGCTGATCGATCCGTTCTACCACCGCTATGTCTTCCCCAATGCGCAGCTGCCCAGCCTCGCGCAGCTCGCCGAGGCTGCGGAAGACCGGTTCGTGGTCGAAGATGTCCACAACTTCGGCCCCGACTACGACCCCACCCTCATGGCGTGGTTCGAAAACTTCGACGCCGCGTGGCCCAGGCTGAAGGCCACGGGTCGCTACGACGACGACTTCTACCGGATGTGGAAGTTCTACCTGTTGTCGTGTGCCGGCGGTTTCCGAGGCCGAACGACCCAGCTGTTCCAACTCGTCCTGACCCCACGCGGTGCGCCGCAGCCCGACTGCAGGATCGCGTAGCGACGAGATCGCCGTTGGCGTGACACCAACCTGCGCCGGAATGTCGTCGAGCCAGGGCCAGGGCCCCGCACCATGACTGATGAGGTAGACCGGTAGCCGGCGGGTGCTCATCGATGGCCTCCCCGCCTCGGGTCAGGCCCCCGCCATGGTGTGGCAGGAGAAGCAACCAAACCCTTGATTCGTCTCCATGTTGTAGGGCTCCGCGGCGAGAAGCTCGGTCATCTTGGGGGTCAGCTGTGCGCCCATGAACTGCAGCCAAGCGCCGTCGTCTTGGTGAGCCGCGAACTCGTCGGCAGGATTGAGCACAGGAAGCGCCGCACTAGGCATCGTGAAGTCGCCCTCTTGGGCGGCGGGTCCATGGCAGGTCACGCAATTCACTCCCGCATCGGGCGTGGGCGACTGCGCCCACAGCTCGGCGATCGCAGGCATCACTTCAACCTGCATGAAGGCGGCGCGCTGCTCCATCGACTTCTCCTCCCACGCAACGCCCTCCCCAACGTCAGGTGCCTGGTCCCCCGCGGCTGGGGCAGCGGGATCGGCCGTCCCCGACGGCCCCGCCGATTTCGGACCGCATCCGAGGGAGAACGCGACAACACAACAGCAACCGAGACGCTTGGACCAGTTCATCGAGAACCATGGTTCATCCTCCCCTCGTTCCGCGAAATGGCAGAATACAGAATCCAACGTTGCGCAGATCGAACGAACTCATCCGGCCGGGGTGTGACAGGAAAAACAGCTGAACCCCTCGTTGGTTTCGAAGTCGAACGGTTCCGCATCCAGCAGCGCCGTCATCTCCGGGGTCACCTGCGTCATCATGAACTGCAAGAAGTCAGCGCTGTCCTGGTGCGCCTCGAACTCGTTGGTGGGGTCCAGGGGGGTGAGTGCGGCGTTGGGCATGGTGAAGTCGCCTTCAGCCGCGCCCGGGCCATGGCAGGTTGCGCAGGTGACGTCCTGATCCGGATTCGGGGACTGCTGCCAGAGTTCCGTCATCGTCGGTAGCACAACGAGTCCCATGTAGGCGCCACGCTGCTCGGGTGACTTATCCGGCCACGCAACACCTTCACCGATGTCCGGGGCACCACCGCCTTCGGTCTCCGTGTCTCCATCGGTGTCGGTCTCTTCGTCGAGCCCTCCGGTCTGTGCTTCGGAGGTTCCGGTTTCGTCGTCGGCATCAGGCGCGGACGAGGAGTCCTCCTCACAGCCGACGAGCGAGAGCAAAGCAAGAGACAGCGGAAGCACGACGAGACGGCGATTCATCCCGCGATACTCCCCGAAGCCATCGTTCGGATAAACACGCGATACCGCAACCCTGCGTTGCTACAATCGAACGATGGAGCAGTGGGATGACCTACGCTACTTCCTCGCGGTCGCGCGGGCAGGAGGGCTTTCCTCGGCCGCGAGGGACCTCGGTGTCGAAGCGTCGACCGTGCACCGCCGTATCGGTCAGCTCGAGGATCGCCTTTCGACTCGCCTATTCAATCGGTTGCCCCGGGGAGTGCGACTGACGACCGCGGGGCAAGACCTCATGAAAAGCATGGAGCGAGTCGAGTCCGAGATCTTTGCGAGCGAGCGCCGCGTACTCGGACATGACGCATCACTGGCGGGTGTCGTTCGAATCGCCGCCGCTGAGGATGTGGCCTCGTACCTACTGACGGAAATTCTGCTCGAACTCCGCACGAAACACCCCGCGATCAGTCTCGAGATCGTGATCGGCAATGCGCGACTGTCCCTCTCCCGAGGAGAGGCCGACATCGCGATCCGCATCGGTGGAGCTCAGACCCACGACCCCGATGTTGTCGCCCGAACCGTCGGAGAACTGCGCGGGGGGCTGTATGCATCCGAAGCCTACTTGGAGCGTCATGGTCGACCACGACGCTCCCGCGATCTCGCGGGGCACGCTCTCGTCGCGGGGCACGGCAACCTCCAGGCCATCTCGGCTCCCCTCGAGGCGTTGATCCAGGAGCCGAGCTCAGTCTATCGAGCGGACACCGTTTCCCACCTGGCGGTCGCGACCGCCGCGGGCTTCGGCATCGCGCTGTTGCCTTGCTTCATCGGTCCTCACTTTCCGACACTGACCCGATTGTTTCCCAAACTTCCACTGGCGATGGCGCCCCTGTGGGTCCTCGTGCACCACGAAGTCCGACGTGCACCGCGGGTCCAAACCACGGTTCAGCACCTCAAGGAGGCCCTGCAAACACGGCAGGTCGAGCTCGAAGGACGAGCCTGACCCGAGCCGGGTTGTTGGAGCGATGGTTTTGGGTTGAACGCTTGGAAGCGGTCGACGCCCGAGCCGACCCCTGCCGCCGAGGGTTGAGCCCGGACTCACCCCTCGAATCGCTTCGCGCGCTCCTGCCAGTACGCCGCCACCCCAGACTCCCGGTGCACGCTCTGTCCCATCATCGGGCTGAGCAGCTGCACGCCAGCCTTGTCCGCCAACTCCAGCAGCGTGGCGATCGGCTCGTCCCAGTCGTGAAGGGCCAGGCTAAACGTGCCCCAGTGCACCGGCATCATGGTCTTGGCCTTGACCCGCTGGTGCGTCGCCAGGGCGTTCTTGGGTCCGAGATGGATGCTTCCCCACGCTTCGTGAAACGCACCGATCTCGATCATGCTCAGGTCGAAGCCGCCGAAGCGCTCTGAGATCTCATCCCAAGCGTCCTCCCAGATCCCCGTATCGCCCGAGAACCAGACCGAGTGCTTGGGGCCCCGGAGCGACCAGCTCGACCAAAACGTCGCCTTGCTCGCGGTCGGCCCACGCCCCGCGAAGTGA
This sequence comes from uncultured Pseudomonadota bacterium, assembly GCA_913061055.1. Classification (GTDB taxonomy): domain Bacteria; phylum Myxococcota_A; class Polyangia; order Nannocystales; family Nannocystaceae; genus CAJXVA01. The sequence continues at coordinate 5,240 of CAJXVA010000091.1, forward strand.
CGACAAGGACATGCGGTGATCTCGAGGCCGGCGATCTCGACGCTCTCCCACCACCCAAGCTCGATGATGCGTTCGGCGGGTACACCCCAACGCTCCAGGTGAGCACCCACGCCCAAAGACGTGACCCACGGGGTCTCCCGCGCCGCGAGCCGCTGCACCGTGGGAAGGTCGAGGTGATCGTAGTGGTCGTGGGACACGAGAATCACGTCGAGGTCCGGCAGCTGCTCGGGCTCGATCGGCGGCGCATGAAAACGCTTCGGTCCCATCCACGTAAACGGACCCGCCCGCGGACCGAACACCGGGTCGGTCAGCACCAACGCACCATCGATCTCGACCACCGAAGTGCTGTGCCCAAGCCACGTCACCCGAAGCGCCTCACCTTTGCCCGCGACCAACGACGCAGGCTCGGGCCGCACCAGCGGGTGCTCTGCTTCGGGGACGCGACCGGCCGTATCCGAGATGAACTCCCAGGCCAATCCCAGGCTCGGTCGCGCTTGCGGAGTCTCGACCGGGTTTCGAAAACGTTCCCCGTCGAAGTACGGACTGTCCTGCAACTTCTCGAGCCGAGCGCCAACGCTGTGTCCGCCAAACACTTCCATCGTCATGACAGCGAGTCTAGAGCGAATTCCGCGGATGGATGCGAAGTTGGCGTTCGCGGGCCAGTCCCGGCAGTTTGAGCGGTCACCCGACTCGTCGCGGACATCCTCGAGACTCATTGATAGAGTCCGCGCATGCATCCACCGCCCAACGCTCCAGGAGGCGCTCCCCCACCACAGGGTTACCCGCCGCAGCAAGGGTTCCCCCCGCAGCAGGCCTATCCCGAGCAACAGCCTCAACAACACGTACCACCTCAGGCTGAGCCCGCACGTGGGTTCCAATCCGCCGCCGCCCGGAAACGAGAGCAGCGCGCCGAAAAGAAAGCCGAAGGCGGCAGTGGTGCTCTGGAGCTGTTCTTCGACAAGTCCATCGACTTCGCGCTCATCTTCGTCGGTCTGTACGCGGCAACCTCGCTGCAGCGCTGCCAAGACGCCTCAAAGGAGAAGGCGGAGTATGTCTCACTGCTCCACGACTTCAAACGAGAGCTCGACGCCAACGTCGCCCAGGAGGCATCGATCGAGAAGGACCTCGGGTCCATCGACGCCACCACGCCCGGCGAAAACCTCGGCCCGATGGCGGAGACGTTCGTTCACTTCTTCGAGGAGCTGAAGGAGGACGAGAAGATTGTCGCCTGTCTCCACGACGAGTTTCTCGCGAAGCACGAGGACGACGGAAAATCGCACGCGCCCGAGGGGTGCCACGACCTCTACAAGCAGTTCGACAAGGGCCACGCCGGCCACGACACAGGGTTCTCGTTCCAACCCGCCGTCCTCACGCCGTTCTATCGACGGGAGGTCTGGCAGCTGTACCTCGCCGATGGGGTGAAGACGTTCCGCAACAAGGAGCTTGCCGTCAGCATCGCGGAGGTCTACGCCAACGCGGATCTCATCGAAGAGCAAGTGCAAGACATCGAGGCGACCTACAACGACGCCTTCATGAAACAGGTCGGACGCACCGCCGCAACGGACATGGAACTCGCCGAGATCGTGCACGACGAGGAGACCCAGAACGGGCTCTCCGACGCAGACCTGACCCTTCTGCTCCACGTTGACGAAGCGATCAAGGCCGAGCACTACGGCGCGCTCGAGGCTCAGCGCGCGCTGGAACTCAAGGTCGAACGCATGAAGAAGACGGTCCTTGTGATGCGGGACGAGATCAAAGCCGTGCAGACCGCGGTCGACACCGAGCTCGAAGCGCAGGGGGACAAGTCCGAGGACGCTGCGGAGTCCTAAGTAGCGTCTTGGGGCGACAGAGCGCGTTCCAGCGCCTGTCGCTCCTCTTCGCACTCCGGGCAGATCCTCCGGTGGTGGTCCATCAACGCTTTGAGCTCGGGCTCGACGTTGCCTTCCACCAGGGCGGCCAGGTGCTCCGCGAAGCCTTCGCAGTCGATCTCCTCGCCGCGGGTCAGCTCGAGCATGCGGGCGAGCGAAGCCCGGGCAGGGTTGCCGGTGGAGTCGGGCGTAGGTTTGGAGTCGTTCATACGGTTGCCTCCTCCGCGGTGAGTAGATCTTCGGGGCCGTAGCCGGCCTGCTTCAGGTGCGCGAGCAATCGCTTGCGGGCATCGTGCAGCAGCTTGTAGAGCGCACCTCGATTACGACCGGTGCGACGCCCGATCTCCATCATGGAGAGCCCTCCGAGCTTGGCCAGTAAGGCTTCGCGTTGGGCTTCGGTGAGTGCGTCTTCGATGGCCCCGTACAGGACAGTGCGGGCGGCATCTTCCTGAAGCGACTTCGGTGCAAGAGCTTGCTCGAGCGCGTCTCGCCCATCGGCGAGGACCTGATCCATGGCGCGCGTTGCATGCTTGCGCTTGCGGATCTCGCCGAGCACCACGCGGACCCCGATCGCCGTAGCCCACGTGAGGAACTGGCTCTCACCACGGAACTCCTCCAGCTTGGCCAGGGTCCGCACGACGGTGTCCTGGGTGAGGTCGTCGAGATCCGCGTCGGACAGCTGGCGCCCGAAGCTTCGCCCAAGCGCTCGACGCACGCGATCGCGCAACCGCGTCGCCGCATCATCACGGCGCGCGGGGTCGCGGAGCGCGACCACCCAATCGCATTCGATGGCCGCGGTTCCGTCCACGCGGGCACTTTGGCCCCGGGACCCCAGAGGGTCAAGCGCCCGGTCCCATCTCCGAGACCTGACACTTGATCCGCTCCCCTTGGTGGAGGTTCGCCCGCAGGTCGACCAGCGCCGTTCGGAGGCCTTCCTCGATCACGGGGTGATAGAAGGGCAGCTCCAGCACCTCGTGCACGGTCAACCCCCGCTGCACCACCCAGGCCAACAGATGGGTGAGGTGCTCGACCGCGGGACCGAACAACTCCGCACCGAGTAGGACCCCGGAGTCCTTGTCCGCGTACACCCTGACCCGCCCGGCATTCTTGCGGTGCACGCGGGCACGGCCCTGCTTGCCATAGTCGACCTCGCCGGCCACGGCCGCGCAGGACTGAAGCTCGGCGTAGCTCTGGCCGACCATTCCGATCTGCGGGGCGGTGAAGACCACCCCCATCGACACTTGACGCGGTGGCGATTCGATCTCGGGGAACAGGGCGGCGTTGCGACCGGCGACGCGCCCTTCGTGGGCCGCTTCGTGCAAGAGAGGCCGGATGGAGTTGACATCACCAGCCACGAACACTGGGTGGTCGCCCAACTGCATCGTCTCAAAACCGATCGCGTACTGTCCCCAATCGTCTGCCTTGACCCCCATCGTCTCGAGCCCGAGGTTTCTGAGGTTGGGAGAACGCCCAGCGGCCATCAGAACCTTTTCGAAGAACTCGTCACGCTCGACGCCCTGGCTGTCTTGGAAGCGAACCTGGACTCCACCGGCAACGGGTTCGATGCCGTGCAGCGTGTAGTCGCCATGAACGTCCAACTCGCGACCGAACACATCGAGGGCTTCCTTCTTGACCGCGGGATCCGACAGTGGTCCGACCGTGCCGCCCAATCCCACGAGCGTGACCCGAACTCCCAACCGTGCGAATGCCTGGCCGAGCTCCAGGCCGATGACACCCAGTCCGACCACAAGCATGCTGCCAGGGAGGTCGTCGAGCTCGAACACCTCCTCGTTGCTGAGCATCGCCTGCTCGAGCCCGCGGAAGGGCGGCGGGGTGAATGAGCTGCTGCCGGTCGCGATGACCAGGCGCTTGAATGTGACCTCGGTGTGCTCGTCGACTTGGAGCTTCCCAGGACCCGTCACGCGGCCTCGGCCCACGAGAAGCTCCCCTTCTTGCTTGGCGGTGTCGATCGCATCGTTCACGAAGCCGACGAATCGGTCGCGCTCCGCCTGAACCCGCTTCATGACGGCGGGGCCGTCGATCTTCACGTGCGGGATCTCGATGCCGAAGGGTGCCGCTTCGGATGCGTTGTGGGCGACATCGGCCGCCGCGATGAGCAGCTTGCTCGGCATGCAGCCCACCCGGGCGCAGGTGGTTCCGAACGGCCCCGGGTCGATCATCAGCGCGGTCGCGCCCGCTTTTTTGGCGGCGCGCCGGGCCGACAGTCCAGCCGTGCCAGCGCCCAAGATTGCTACGTCGACGTTGCGGTGTTCCATGTCGGTCTCCAAGTCGTGCTCAGCTGGTTCAAGCCGCGGCCAAGCCGCGGAGGTATTCGATGATGTCGCGGGACTCACCCATGAGGCTCTCGCCGTCGTCGCTCGGGATACCGAGGACGGGCACCGTTCCGCGCCCCCGCCGCTCCATCAACATCGCGCGCGCTTTGGGATCTCGACCGATGTCGACGAGCTGAAGCTCGATGCCGAGCGATTCAGCGCTTCGGCGGACGTCGATGCAGAAGGGGCAGTACTCGAGGTGGTAGAGGGTCATGCTGTCGGGTCCTTCACCCGTTGGATGCGCGAGCTGAGCATGTCTTACCTAGGGCCGTTCGTTTTTCTTCGGCGCCGATCGCTCCACTGCGGCGAACTTTCGGTACGCTGTCAGAATGCGTAACGGATTCTTGCTTGGATTGGCCCTGATCACCGCCCCGGCCTGCGGAAGCCCCTCGGTCGCGTTCGACTCGGACACCGACGGCAACTCGGGCAGCAGCTCGACCGGCACCCCGATCGACATCGACACGATGACGACCTCGGCGGGCAGCCAGTCTGGGACCGGGCAGGGCTCGACGGGGGTCGCGGACAGCTCCGGCGGACCCAACACAGACACCGATTCATCGGGGCCAACGGACCCGACTCTGGACACAGACACCACCAGCGGCGGCAGCACCTCCGGCCCCACGACGGACGATACGGACTCCACCACCGACGCCGAGTCCTCCAGCAGCTCCTCGACCGGAGACGAATCCAGCTCCAGCAGCTCCAGCAGCTCCAGTGAGACCACCGGAGGTGGCGGATCCGACTACGCGGGGGACTACGATGGAACCGTCAGCGCGCTGTGCGGAGGTGCGCCACTGAACGGCACCGTCGAGTTCACCGTCGAGGACGATGGCACCATGACGGGCACCGTGACGGCGGCTGCGATCGGGACCGGAACGATCGACGGAACGGTCGACGACGTGGGCGACGTTGATGCGACCGCCGACGTCATTGTCGACACGTGCGACATGGTCGGCTCGATCGACGACGCCGGAGATGCCAGCGGTACGTTCACCTGCGCGGCTGTGATGTGCAGCGGAACCTGGCAAGCGAGCCTCATCTGAGGGGTGCGCGCTCAGCCGTCGGTGCCGGAGCCACCGTCGGTGTCGGAGCCGCTCGAGCCACCGGTTGAGCCACCGAAGCCACAGGCTTCCTCAGCCGCGTCGAGCGCTCCCGCGCACGCGGTGGGCTCCTTCTTGGCGTTGAAGTCTGCGCAGTCGAGCGTGCTCGCGCAGGCCAGCGCCTCCTCGTATGCCGCAACGCAATCCGCACCGTACTCCTCGAGCGCAGCGAAGAGCTCGACGCAATAGTTCAGCTCGCTCTTGTAGTCGTACTCGGGGACGCACTCCGCAGACTTCGCTGCGAGCGCTGGGCACACCCCGTCACCGCCGGCGGTGGCCGTTGTGGGCTCGCCGGTTGCGGTCACCGTTCCGCTCACGGTTCCGCTGGTGTCCATCGTGGCGCCAGAGCCCGTTGTACCCCCGGTGCCCGTCGTTCCCCCGGGGTCCGTCGTTCCGTCGGTCCCTCCATCCGTCGCGTTGCTGGCCGTGGTCTCCGTGTCGTCGGAGTCGGAATCGCAACCCGGCATCGCGAGCGCAGCGAAACCGGACAAGAACAGGAGGTTCGACAATCGAGGCGTGCTCATCGCGCCTCAATAGAACACTCCGGCCGTCGGAGTCACGGTTTTTCACGACCACTGCAGAGTTGATCCGCTGGTGGTACGGGAGGTGGCGCGCTCAAACGCTCAGGACGTGGGCGCATACTCGGTCGCGAATTGTTCGAGGGCTTCAGCCCAGTTCGAACGGGTCGGGTCCGCGAGCGAGGTGTCGCTCTTGGCGAGCAGGTCCACGGCGCTTGTTGCATCCGACACCACGCCGGTGATGATCCTCTTCGGCTGAACCATGATCAGGCTGGTGACCAGGCTCCGCAAGAGCGCACCGACGAACGAGTCGCGGCGAATCCAGATGGCGCACACGTCCATCTGTTTCGCGATGTCTTGCCACAGTGCCCGAATCGCCTCCCGCCCCTCCGCGTCGAGGCGGGGTCGCGGTGCCGACGGGATGAAGACACCCAACAGCGGCTCTTGAACGACGCCCCGGCGCTCCTCCAGCACCTCGCAAAACCGCCGCATGGACACTCCGGACGGAGGCTGGAACGTGAGCGCGGCAAACAAACGCCCGTTCGCGCCGATCGCCATATGGGCGTCGCGAGAGAGGAGTTCGAGGGTGGCGGCTGTCCCGGACGTCATCGTCGGCGCAGGCCTCAGAATACACCTGGTACCATTGCGCCGTGGGTTGGTGCCGAAATGGGCTCGTAGCAGGGCTGCTCCTGGCAGGTTGTACGAACTTCGTCGGCGCAGATCGGGACGGACCGGAACCGATGGGTACGGGCACGGACGACACCACGGGTGGTCCGACAGCGACCGAAGGCACCAACGGCGGCGCGGAAGGATCAGGGGGCGGCTCTGGAGGCGGCTCCGGAGATCCGCCGACCAGCACGACCAACCCGTCCCCTACGAGTTCATCGACTTCCGGGTCAACGACCAACGATGGCCTGGATGGGTCCAGCGAGAGCACCTCCGCGGGCGGGTTTCCCTTCGAGGCGGAGTACACCGGCTCCTTCAGCGCCAGGTGCCAAGTCTCCGTGCTCGGGACTCTCGACATCTCCGTCGACGCTGCAGGAAACCTGATGGGGGGCGCGACCGCGTTCGGCCGTACCGCGGGTGTGATCGGCACCGTGGATGCGCTCGGCATGGTCGTCGGAAGCGCCGCAATCGAGGGTCTGGGAGAGTGCAGCCTCACTGGCACAATCGGTGAGGGCGACCTCATCGGGAGCGGCACCTTCAGCTGCCCAGCCGCGCCGTGCTCGGGCAACTGGACGCTCGTGGGAATCTAGGGGCAGCGAGACAAGACCCTACATTCGACCTTGAAGCATGCCGTTCCAGTACATGGGCGGCAGACCGTAGGCCTTGAGCGCATACATGCTGTAGCGCTCCTTGGACTGGTCGAACCCAAACGTCTCCGTCGGATTTCCGTTGTAGTCGAATTCGGCCAGGATCACGGTGCCGTACCCTGTCACGAGAGGACACGATGCGTAGCCATCGTACTTGGCCGGCAACGGACGCTTCGCCCGGTGTGCCAAGAGGTTCTCCACCAGGACGGGCGCCTCCTTGCGAACCGCCGCGCCGGTCTTGGACGTGGGCAAGCTGCTGCAGTCGCCCAGCGAGAACACGTCGGGATAGCGCACATGCTGGGTGGTGTGCTTGTCGACGTCGACCCAACCGGCGCCGTTGGCCAGCGACGAAGACTTGATGAAATCTGGCGCGGACTGAGGTGGGGTGACGTGGATCATCCCGAAGTCCATCTCCACCTTGTCGCCGGTGTCGACGTTCTCGAACGTGGCGATCTTCTTCGCACCGCTGACCGCGACGAGGTTGTGCTTGAACGCCGTCTTGATGTTCCGCTCGTCGATGATCTTCTCGAGTGCGGCTCGATACTTCGCGATTCCGAAGATCGCACCACCGGCGCAGCCGTACTTCACCTCGACATCCTTGCGCACGCCGACCTTCCGGAAATGGTGCTCGGCCAGGTACATGATCTTTTGCGGAGCGCCAGCGCACTTGATCGGCGTGTTGGGATACGTGAACAGTGCCCGGCCGCTCTTGTGACCGCGAATGCACTCCCACGTGTACTCGACGATGTCGTACGAGTAGTTGGAGGTCACGCCGTTGGTGCCCAGCGTCTCCTTCAAACCATCGATCTTGTCCCAGTCGAGTTGGATACCCGCCGCGACGACGAGCTGGTCATAGGTGACCGCTTCCCCCTTCTCCAGCTGCACGGCCTTGCCGTCCGGGTCGAAGCCTTTGACTCGATCTTGAATCCACGTTGCACCGGCCGGGATGTAGTCCGCCTCGGGACGGGCCGACATCTCGCGGTCGAAAACGCCGGCACCGACCAGCGTCCAGATCGGCTGGTAGTAGTGCGTCTTGGCCGGCTCGATGATGGCGACGGAAGGAGGGTTGTCGGTGTTGCGGAGACGGGCTGCGACGGACAGGCCGGCCGTTCCTCCGCCCACGATGACGACGTTGAAGTGTTGGCTCATTTGGATTCGCTTCCTGCCGGGAGTGCCGACTGCTTGAGGTCTTTTCCGAGGGTGCGTGCGAACTGCAGGCCGAAGCCAAAGGCCCGGCTGACATCGGGGTCGCGCAGTGCCCCGAGCACGGCGAAGAGCCCGGGCTCGTCGACATGGGTGCGGGCCTGCTGCATGGCGCGAAGAGAGGACAACGCCATGTTGGCCAAGTCCGGAACGAGGGCTCCGAGGTCGAGCCCCTGGTCACGGGCCTGCGAGGCGAGATCGTCGACCGTGCCGAGGATGCCAGCGAGGTGATCCGGAGCCGCGTTCGCAAGCTCGACGAGTTGCTCGAGCTTCTGCAGGGTTTCAGGCCGAGTCAGCGTCTCGACCAACACCAGCGCCCTCTCCATGCGCTCGTGAAGCTGATGGGTTCGGGCCAGGTCGTCGGCCGTCGACACGCCGGCTTCGAGCACTGCCGGCATCTGGTCGAGGAACGCGAGGCGTTGTTCGAGCTTGTCGAGCTTCTGCTCGACGCGAGTGAGTGCGTTGGCCGGACTGGGGGCCGGTGCACGAGGAGCAGTCGCGGGTGACGTCATGGGATGGGCTCCGGTTGAGCAAGCGGCGCGCCACCCAAAAACGTCCCGAGTGTGCGCGCTTAGCGTGGTCCGGCCCGACCCCGACTGCCATATCCGGCGCCCGGCTGCCATTTTTGACGTACGCTTTGGCAGTGGATGAGCTCGTCCCACTTCGGCGCCCGGTTCCGAGCGAGCTGGTCGCTCAGCTCGAGTGCAAGGAGGGCCCGGCGATCCTGCTCTCCTCGGACTACGAAATCGTCGCGACCAACCAGGCGTACCGCGACCACTACGACAACGAGATCCACCTCGGGACCTCGCGTTGCTACGAGGTGTCCCACGGGTACACCACCCCGTGCGACGACAACGGCGAGTCGTGTCCGTTGCGACAAGCGACCGACTCCCGCCGGCGCGCTCGAGTCTTTCATGTCCACCAGTCCCCGGCCGGTCCGGAGCACGTCGATGTGCAGCTGACTCCGATCATCGATGGCGAAGGAGGCATCAGCTACTTCATCGAAGAGATCCGAGTCCTCGAGACCACCAGCGCCAAGACCGGGTCGTTTGTCGGACGCTCGAGCGCGTTCATGCGGGTGATCGAGCTCATCGAACGCGCCTCGGGGTTCGACGTTCCTGTCCTCATCCTCGGCGAGTCCGGGACCGGGAAGGAACTCGCCGCCAAGGCTCTGCACGCCGCCGGGCCTCAGCGAGATGGGCCGTTTGTGCCGGTGGAATGCTCGGGGCTTCCCGATGCGCTGTTCGAATCGGAGCTCTTCGGGCACACCCGCGGGGCGTTCACCGGGGCCGACCGACACCACACCGGGCTCGTCGAAGCCGCCAAGGGGGGTACCTTGTTCCTGGACGAGATCGGCGACGTACCCCTGAGCATGCAGATCAAGCTCCTGCGGCTGATCGAGTCTGGAACCTACCGCCGGGTCGGGGAGACGGAGCGTCGACCGCTGGAGGCCCGCATCGTGCTCGCCACCCACCGGAACCTGGAGCGGGGCATTGAAGATGGCTGGTTCCGGGCGGACCTCTACTACCGAATCAACGCGTTCCCCATCGAGCTTCCGCCCCTACGGGAACGTCGAGACGACCTGCGACTCCTCGTCGACGCGATCCTGACCAGCAGCGGCTGCTCGAAGACCCTCGACGAACGTGCGTTCGCATGGCTGCAGCGGCATCCGTTGCCCGGCAACGTTCGGCAGCTCCGCAACCTTTTGGAGCGTGGGCAGATGCTCGCGGATGAGGACACCATCCGGCTCGAGCATTTCACCGCGTCACAACGCACCGAATCGGAGCCTCCGACGCCTACGAAGATTCGTACGCTGCGCGAGGTCGAGCGCGAGTACCTGCGGTGGGCCCGAGACAGCTTCCACGGGGAACGCAGCGACCTCGCGAGCAAGCTGGGCCTCTCCGAACGCAGCTTGTATCGGAAGCTCAAGACGCTGGAGAGCTGAGCGGTTCCGAACCGGACACGAGCGTCGCGTTCCACGCCACCGCGTGCCGAAGCGCGATCGTGTGGGGTTGCGCTCTACCCGCAACTGGATCCATCCCGGGCCTGGAGGCGTCACGGATCTGCGCACTCGGGGGGTTCTGCGCCCGTTCGGACACCCGATCGGACTACGCGGGTAGAGCGCTTTGGCCGTGAAAGGCATTTCGCGTAGACGAATCGCTGTTCTGACTTGCTAGACTCCAGGTCGAGTTGGGAGAGCGAGAGAAGACCGGCAAGTACGAGCTCGTACGTCGCACCGTGAGCCACGGTGCCGCCTACGCTCGTGGACTGCTTCGGGGCAACCGGTTCGCCGGTGACATGTCCTGGACCCAGCCCGGCCAGCCTCCCGTCATCCTGTGCCACGGCTTCCTGGGAACCCGAGGGACGATGCTCCCGATGACCAAGCGCTTCCAAGCGGATGGACGCGTGGTCTTCAGCTACCACCACGGCACGTTCCAGATGCGCTCGCTCCGATCGTCGGCGCAGAGCCTGATGGACCAGCTCGAGCGCCTGCAGAACGAGCTCGGCGTCGAGCAGTTCGACGTCGTGGGCTTCTCGATGGGCGGGCTTGTCTCGCTTCATGCGGTGAAGTTTCTGCAAGCCAGTCGTATGGTCCGTCGCCTCGCCCTGTTGGGCGCCCCGGTCGAAGGCACGTGGGCCGGTCTGGCCGGCGCTGCGGTCATCGGTGCGGTCAGTCAGAGCGTCTGGCAGGTCCTGCCGATGAGCCCGTTCCTCCGGGACCTTCGCGAAGCTCCACTGCCTGATGGACTTCCGGTGCGGATGATCCAGGCGTCCGACGATGGACTCTGCCCGCTGGCCAAACCTCTGCATGGGGTCGACTCCGACAACGACTACATCGTGATGCCCGGCGGGCACTCCTCGCTGGTCGTCGCGCGTGCGTTCTACTCAAAGACGCGAGAGTTCTTCGACCGCGAGGAAGACTACGTCGGGCAGACCACGCGCGTAGGACAAGCCACGGCCGACTTCGCTGCCGAGTAACGCGGGCGTCACTTTTTCGAGTCACAACCGAAGTTCGCTGGGTCTCCCTTGGTGAGCGGGACACGACGTCTCGCACCAGACCATGCGCGAGCCACGTCCTTCCCCGTCCTTCCCAAGCGGCCGCGGTTTTCGGATCGCGGCGCTGTTGGCCTTCGCCGCCGGTGTGGCCCTGGTCGCGGCGCCTGCGATCGCGAAGCGTCCGAACGTCACGCGCAACCGAGGCTTCTCGGCCGAGGACGCTCGGGTCTACGGAGCACGCGGGAACAAGAAGCAGAAGAAACGGCGTGAGCGAAAAGGCAAGAAGGCCAGGAAGAAGCGTAAGGAAGCGCCGGTTCCGAAGGCAGCCTGCACCATCGGAACTGAAGATCTCATTCGTCAGCCGATCCACGCCAGCGCCCGGACCTCGCTGATGCGGAAGATGTCCGGGAGCGAGACAACACGTGCAGAGGCGTCTTCGATCTATCGCGCGATCGTAGACGGAACGCTGGCCGGCATTTCCTTGGAGCCACCCAAGGCGTCGACTCCACGACAACGGGTGCTTCCGCCCGGGGCGCTCTCCGCCTGCCTCACCCACACGGACGGAAAGCCCCCCACGATTGTCGTCCGAGAAAAGCTGAACAAGGACCAGATCGACACCGCGATCTCGTCGGCGTGGAAAGCGTGCGGACTTCCGACCACCCACGCATGCACCTACGCGTCGCCGCTGAAGCGTCCCTCGAGCAAGGCACGGCAGCGGACGGAGCCATGAGCCCGAGCTGGGGCTCCATTCCCTCCCACGACCTGCGACGAGCGTGAAAGCCCGCCGCCCCTGAAGCGTTGTGGTGGCATGCGTCGACTCGCGCTGCTTGCCCTTGTGACATGCGCCTGCGGCGTCCCTCGGACGTCCTCCGTCCCCCCCACGCCTTCCGCTTCGCCCTCTGTCCTCCCCGAAGCCAAGATCACCTATGACGCGGAGGTCACCGGCGCCGTCAACGGACACGTCCGGCACCGCACGACCGACGCGCCCTTGGGAAACGCGATCGTCTTGCTGCAATCGAGCGCGATTCCCGACCTCGAGATGACCACCGATGACTTCGGCCGCTACAGCTTCGAGGGGCTGCCGTCCGGCACGTACACGGTCCAAGTGTTGGTCGGGCAAGCGGACGTGGCCAAGGTGTTCACGCTCCCCGACAGCGCGAAGTTCCGGGCGAACTTCGCGGTCGACCCCGAGCGACCGTTTATCTGTGGGCTTCCTGTCATGCCGGACAACCGGATGGATCAATCGTTGTTCTCCGTGACCAACGCCCCCGAAGCAAGACTGCTGCAAAGCCCGATCACGCGCGTCGGCTTGTAGTCCGCAGCGGGACCTCGCTGTCGTAGCGCAGGAGGTATCCTTGCCTGGACGTGCCCGCCGAACCCGATGAGCTGACCGACGCGGAGATCGAAACCCTCCGCCTGGAGCTCGTCGCTCAGGAGCACCGCCTCGTGGCTGCGATGGACGCGGCATCCGAGGGCACGAAGCCCGTGGATCTCGATGAGCCGATCGGACGCCTCTCCCGGATCGATGCGCTCGCGCAACGGGAGATGAACAACGCGGGGCAGCGAGCGCAGAAGCAGCAGCTGGCCGAGGTCCGGATGGCCTTGGAAGCGATCGGTTCGGGGGAGTACGGGGAGTGTCGAGCCTGCGATGGGCCGGTTGGGTTTCGCCGGCTGCGAGCGCGCCCGTTTACGCCCCTGTGCCTCTCCTGCCAGAGTGCCCGCGAGCAAGCCTGACCGCGGTACCCTCCGGTTCGTGCGTCTTGGATTCTCCCTTCTCCTGGTCAGCGCCCTCGTTACGTTCGGCTGTTTCGACGAGCCACCTCCGAGCTCCTCCGAGGGAGGAACAAGCGTGGGTTCGGACAGCACCGGACGTGACGTCGGTCCGACAACGGGAACCATGCCTGGGTCGACCGGGGCCCCCGGAAGCACGTCCTCGGTCGGAACGACCGACGCTGCGACCACCGACGCTTCAACAACCGAAGCTTCGACAACCGGCGTTGCGACCACCAGCGGACCCGCGGGAGCGCTGCTGCTGTATCCGCTCACTTGTACGGAGGCGGACTGGCAAGCTGGCCCGGCGAGACTCGAGTGCATGAGCAGCGAGGTTGGCCCGTTCGTGGAACGCTACGCCAACTACACCCTCGGCGGGCAGGACTTCGAACGCGTCATCGAGGTACGACCACCCCCGAACATCGCCATCGCTCCGGTCGACGGCATCTACACCATCGACACCAGCGACTTCTCCAACGCCCAGTTCCGGAGCCGAACGGCATGCGTGGAGGGCGATTGTCGACTCGACTTTCTCATCACCTCTGAGCGCGATGGCACGGTCTTGTCGGACTGGGGAGGCGGTGTTGTCGGAGGGGACGAGATTGTCGAGGTGGTGCTCAACCTGCCCTCCGAGCCAGGCCTGGTCATCCACCTCAACGTGAACGCGCCCGAGGTCGGTGGCGACAACCGGTTCCTGTGGATCGACCCTCGCGTGGTTGAGGCCGGCCCATAGCGGCGCCTACACCGCATTCTGCGAGCCCGAGACCTTGCCGCGCGCGGGACAACTCCCGAGAGGTGCAATGATCTCCAACTCTTGAAGCGACGTCGCCTTCCGCGAGCTTCACATTTGTCCGACATGTGGGATAGTCGGGCACCTCTTCGCAGGAACTTGTACTGATGCGCCTCTCTACCGTCGCCCTCACCGCTCTGTTCAGCCTCTCCCTCTCCGCATGCGGGGAAGACTCCGACTCCTCGGAGGGCGCAGGTCAGTGCGACGGGGCCAAGTGTGACGGCACCGACGACGGCAAAGACTCCGACGAGTTTGCGCAGCAAAGCTACTGCGTTGGCGTCCGGGGCAACGGCGAGCTCATCACCGCTCACTTCGCGTCGCTCTCCCGCATCATCGAGCACTACGGCCTGACCTCGGGCGTTTCAGGTGGCAGCTCGGCTTCCATCACCTCTTTCCTCCTCGAGTCCGTGCAGATGAACCCGGCGGTCACCCGCTGCGGCGAAGAGGCCTGCTCCGACGCCGAAGCCGCGAACCGAGCCGCGCTTCTGCTCAAGAGCCTTCAAGGCTACGTCGTCGTGCTCTCCGGGACCCCCGAAGCCGCGGCCATCTCGCAACTGATTCCCGTCGCACAACAAGCTGCGGCCCAGGACATCGCCGCGCTCGCGGAGACCGACCCCGTCGCTGCCCAGGCCGCGCTCGAGGAGCTGCTGGCCTCCGAGGACCTGCGTGACTTGATCAACCCCGAGCTCATTGGCCTGCTCCAGAGCTCGCCCAACCCGACCTACCACGTCCAGGACATCTCCCAAGCCATCGTCGGCCTGGCCAGCTTCAACGCCACCGACCCCCGGATTCTCGTCCGTCCGGGCCTCATCGACTTCTCAGGAGTCGCAGAGAAGATCGGCCGCATCGGAAGCTTCTACGCCGGCTACGGCAACTACGACGCCGCAGGGTTCGAGGGCTTCATGCAGGCCTGTGCGACCCCGGGTGCCGGCCTGAGCTGGTCCGAAGTTGCCGCCCTGCCTGTTGGGGACACCGGATTCAACTGCGGCGAAGCCTTTGGCGGCCTCGCCGTCCCGTGGCGCACCGACTTCCTCGCCAACGAAGACCAGTACGACTCCCGCATCGATGACCAAATCGGTGCCGAGCTTCCCGCGCTGATCTCCACCTCGGTCATCACCGGTCCCAGCGTCGAGCGTTGGGCCGGCGCTCGCGATGCCTACTTCGCCGGCGTAGAAGAGATCGAGCTCGGTGTTGACTTCGACGATGTGAAGTTCGGCTACTTCGGCGCTCAGACCGACCTCGACACCGCGGGTCGCAACAGCTCCGAGTTCAGCGACCTCAAGACCGAAAAGTTCCACGCCATCGGCCCCGCCTCCTGGCGAACCGCCCTGTCGTACAGCCCTGCCGAGCCCGGCCTCGCCCGCGCCCTCGAGCTTCCCGACGGCACCGTGTCCGCCGGCGGCTGGTCCGACCTGCACCCCACCCTCGCCCTGCGCAACATGGGCTGCGACAACGTCGTGTACGTGACCCGCACCGACGTCGAAGTTGGCGGATTCGCCGACGGCGTCGCCACCCTCCTGGGCATGGACGACGACTCCCGTACCAAGCTCTACGACTTGGACAACGACAGCTCCATCGCCAACTCCGTCGCCGAAGCCGACGCTGTGTGGTGCACCAACTGGAACGACATTCCAGCCACCGACATCGTCGCCATCTCCGAAGACAGCTACAACGCCACGCTGATCACCGAGGACCCCAGCTTCACGATGGGTGCTCAGGCGTACGAGAACATCGACCCCGAGTTCACGGCCGAGGGCTGCTCGGTTCGGTAAGCGAATTCTAGTCGAAGACGGGGAGCCCGGCTGCAATGCGGTCGGGCTCTTTTGCGTGGTGACTATGGTACGCACGACGCATGCAGACTCGTGCCTTGCTCGCCATGACGTTGACCCTCGCGAGCTGTGACGACGCTTCCAAGCCCACGCCGGCGAAAGACTCACCGCCTGCCACCGTCAGTTCGAAAGAGGCACCCGCGAAGACCGCCTGCAACGTCGCCAAGCTCGACGCGCTTGCCGATTCGATTCGCAAAGAACGCGCCACATGGACGCCCGCCTTGGGGAGACCCGTCTCCCGCGCCCAGGAAGTCGTCAGCGGGTTGGAGGACGCTTGCGAACCAGTCGTACTCGCGCCGTTCGAAGGGTACCTCGACCGGTTCGAGGAGCGCGAGGACTCCGTCTTTCCCATCTACGCGAACTCGAGAACGGGCCCAAGCCTACGCGTGTGTCCGACGATCGATGTGGTGTCGAGGAAAGTCCTCGAAGCGCAGGGCGATGAACGCCCCGGTCACATCTTCCAAGGGTGCGACCTCAGCCGCTTTTCCACGATTATCACCCGCGATGAATTCGTCGGAGTCCAGGCCAACACTGGCGCCGTGCCCCTCATCGGGTTGAGCCTGTCGTTGCAGGACGCCGGCATCGCCAAGCCGAGCAGCGAAGTCTTGGCCCGCGAGCTGGTGCTTGCCTCTGGGCTGTTCCGACTCCTGCCCGAGGCGATGAAGCTCCCTGCGGCTGATGGAGGAGAACAGCTTGCGCATGGCTACTCGGTCCTCCTTTCCCCCAAAGGGTTGAGCGTAGGGGGAACAACCGGCGCTCGACAACATCTCGAGGTCCCCGCCGTGCTTTTCGACCTCGTCAGTGAGGAGAATGACCGGTGGCAGCAGATCGCCCGAAAGCACCCCGACTCGGGCACGTCGATGGCCGTCCTCCTGTTCGTAGATCGACAAACCGCTTGGACAGAGCTCGCCTCGGTCGCTGCGACCGTCAAGCGTGCAGCCCCCACTTCGGTGCCCCGGCTCGTCGTCCTGGGCGATGCTGAGGGCAACCCGTTCCGCTCCATCCCTCTGCCCGAGGTCAAAGACCCCGGCTCGAGGACCGTGCAAGACGTCTTGAAACCCGCACCGTGACCTCGGCGAGCGAGAGGCCCGTCTCCTAGGGGTCGCCGCTACGGCAACGGCATCGGCTCGCCGTACTGCAGCAGGTCGTCGCGCATCGATCGGTTCTGGAGCTCGAACCACTGGGGCGGCCGAACCTCGAACGAGACCCGGACTTCATCGACGACTGCGGTCAGCTGGCTGCCGATCCGAAAGTCGGCTTGGCTTTGGGCTGGTTGGTAGTCCGCCGAGTCTTCCCTGGCAGCCTCGACCCCGTCCAAGAAGAGCGCGGTCCGAACTTGGCCCTGGGCCATGTTGCGCTCGAATGTCGCGGCCGCGTAGTTCCACACCCCAGGGCCCTGGTTCCAGCTCTCACCCGACGCCTGGGTGTAGCGAAACTCCGAGCCATCGTGCACCGACCAGGCCGGGCTCGTCAGGGGCTCAGGCTGGTTTCGCGAGCCTACGAGCTCATACGTATCCGCCTTGCGGACGATCCAGCGGAACGCACTGGGCGGAACCTCCTCGTATTGCACCCAAGCCTCCACCGTGAAGCGGTCGCCGATGTTCGAGTCGGGCCACTGAGAGTTGGTGATCTGCAGCTCCCGGTCCTCGTTGAAGCGCGGAGCTCGGCCTACGATGCCTGGAACCATGTCCCCGCTGGGGATGCTGTCGTTGTCCGGGTTCGTGATGTGGCGACCGTTGCCGGACGAGTCGAGATACTGGGGCTTCCGGTTGCCGGGATCTTCACCCAGGTGCCACACCGCCTCGTACGCAGACCAGACATCCCCGGGGGTCCACACACTGGGCCTCACACCCATCCCGTACTCGACGCGAAATCTGTCTGCTTCGCTCGAGACCTCCGGGACCAACACCCACAGCTGGGCCCACTCGTCCCCAACACCACCGACCTCGAATGGGAGCTCGATGTCGTCTCCCCCGGCACGACCAACGAATCGTAGATTGGAGAGGTCCGGCGCAATCGCGTTCCACCGGCTGTTCTCGGCGGTCAGCGTCACCAGCAACGGAACTTCCGGGAAGTCGTAGTCGCTTGCGCCCTTGAGCTCGAGTTCCTGCACGAAGGCCACAGCATCCTCGGTGTCGTCGGACTCGGCGTTCGTCGTCAGCACCGGATCGGTCGCCCCGATCGTGCTCGAGAATCCGGTTGGACCAGAGCTCGAACCGGATGTCGA
Organism: uncultured Pseudomonadota bacterium; assembly: GCA_913061055.1. Taxonomy (GTDB): domain Bacteria; phylum Myxococcota_A; class Polyangia; order Nannocystales; family Nannocystaceae; genus CAJXVA01. Next base: position 23,188 of record CAJXVA010000091.1, read on the forward strand.
AGCGACGGTCGTAGAACCCGGACCTGTTCCGGTGTCGGTTTCCATCAGGTCCCCCGACTCCACCGACAACGCCGCCGACTCGAACGAACATGCGAGCCCGGCGGAAACCAACAGCAACAACGGCCCACGCATTAGCGAGGACGGTACCGCGTCCGGGGTAAGAGGAGAAAGACCGCAACCTCTCAGAGGCTCCGGCGCCATCCGGACCGTGTCCTCAGGGGCTTCAGCTCGCCCCACCGCAAGCCCCATTCCCTCGGCGCTCCGCCTGAATTGAGAGCGGCCCGGACCGTTGTCGATCCGAGCCGGTCCTTGGCGGCACGGCCGCCAGAGGTCAGTAGACGTCAGCCGGGCTGTGCGTCGCCGCCACCCTCGTCGCCGCCACCCTCGTCGCCGCCGCCCTCGTCGCCACCGCTGTCATCGCAGGAGCACTCGTCGTCGTCGTCGTCGTCCGAGTCGTCGTCGTCGTCCGAGTCGGAATCATCGTCGTCATCTGAATCGTCGTCGTCGTCATCATCCTCGTCGCCGTCGTCATCACCATCGTCGCCGTCATCATCATCGTCATCGTCATCGTCGTCGTCCGAGTCGTCGTCGCCGTCGTCATCGTCGTCGTCCGAGTCGTCGTCGTCATCCGAATCGGAATCCGAGTCGTCGTCGTCGTCGCAGCTGCACTCATCGTCATCCGAATCGGAATCCGAGTCCGAATCCGAATCGTCGTCGGCGTCCTCTTCCTCGGCGAGTTCGCCGTCGCGGTCGCTGGCGTCATCGGTACCGGCGTCACAGGCGACAGCGCTACCGAAGAGGAGGAAGGATGCGGCCGCGAACGACGCGGCGAGTTGGCGGAGAGAAGCGGTTTTGGTGTTCACGGGTACAAGTCCTTCGCAGAGGCCGGGGCTCATCGCGGCCTTCCCTATCTTGTGCCCGCTACGATTCCCCCGTTACAGCGCCGCCGGCTTCTTTTTCACTCGCGGGCGGGCCGCGGATCCCGGACCGAGAAGCCCACCATGATGTCGTCCCCGGACGCCTCGAAGTCCTCCGCGATCTTCTTCCGCGGAAGATGCGTGTCGCGGCGCCGATTCGGCCCGAAGGAGTACAACAGACCGCGCCCACCCTTCTTCGTGACGATGATCCAGTACGGGTTGCTCCACGGGTCGAGGAAGTATCCCTTGCGGTCGCGCCGCGGGTCCGGTGCGTCCGCGATCGCCGGGGTCGTGCGCTCGCCCAGATAGGTGCTCTTGTCTCCAGGGTCGAAGTACCCGGCTTGCACCGCCGTGAAGACGCGCTTGTGGATGCGCCTCTTCTTTCGCAGTCGCTTCTTCATCACGCCCCTGCGGATCAGGTCGTCGGCGAGCTGCTGGAGCTCGAGTTCGCTTTGCGCCACCAGCTCTTCGTCAGCGCCGTAGACCAACGCCGAGACGAGCGGTTGGGTCAATAGGCCCAGCCCGATCGGCAAGAGAATGAGTCCCGCCTTTCGCCGAGCATGATCCGGTGGCTCACGGCGCTGCAGTGCCGCCGCCAGAAACAGGAGTCCCAAGACGAGTTCGCAGGCCTCTCCCGCAAGCTTCGCGGGGTACGACAGCTCGACGAGGGCGATCGCGGCGAAGTAGGGGGCGAGTTCCCACGGGGGCGCAACCGCCTCGAGCGTGGGTTGGAACCACCGAATGCGGTCGAGCTTTCGCAACAACGGGACCAGCCCGCCGTAGGCCAACGCGATGACAGCGACCAGGAATCGACTGTCCAGCTTGAAGCCGGCGAGCTCCTTGTCCTTGAGCAGGTTGTGAACGTTGAGTTCCTGCTGGAAGTTCTCCTGCAAGAAGATCTCGGGTGCTGTCTCTTATACACATCTGACGCTGCCGACGAGCG
>CAJXVA010000092.1 GCA_913061055.1 uncultured Pseudomonadota bacterium
GGGGGGGCGCCCGAGCCCAAGAAGGTCGCCGAACTCGAGCCGGTGGTGCAGCCGAGGGTTCGCCCCGAGCGCGAGGGCCCGTTCCGCAACCCGAAGACACAGACGCCCGGCCCCCGCGCTGGCGAGCAGCTCTCCGAATCCGAGCTCGAGGCGGCGATCGCTCGGGGAAAGGCGCTGCGAGCCGAAGGCCGCGCGACCGTCGCGATTCAGGCGTTTCGGAAGTGCGCGAACAAGATCCCGCAGAGTGTGACGTGTGAGGCGGAGCAGGCGATCACGATGCTGGGCGCGAAGCAGCAGCTCGCCTTCGCCAAGCACTTCTTGCTCGAGGCCGCCAACGGACAGCCCGCCTCCCCCGACGACGAGCTGTACCGCCGCATCGGCGAGACCGCCATCGCTCACTCCCAATACCCAGCGGCCCGGTCCGCCTTCGGCGTGTTGCTCGCCCGCGACGTCGCGACCGCCGACGACCTCGAGCAGCTCGCCCAAGCCCTCCAAGCCGAACGGGGCAACGCCGACGAAGCCGCGGATGTCTATGCCCGCGCCTACACGCTCGATCCGACCCGACACGAGCTGCTTCGCAAGCGGGCCACCCTCTTGGGGCAGAACGGGGACCACACGCGGGCCGCCGATCTGTTCCAGTCGTATCTGGACAAGGCCAAGCCAGAGGAGAAGATCAAGCTCGCGCTGGAACAACGCATCGCGATGCTCCGCGAGGAAGCCAAGGGCCGCGTGTCCGAGCCTACCGACGACGACGCAGCGAACGCGCCGGCCAAGTCAAAGCCCAAACCCAAACCCAAGTCAGGCAAAGCCACAAAGAAGACCGCGCCGGGCAAGACGACCAAGCCCGGCTGAGTTCACACGCTCAGCAGCCGCGCCCGGTCGGCCCGAGTTCGCACCGCGGCCTCGTGCAATGACCACTGGCCCCGCGCCCGCACCAAGTTGTGGTCGCCCGCGCTCGCGTACCGGTCTCGATTCCAGCCGAAGTACGACTCATGGAGGGCATCGGCGAGGAATCGAGTCGAGAGCTCCAGCGAGATCACCTCGACGCCGTAGGTCAACGCGTCTCGCTCCGCGGCCGCGAGCTGTGGACCTGCTTCGGTGTAGCCGAGGACCGAAGCCTCGAACACCTCCAGGTCAAAGACGGCCTGCGCCTCGTCCTCGCCCTTGGGGTTGCACCACGAGCGCCACGCATCACCAAGCTCGAGGTGCAGCGGCATCGGGGCGACCGTGTCGAGGTCGATGAGCCCAAGCGCCTGCTCGGCGGCGTCGCCTTGCCGTCCGGCGAACATCACGTTGTTGAGCTTGGGATCGCCATGCGCCACTCGGTTCGGCAGGCCGTCCAACGCGGGAAGCGACTCCGCCGAGCGCAGCAGCATCTCGGCGAGGGGCGCGACGACATCGTAGAGCCGATGCCCAGTGTGCTCTGCGACCGCATCCCGCAGACGTTGAAGGTGCGCAGGCGTGTCATGAACCCCGGTGCGCAGCCCGACGAAGTTGTGTTCGAGGTCCTCGAGGGCACCATGGAACCGACCAAGCGCGGCGGCGGCCGCCCGGGCCTGCCGGGCACTTCGCATCGCGTCGAACGTCACGCCCGGCATTCGAGTCATCACGCGCCAAGCTCGGCCGGACCGCTCGGACCACAGCGCTCCGTCTCGCGTCGGCCGCAGGGTCGGCGTGGCGATCCCTTTGGAGACGAGGTGCTCGGTCACGGCGGCGATGTTGTGGTGGATCTGCGGGGAAAACACCGTGTGCACTCGTTGCAGCACCCAGTCTTGCTCCCCCTCACGGACCGCGAACGTGTCGTTGATCAGCCCAGAGCCCAGCGGCTCGACGGAGGCGCCCGGGTCCAGCCCGAAGTCCTCGAGCACCGCTGCCCCCTCTTCACTCGAAACGCCGTCTCGCACCGCGGTCCAGCTTCGCGGAACCCGGCGGGACACACAAGAGCCCCAGGCGACCGTTTCGGGTGGAGCGAAGGACGGCTTCGCCGGCCGCAGCGGGAGGGGCCTTTGTGAAAGGCCCCTTGAAGCCGAGCCCGACAGGGCGACCGTTTCGGGTGGAGCGAAGGGCGGCTTCGCCGGCCGCAGCGGGAGGGGCCTTTGCGAAAGGCCCCTTGAAGACTAATACCCCCAGCTACGCAGCCGTCGGCGCTCGTCGAGGATCTGGGCCTGCACCCATCCGGGCAGAGTGTCCTGCTGTTCGAGGATGTCGAGATCAGCTTTGGCCCGCGCGAAGGCGCCACGCTCCCGAAGCGCCTTCGCCCGCTCGACCCGGATCACGGGGTGGTCGGGGCGCAGCTCGATGGCGCGGTCCATGGTGGCGATGGCGCGGTCAGGCTGGCCCACGTACCGCCAAGCGACCGCGAGGTTGTAGTAGTGCACCGCGGACGGGTCGGTCTTGCGACTCCGCGGCCAGAACGATGCGCCCAGGAGCAGCGAGAACCCAACAAGCACGAGCCAGCGGCGTGAGCGGGCGGCCGCTCTCAGGGCTCGAACCCCTTCGGGAAGGGCGACCGCCACCGGCACCAACAACGGGAGCCGGTGTTGGGCCGAGGTGAAGTACAGAACGTTCGCGGCGACCGTGCACACGACCAAGCCCAGCAGCGCCCAGCCGATGACGCCAGAGCCCCGAAGCCGCCCCACCCCGAACACCGCGAAGGCGAGGGCGACGCCAAACGGAACCCCGATCGAGGGCGAGCACCACAGCATCTCGCGCTCCCCGAAGTGGTCGTAGTCCTGGGTGAGTTCGTCGTTTCCGACCATCAACCAGACCTTGCGAACCTCCAACCAGAGCCAACGCCCCGGGCTCTGCGCGATCTCGGAGAGGCCCCGGCGATACAGCGCGCCGCCGATCGCAGCGATCTCCTCGGCATCACTGCCCGCGGGCACGCCAAGGATCTCTCGGAGCTCTTCCCGCTCGCGGGAGACATCGCCAGAGAGGAGACCCCCGGCGTCGTTCCACACCCCGCGGGCGTGCGCGTTGTTGCCAATATAGAAGGACGTCCCGCCGCCATGGGCAGGCAGGACCGTCGCCCGCCCAGTCACCGCCGCGTTTCGACCCGCCATGGGCAGCAGAGCCAACACGACGCCAACGGCGAACGCCCCGATCCGCTTGGCCCGGTGGTCCGCGGTCCGCCAGGCCGCCACTGCCAGCAGCGGGACCAGCAGCGCAAAGTTGGGGCGTCCGAGGACCGCGACCCCAACCGCAAGCCCCAGGACGAGCCACCGCCTCGGGGAGGGAGACTCGTGCACCCGTACCGCGGCGGCCAAGACAGCCACGCTGACCGTGACCGCCAGGCTCCCAGTGAGAAACTTGTTCTCGTAGAACGCCAGCATCGGAAACGACAGCAACGCGACGGTGGCCCAGCCCGCCTCGGTGCGCCCCCTCCATCGGGACACGGCGCGGAAGAACCACGCGTGGGTGAGACCTGCGAGGACGAGCTGCAGCAGGAGGGCAAACGAAACCCACGCCCGGATCGTCATCGGAGCGGCCATCAGGTAGGCGTACAGCCCCTGCAGGTAGAATGGTTTCGTCCCCAACGGGGCATGCTCGAGAAGGTCCCGGGCGGCGAGTTCGTACTGGGCGCCGTCCGAGAACGTCGCGAGCGCAAACGGAACCTCCGCGAGGTACGTGGAGTGGTACAGCACTCGGAGCACGACCAACGCGAGCAACGCCGCGGTCAGAACCGGGCTCAATCGCTCGCGACGCGCGTCCAACCTGGCGACGATAGCAGTACACTGCCGCCGTGCCGATCGACGATGCCGAGGTGCACCGCATCCATGCCCGATACCTCGAGGAGGTCGTCGAGGATCTTGGGCTGTGCCCCTTCGCGCGGCACAGCCGGGAGCAGGGCCGGGTTCATCGGCCCTTGTTTCGCGTCGGAGAAGACCCGCCGGACCCCGAGGCGGTCGCTCGGGGGATCGCCGCGGTCACCACCGGACACGACGACGCTGAGATCATTCTCGCGACGTTCGTCGATCCCGGCGGCCGCTTTGCCACCCCCGCCGCGTTCGAGACCTTCGTGACGAGCGTGCGCGCCGCGTACGATGGCCTCGGAGCGCCCCTGTATTTCATGGTCGCCTTTCACCCCCGGCTCGACGAGACCATCGACACCACGCGTCCGCTGACGAAGGACACGCTCGTCCCCCTCATCCGGCGGACACCGGACCCGGTGATCCAGTGCGTCAACGCGGCGGTGCTGGAGCGAGCCCGGGCCAACGCCCAGCAGGCGGCGAAGCGCAAGCTGATGGAGGCGCACGGCCACGACCCCGTCCTCCGGGCCATGCTCGAGCGCAGCGTCCAGACCGACTCCGAGCTGTCCGCAGACATCGCCCGCGCCAACTTCGACGCCTGCGGGACCGGTGAGGGACACCAAGAGTTGCAGGCCCGCATCGCGAGCATCATTGCGGAGCGTACGAACGATGACAGCTCGGCGGACCCCTCAGGGGACCAGGGGTAGCATCTCGCCCAGGACGACGTCGGTCATCAGCGCCGCGCCCGCAGCATCGGTCGATGGGTGCAGGCCGTCGCCAATCTCGTCCGCGGGCACGACGGAGTAGAGGTCGACCCAGTAGATCGACATCCCCTGCGCCGCAAACGTATCGACGATCTCGACGTAGGCGGCGTTGATCTCTGGCACCCGGTTGGGGTCGCCGCCGAACGAGCCCTGATAGCGCATGACGCTGTTGACGAACACGAAGCAGTCCGGCTCCGCGTCACGGATCGTTTGCACGATCGAGGTCATGTTGGACGCGATCGTGTCCGTGGGGACACCGCCGCGAATGTCATTGACCCCGATCAGCAGGTTCACGATGTTGGGATCGTGCTCATCCAGCCATGTGGGCATGTTCTGGAGGATGAAGGAGGTCTGCTGGCTATCCAGCCCCGCGTGATGGTGGCCGGCCGCGTCGGTGTACGGACCCACGGTCTCCACCGCGAGGCCTGCAGTCTGCAGTCCGGTCACGATCCCCGAGCGCCACAGCTGCCCCCGGTCGGTGATCGAATCTCCCGCCATCATGTACCGCCCATCCTCCGGCAGCGTGGCGCCCTGCTGGGGGAGGTCCAAGCCGGGCGATGTGTCGCCCGCCGATCCGGCGGTCTCATCACCGGAGGGGTCGCCGGATGTCGTCGCCCCGGCGCTGCCCTGAGTGGGAGAGGACGTCGAACCGCCGCTCTCGGCACTCATGCCCCCTGAAGACACATCCGCTCCGGTCGCTTCGGTGGTCGCGCTCGTCGCGGTGGGCATCGGAGCGGGAAAGGGTGAGTCCTCCCGGGCGGTTCCGGATTCGCAGGCGGCGAGCACCGCGAACATCCACAAGACTCCTTGGCGTCGCCTCATGGCCCGAGTCTGCCGACCCGACGCGCGGAGTCAACTGTCCATTGCGTAGCCGCGGGCCCCCCAACACCAGCCCATGTCGCTTCGCGGCGTTCTCGCGGTGCCGGATGACGGCGCCGGAAGCCGCCGATACACTGCGCGCGCATGGCGGATCGATATGCGCTCACCCGACGCGGGCTCTTTCGCGGGATCGGCTCGGCTACGGTCGTCGCCGGTTGCACGAAGGCCCCCCCCGGCGCCAAGACCACGACGCCCTCGACGGGCGCGGCCCTCGTTCCCGGAGAGATCGGGCCTGCGCCATCGCGGCTCTCGTTCGAACTCAACGGAGCCGCCGTGAACGTGGATGTCGAGCCGCGAACAACGCTGCTCGACGCCCTTCGTATCGACCTCGATACGACCGGGCCCAAGAAGGTCTGCGACCGGGGTGCATGCAGCGCTTGTACCGTTCTCGTGGATGGCGTCCAGCGCAACAGCTGCATGATGCTGGCCCACGACGTGGAAGGCCGGAAGGTCACCACCGTCGAGGGCCTCGCCAAAGACGGCCATCTCACCGTGCTGCAGAAGAAGTTCGTCGAGCATGACGCGCAGCAGTGCGGATTCTGCACCTCCGGCATGCTGATGAGCTGCGTCGCACTGCTGCAGCGAACCGCCGGTCGCGGCTCCGCCGTCTCCGCCCACGAGGTCAACGAGGCCATCAAGGGCAACCTGTGCCGCTGTGGCACCTACCCCCATGTCGTCGCCGCGGTCGTCGCAGCGAGCAAGGAGCGCGCCTAGTGGCCAAGACAAGCATCAAGGTCGGTTTCCGCGACCAAGTGAAATCCGCCGACGTCGAGCTTCCCGAAGGAGAGGCCAAGCCCTGGGACGCGGACGCCAAGCTCGATGTGGTTGGCAAACCGCTCGCCCGCCGCGACGGGTCGCTCAAGGTCAGCGGCCGTGCCAAGTACACGTACGACATCAGCCTGCCCGGCATGCTGCATGCCGCCGTCGTGCGCTCTGTGCTCCCCGCGGCGAAGGTGCTCTCGGTCGACACCAGCGCCGCCGAGAAGATTCAAGGCGTCAAGGCGGTCCTCACGGTCGCCGAGGAAGGCGACTCGATCTTGTTCGCCGGACAGGACATCGCGGCGGTCGTTGCCGAGCGCCCCGAGCAGGCATGGCAAGCCGCCAAGCTAGTCAAGGTCGAGTACGAACAGCGCAAGTTCGTCACGCGGCTCGCTTTTGCGGCCACGCCCGACGCACCGCAGGTCCATCGCGAAGCCGTCGAAGAACGGCAGACCGAAGGCCACGTGACCGCGGGCGGTGGAGGCGAGGCCAAAGGCAACGTCCGCCCGCTTCGCCCTATGCAAAAGGGTGACATCGACAAGGGCCTGGCCGGTGCGACGGTCCACGAAGCGGTGTACGAGACCCAAGTCCAGACCCACTCTGCGCTCGAGACCCACGGCATCGTGGCGCGTTGGGACGACGACGAGCACCTGACGGTGTGGGCATCCACGCAGAGCATCTTCAGCGTTCGCGACGAGCTCGCGGAGGTGTTGGGTCTCAAACCAGCGAACGTTCGGGTGCACACCGACCACGTCGGCGGCGGGTTCGGGGCCAAGTTCGGTGCCTCCGCGCCCGGGTCGCGACTGGGAACGATCGCCGCCAAGCTGGCAAAGAAAGCCGGCGCTCCGGTGAAGCTGATGTGTGACCGCCACGAGGAGCAGGTCTGCACGGGCAACCGTCCCGACTCGATCCAGACCGTCAAGGTCGCGGGCAAGAAGGATGGGTCCCTCACCGCAATTCATGTGAAGTCCCTGGGCACCGCCGGCATCGGTACCGGCGCAGGCGTCGGCCGCAACGCGTTCGCCGTCTACACCAAGTGCCCCAACATCCTCATCGACAGCAGCGACGTGTTCACCAACGCCGGGCCGGGCACGGCCATGCGAGCGCCCGGACACCCGCAGGGTGCTTTTGCGTTTGAGCTGGCCATCGACGAGCTCGCAGTCAAGCTCGGGGTCGACCCCATCAAGTTACGACTCGCCAACGATGAGCACCCGGTCCGCCTGTGGCAGTTCGAAGACGGGGCCAAGCGCTTCGACTGGGACGCCAAACGAGCCGAGTCCAAGAAGCTGCGTGAGGGCAAGGCGCGCATCCGCCGGGGCTATGGCGTGGCCGCATCGATTTGGGGTGACTTCGGCCGTCCCAAAGCCGCGGTCGTCACCTGCTCGGTCATGCGCGATGGCTCGATCGAGATCCGCAACGGCGTGCAGGACATCGGCACCGGAATCGCCACGGTTCTGGCCCAGATTGGAGCCGAAGTATTCGCTCGCCCACTCGATACGATCGTGGTCCGCTACGGCGACAGCGAGTTCGGGAGTTCGGTCGGCAGCGGCGGCTCGCAGACCACCTCGAGCGTGACGCCGGCGGTACGCAACGCCTGCGAGGACGCCAAGACGAAGCTCATCGCCCACGCGGCGGAGGTCCTCAAAGCCAAGCCCGCCGAGGTCACCTGGTCGAAGGACATGTTCTCCGCCGGGGAAAGACAGCTCACGTTCGCCCAGGTCTGCCGGAAGATCGAAGGCGAATCGATCACGGCCACCTCGACCCGGCCCCGAACCTACGGCGCCCACCCGGTGTCGTTCCTCGGAGCCCCGATGCCCCAGATCGCCGGCGTTCAGTTTGCCGAGGTTGAGATCGACACCTGGACCGGCGTCGTGCGAGCCAAGCACATCCTCGCCATGCACGACTGTGGTCGCGTGATGAACCGCCTGACCTGCACCAGCCAGATCAACGGCGGGGTGATTTTGGGGACGAGCTACGCCCTCATGGAACAGCGGGTCATGGACCACGACGTCGGTCGCATGCTCAACCCCAACCTCGACTCGTACAAGATCTGCGGCGCCGCGGATACGCCGGAGATCGAGATCGAGCTGACCGACGTCTACACCGGCGCCAACAACACCGGTGCCGCGGGCATCGGTGAGCCCTCCACCATTCCCACGGCGGCCGCCCTCGCGTGCGCCGTCTTCGATGCGCTTGGCGAGCCGGTTCGCCGTCTCCCGATGACCCCCTCCCGCGTCCTCACGGCGATGGGACTCACGAAAGGCCTCGGATGAACCCGTTCACTCTCGTTCGTCTCCCCACCCTCGACTCCGCCCACGATCACGTGGCGGCCGAGCCCGCCGGGCGCCTGTATCGTGCCGGGGGCATCGACCTCCTCGATCGGATGAAAGAGGGCCTCGATGCCCCGGACGAGTTGGTCGAACTGCACGCCATTGCCGGCGAGCATGGAGCCCGAATGCGCGGCATTGCGGCGACCGAAGACGGTGGCTGGCGCATCGGTTCGCTGGTCACGCTCGGCCAACTCGCCGGTTTTGAGGACCTTCCCTCCGCCTATGGTGCGCTCCGAGATGCGGCCAGCAACGCGGCGACCCCGTCCATTCGCAACGGCGCGACCGCGGGAGGAAACCTGCTGCAGCGACCGCGATGCTGGTACTTCCGGCACTCGGACCTGTTGTGCCTGAAGAAGGGTGGCTACGAGTGTCTCGCGGTCAGCGGAGACAACCGCTTCAACGCGATCCTCGGCGGCGGCCCGAGCTTCATCGTGCACCCCTCGAGCCTCGGCTCTCCGCTTGTTGCGCTGGGCGCTTCGGTTACGGTCGCCGGCGCCAAGGGGTTGCGGACGATGCCCATCGAAGACCTGTTCGCGCTGCCCACCGTCGACCCGACGAAGGAGCACACCCTGGCGGATGGAGAGGTCCTCGTCAGCATCGAGTTGCCCCCTGCCCTCGCGGGACAGCGCTCCGCGTACCACTTCGCCAAAGAGAAGCAGTCGCAAGACTGGCCGTTGGCCGAAGCGAGCGTTCGGTGCACGGTCGAGGCCGGCGTCATGCGGGAGGTCCGGGTGGCGTTGGGCCACGTGGCCCCGGTCCCGTGGCGCAGCAAAGAGGCCGAGGACGCGCTCGAAGGTGTGGCGCCCTCTGCAGATGCATTCGCCAAGGCCGCCGCGGCGGCACTCTCCGTCGCCAAGCCACTCGAGGGCAACGCGTACAAGGTCCCCCTCGCGCAGGGGGTGCTGCGGTACGCCCTTCACTTCGCCACATCCACCCCCCTGCCCGCCTGAGGAGGACGCCATGCCCAACTTCGACGATCTCTCCGACCAGATGTCCCAATCTGACGCACCCGTGTGCCGGCATCTGCGCACCAAGGCGCTCCACGTGTACGGCCAGGACACCCCCGACGCCTATTTGACGTCGCACTCCAGCAGTTACCACTGCCTGCGGACCCAGTTCATCGTGGGGCCAGACCAGTCCCCGTGCGTTCCTGAGTCCTGCCAGCCCTCTCGGCGGTGCTTCGAACAACGGTGAGCCTCCGCCATTTCCGCGCGCCGAGCGTGGACAGCGGCCGGACACCGCCCAGGGCTTGTCAGCTTTCGTTTGCAGTGGGATACGTTCGGCAACGATGGCCAGCGACAACGTGACCAACACCACCGACGGCAGCTTCTCTTCCGACGTGTTGGAGTCCGACACGCCCGTGCTCGTGGACTTCTGGGCCACCTGGTGCGGACCCTGCAAAGCGATTGCCCCCCACGTCGAAGCCGTGGCCGAGGAGCTCACCGGCAAGGCGAAGGTCGTGAAGATGGACATCGACTCCAACCCTCAGACGCCCGCCAAGTACGGCATCCGCAGCATCCCCACCCTGCTCGTGTTCAAGGGCGGCGAAGTTGTCGACCAGCTCGTGGGCAACCCCGGTAGCAAGTCCAAGATCGCCGACCTTCTCGGCCGTCACGTCTAGGCCCGACCCGACTCTCTCGGCGCAGCCGATGCGCCTCGAAGCCGCCCGACCCCTTGGGTCCGGTGGCTTCTTGCGTTCGACCCTCAGGACCCAGCCAGATACGCCGTGTCCAGAAGCGACCACGCGGTCTCGAAGTCGGGCTCCCCGCCTTCGCTTTGAACCTGGGCCTCAATCGCGATCGTGCCCTCACCGCTGGCCTTGAATGCCCGCAGCACGTACACCGGCCCGCCGGACCCCCCGTCAGTCTCCTCGACCCCGAACGTTGCGGTGCCGTTCGTCAGCGCCCGCTGTCGAGGATCGGCCAGAGGTGGCGCATCCGCGGCACTCCAAACCGTAATCTGCATGGGTGACCGGAGGCCACCTCCCTGGAGGAACACCGCCCGGGAGTCATCTCCGGTGCGATCGAACCCCTCTGGCGGGACGATCCGGAGGCCGCCAACAGCGGTCATCGAAGCGTCCCCCTGGGCTGTTGGCGGAGTTGAGCCGCCGGTATTGCAGCCTGCGCCAAGCGCGAGAACTGCGACCGCGGATACTGCGTTCGTAATACGCTTGAACATTCTACGCTACGGGTAGTCAAACAGGGCACGTGTGGGCTGAGGAACATCGAGGACAGGAAGTATAGCTGGTGACCGCCACATCTGAGTTGATTCTCGAGCGCCTCTCGTTCGGGCTGAGTAACCTTCGCATCGGCGCCGACGACCAAGCGGCGGTCGTGCAAGCCCTGCGCGCCGATCCCAACGTCGATGCGACGGCAAGAGACCTTGGGGACCAGGGGCTCGGCATGATCTTCAACCGGATGGGGAATGCTCGGCATCTGTGCGATGCAACGCAGGCGATCGCGGGCCGGACACAATCCCAACGAACCCGGGCCCGAGGTGCACTCCTACGGGCGACCCGGGGCGGCGGGGCTCCAGGCTCTGTACACCGAAGCTCCACCTGGTACCACGGGTCCGCTCTCCAGTTCTTCGATGTCTGTGCCGGACTCGGAGACGCTGCCCGCCGCCATCGGTTCGACGGGACGGCCGGATGCGCGCCACCATCCCGTAGCTACTCGGGCCGCACCAACACGTCGCCCTTCTCGGGAGTCGGCGCAACCGGCGTCAACGCGACGACTCGGTCCATCCCGCTCACCGATCAGGCAAGCATGGTGCTGGGCGACGAAGCCGTACGGAGCGAGTACGAAAACCCCTTGGGCGGCCTCGCGACGTACCTCGCCGCGCTCAGCCCGGCACAGCGGCTCGGCCAGGCTCGTCAACTGATCTGCCAACCGGTCAGCACCATCACCGGCCATGTCTATCGCCATGGACCGCCCTCGCGCTCGATGGTCATTGGCGCCGCCGGCCGGCTCTACCGCCTCGAGCCTGCGTTGATCGCTGCGATCTCTCTTGCCGAACAGCGTGACCAGACCGCGAACGAGGATGCAGCGGAGTACGGCGGTGCCGCGAGCATCCTCGAGAAAAACACGTCGATCGGCTTGTCCCAGGTGGTCGTCTCGACCGCGAAGCGCCACGATCTGTTCCGGGACCTCGGCACGTCTCCGGCCAGTGGCCTGTCCCATGCGTTCGTAGCATCCCTGCTCGCATCCGATGAGTTCAGCATTTTTGCGTCCGCCAAGTACATCCGGCACGTCGCAGATCAGGCCTCAAGACTTCCGCGCAGCAGCCAATCCAACGTCACCCCGTACTTCACCGGTCTCGATATGGCAGCGTTCGCCCGTCACTCTCGAGACTGGCCCTTCGACAACATTCGCGCGATCGGTATGGAGTACACATCCCGCCCCTGGGACAACACGCTGATCGGCGCCGCGTGGGGAGACTTTGTCAGCGAGGGCTACACGACGATCAAGGGCAGCGGAATCCCGTTCCCACGGTGACGCGAGGCTGCATCACCTGAGCGCCCCCTACGGCTGATAGCAGAGCACCCGGCTGCGAATCTCTCCCGAGGGGAGGTTCGCACGTCCGCAAGTCATCCACGCCTCACCGGCATCCGTGGGACGAGACACCTCAAACGTCGCCGAGATCGATCCGCCGTCGCCTCCGCCGGCGATCGCAATGCCACTCGGACAGACGGCTTGAGCACAGCCGAGCGTCACACTATCGACGAGCTCGATCTCCTCGGCCAACTGGATGCTCGCGCCGGCTGGTAGCACCGCGCAGTAGGCATCAACCTCCACCTCCGGCCCGTTGCCCAAGCCACGGCCGCAGACTTCCCAATGCCCGTCCCGAGTCGGCCGCGACCCGGTCACCTCAAAGTTCGGACCCCATCGCCCACCCCCTCCGACGAGACTCGTGTCCGCAGGGCATCCGGCGTCCACACAGCCCAGGAAGTCGTCCGCCAGGGCGTACGGCTCGGTCTCGGTGAAGACGTCGCCCTCGGCAACCGCACACCGGGCGGAGACATCCCAGGTATTGGGTTCTTCGCCTGCGGCCCCGCAGATGTCCCAAGAGCCCGCGCCGAAGTTGGCGTGGCTCGAATGCGGCGCGACGTCCGTGACCTCGAAGCCGCCACCGAGCGGGAGGTCCATGCCGCACGACGCCTCCAGACAGGGCATCGCATCGTCGAACGCGCCGCCCCCGATCCCACCGATGACACTGAAAGCGTTGGACACCGACAGCGGCGTCAAACACATCTCATCGATCTCGACGCGGTCCGCCTCGCAGCCAGCAGCCGCGGTCGACTCGCCGGACGAGTCTTCGCCCGACGTGTCGAGCACACCAGTGCTGCTGGTCGCATCCGACGAAGACGATCCGCTCTCGCCTGCGGTGCTCGACGAGGTTGCGTCCTCGGAGGTGGAGCCCGGCGGCATGGTCACGCCCGAGGTCGGCGACACACTCGTCGCGGACGACGTCGAGCTGCCGGTGTCATCGCCCCCGCTGTCCAGAACCGGGGGATTCGAGAAGCAACCGGCGAGCAACCCCGCGGCCCCCCAAACGACGTAGCGCATCCCCCCGTCCATACCCGAGGACTCTACCAGCGGCGCCCCAGCGGCGCCCGGATTGGGATGGGTCAAACCACGCAAGAGGGCCCGCACGAGACGGGCCTTCTTGAAGCCGGCCCCCCAAAACGAAGGTCTCGGAGCACCTCGTGAACCGAGAGGGCGCAGCCCGAACTTGGAAGGGGGAGCGAAGGGAGCTCCGCTCCCGCAGCGGGGGAAACCGAGAGGTTTCCCCTCAAGACTAGTTGCGCAGACCGACGAGCTCGAACTCCGAGCTGGCGGCGTATCCACGGACCATGACGTGGATGACGCTGGGCTCGGCCAGGCTGACCGAACACGTCTCGGTCGACCCTGATGCGTACGGACGGCAGTCGAACGCCGAGGTGGTGGGCTCGGAACCCACGCGGACGTAGAGGTCGGCGTCGTTGGTGCCAGTCATCGAGAAGTCGTAGCTGCCCGCGGGCACCTCGATGGTCTCGAAACGGAGCTCTTCCTGCCGAGCCACCGTGCCGGCCTCTGCCATGCCGTCCCAAGTTCCACCGCTGCCGCCGCCGTCCCCGACACCGGTGACCGTCAGGCGGTAGTGGTTCTCATCGCCGTAGCCGTGGACCAGTGCGAACACGGTCGCCGGGGCGTCGAGCGTGACCTCGCAGATCTCGTCGCTGCCGTTGAGGTACGGGCGACAGTCGTAGTCTTGCAGCGTGGGCTCGGACCCGACCCGGACGTAGAGGTCGGCGTCGCCGCCGGGGTTCGTCGGGTGGTGAGCCAGCGTGAAGGTGTAGCGGCCCGCCTCGAGATCCACCGAGTGGGTCTGGCTGCCTTCCTGAGCCACGAAGTCGGTGGTGTTGAGGAAGACCTCCACACCGCCGCCGCCTTGCTCAGCCGCGCAGCTCGCAGGCTCGTTGGCGCACTGAAGCAGTGAACGAGCACGCGAGTATGAGATGAACGGGTTGTCGCTGTTGCCCCCGAGGTCGTCGGCGTTCTCGCCGTAGCCGACCGAGTCGACAGCCATCCAGATGAAGTCGGGGTGCAGTTCCTTGCTGTTGGGGCCCCAGTTGACGGTCGGATCTTCCACCCACTCGCCCCCGAGGATGCGGTCCTCGGCATCGAGCTCGAGCACGTAGTTGAGCTCGACGAGGTGGGGATCGATGTCGCGCTCGTCGGCGCGGCGCATCAGCTCTCCGGCGGGCACGCCGTCACTGATCATCGAGTAGGTCATCGAAACGAGCATGAACCGCTCGGCCTCGATGTTGAACTCGTAGTCGCTGCCCGCGGCTCCGATGAGCTCGTTGGCCGCCTCAGCGGAGACTTCCTCTTGGCTGTCGATCGTGTAGGAGACGATCGGGAAGTTCCAGACTTGGTAGTCCCAGTTGTGGTCGATGATGAACGCCGGGCGAGCCTCGGGGTTGTTCGTCGACAGGTTGCGAGCGCCGCGACCGAGCATACCGGTGATGGCGACGTGGAAGGATCCGGGGTTGAGGTCGCGGCATGCCACTTCGGTGGGCCGACCGAACTCATCGCGCTCGATCTCGTCGGGTCGCGTGTTGCAGCGCCGACCGCTGAAGGTCGCCTGGTCGCTGAAGTACAGCTCGGTCATGAGCGCCTCGATGTCGGCCATGCGCCAGGTCATGCACCCTTCGTCGCCGTCGGCGCATTCGACCACTTGGCCTTCTTCCATGCGCACGGTGACGTCACGCTGCGGGTAGCCGAGCGGCTCGGTGGTGGCGTAGGACGCCCAACCGTTGCAATGGCCCCACCAGCTCTCGGGCTCGACCCACTGGTAGACGCCCTGGTTTTGAAGCTCCCATGCGGTGGCAGGACCGGCGACCTCGACTTGCGGGTGCTCGATCTGCTCGCAGTTGTCCGGGTCGTCGGCGTAGTCGGCGTAGGTGCAGTGCGACACCGCCGGAACGACTTGCTCCTGGCCGGGGTGGAACATCAGGTCGTACTTCTCCATGGGGGAGAGACGGTTGATGTCGGATCGGTCGTTGTAGTCCTGGTTGGCGCCGGGCTGCCAGCGCCACGCGGTGCCGTTGTCGGACTGCGGCCACCATGTGGAGGCGAACACGTCCCAGTCGGTCTGTCCCTCGGTCAGGGCGGCGTCGTACAGGTGGTACTCGCTGTCGCGCGTGACGTCCGGGTGGAGGCGAGAGACGCGGTTGGCGTCGTCGATCGCTTCGGTCTTGCCGGCCTCGTCGAAGCCCACCACGACGTGCGAGCCGCCACGGATCTGCTCGCCGTCCGGACCGGAGTACCCCAGCACGTAGAAGTACGAGCCGTCGCGGAAGTCGGCTGCGGGCTCGTGGTCGGAGGGCGAGCCGCCTTCGTTGGCACAAGCCGCGATCAGGGTCAGAGCAGTGAGAGCGGTAAGGCGGAGTTTCATGCGAACGACTCGGTACGGGGCGCCAGCAAACTTCCATCAACGAGGGGCGCGCCCGCCACGCCTCGTCGACGCGCTAGAAGGCAATGTGTGTGCCAAGACCACAAAAAGTGCGGTCGCCGTAATCCCTGAACTTTCTCCGTGCGGGCGCACACGACCCTGACCACAACCGTTGCCGATGGCTGGCAACTTCACTTGCCAGCGCGGTCCATCACATCGGAACCACGGCATTTTTTGGGGCGGAACCGCAACCGCGGCCCGCCCCAAACGTCGGTCCTCCTCCGGGCGCGGCTTCGCGCTACTCGACGTCGATCGCCAGGTCGTAGACGTTCGAAGCGCCCGCGTAGCCCTGGACCGACAGATAGAACGTGCACGGTGCACAGCCCGCCTGGGTGATCAGTCGCTCGACGTGCTCGTTGGAGCTGGCGCTCTGCCCGTTGGTGGTGCTGCACAGCCCCGGGGCATCCGGGGTGCACGGGGTCAGGTCGGTGCCGTCGGTGTCGTGGAAGTGAAAATCGAGATCTCCGCTGGCGTGCACAAACGTGAGGTCGGCGACCAGCGTGTCCCCTGTGGACAGATCGACGGCGTGGTAGTCGGCGTCGCCCGAGCAAATCTCACGGTCGTTGGAGACGAACGGCGCGGACACATCGGTCGCGCTGCCCGTGCCGTCGTCGTCCTCGAGGCTGTCGTCTTGGCAGATGCCCGCACAGTTCTCAGCGTCGAATGTGTACAGCAACTCGTAGTCGCGGTTGCCATCCCCCGAAGAAAACACCCGCGCGTAGTACGACCCTGGTGACAGACAGAGCTCCAGCACCTCATCGCTGCTACCCGTCTGTGCCGTCTCCACCTCGCCGCCGCTCACGTCATACACGCCCAGGTCGAGGTTCGCGCCCCCGGATCCGCCGGCGATCAGCACCCCGAGGGTCCCGTCTTCGGTGACCGTCATCCGGAACCAGTCCTCGTCCCCTTCGCAGTAGGTGTAGTCGCCCGACGCCTCAACCTCCAAGGCGGGTTGCGATGCAGCTTGTGCCCGGGTGTCGTTCGGTTCGGAGTCGTCGTCGGTGCACTCGGGCGGGGGCTCGTCGCTGCACGCCGGAGGTACACACTGCTCGGCCATGGTGCCGCCCGCCGACATCACCTGGACGCACGAGAACCCATCGGCACACCCGCCGCCACACGCCTCGGTGCAGTGCATTGCGCCGCGCTCGCCCACCACGACGCAAAGGTCGGCATCGCCGCCACACTGGACGTCGGCACTGCACGGCTCGCAGACCCCCGCGCCCCCGGTGCCGCCGGGGTTGTGGACCTCGATCGCAAACGTCCCAGTGTCGGGCAGGTCGGTGAGGTGGTCGCACTCGCCTTCGGCGTCGTCGTCATCGACCGCAGAGAGCAAGTAGAAGAGGTTTGCGGTCGTCCCCTCCGGTTCTCCTGCGACAGGGTTGGGGACAGTCGCGGTCCAGATTCCCAGCTGCAGGTCCCCGCTTTGCAGCTCCATCTCAACGAGCGAGAGTTCGCTGAAGTCGATGGGCTCTTTGGGCTCCTCGAGGCTGTAGTACAGCAGCGGCGGACCCTTGAGGCCCAGGTCATCACTGACTTCGGCGCTGATCTGCAGATCGAGAAGCGTCGAGAGGTCGGCCGGCTCGTGCTCGATCGCCGGACCCTTGCCGGGGCACTGAGCGTTGTCTCCGGGCCGAAGCACGATCAGGTAGTTCTTCAGGACGGGCTCGTGGTCACCGTCGTCGGCGAACAGCGTCAGCGGGAAACGGTCCTCGGCGAGCTGTTCTTTGCTCGGGCACCACTGCCAGCGGGCGGTGAGTCCGGTGTCCTGCTGGAGCACCGCATCGGTGATGAGCGGCTCAGCCTGCCCGATGGTGACCGCGGCATCGTCCTGGTCCTCGATGACGACCCCGAGGTCGAGGCAATCGGCGGTTCCGAGATCGAGCGTCGTTCCCGATCCCAGCGGTTCGCGGAACAAGGGCGCGGTGCCCTCGAGCGCGGTCCGGATGTCGACGGTGGCGGTGACGGTGTCGGCGTGCGTGCCGTCGCTGGCCGTGAAGTCGAAGGGCCACACCCCCACGTCGGCGCCCAGCGGGGTGAACCGGAATACGGCCGTGCCATCGGGGCGCTCGGAGATGCTCGCCCGCGCGTCGAGGTCGTCGAGGTCGGCGGTGAAGTCGTAGCTGAGGTCATCCCCGTCGGGGTCAGTCGCCCGAAGCGTGATGACCAACTCGGTGCCCACCGCCGCCACCTGATCGTCGATCGTCTCGAGACGAGGCGGCCGGCTGTCCTCACCACACGCTGCGGCCACGAGCAGCCCCAGAAGCGGAGCGACAAGGCGGACGCGGAGATACGGCTCGGAGGTCATCGAATCAGGGGAGAGCGATCGGACGCACGAGCGCCGACCGACACATCGAGCCCATGGTACGCCACCGGCAATCGATGCGGCTCCCGACGCTGGAGCCAGGGGCGCAAAACAGCCCGCAGACGCGCCCTAATCGACAGTCCGCAGGAGGCTGGACCGCTTGGGTCCGGTCGCGGAGAGCTTGCTGGTCTCCATGGCCGCCTGTGCCGCAATGGCGGTGAGCGCCTTCGCGAGTTCGCCGTCCGGCGCGGTCTCCACGATGGGCTTGCCCGACTCGCCGCCAAAAGCGACCGCGGGATTGATGGGCACCTTGCCCAACACCGCGACGTCGAACTCCTCCGCCAGGCGGTTGCCGCCACCCACCCCGAAGATCTCGTCATGGTGTCCGCACGACGGGCACCGGTAGTACGACATGTTCTCGACAACCCCGATGACCGGAACCTCGAGCTTCTTGAACATGTTGACCGCCTTGCGCACGTCGATGAGCGCAACCTCTTGCGGGGTGGTCACGATCAACGATGCGGTGATCGGCACGAGCTGAGCCAGCGAGAGCTGGGCGTCGCCGGTACCCGGCGGAAGGTCGACGATGAGGTAGTCGAGCTCGCCCCACTGCACGTCTTCGAGGAACTGCGTGAGCAGCTTGTGGATCATCGGGCCACGCCAGATGACCGCTTTGCCGGGCTCGACGAAGTAGTCGACGCTCATCACCGGCATCCCTCGATACAGCGCCGGGGAGATTCCGCTGCCTCCTTCGGCCGTCCCCGCCTCACGATCGGCGGCCCCCAACATCTTCGGGACCGAAGGCCCGTAGATATCGGCGTCGAGCAGCCCGACCTTCGCCCCCAAGGCGCGCAGCGCCATCGCCGTGTTGACGCTGAGCGTGCTCTTCCCCACGCCGCCTTTTCCGGCCGCGACGGCGATCACGTTCTTGACGGTGGGCAACCGGTTGAGGTCCGCGCGCGCCGGCTTGTGG
Source organism: uncultured Pseudomonadota bacterium (assembly GCA_913061055.1). Lineage (GTDB taxonomy): Bacteria > Myxococcota_A > Polyangia > Nannocystales > Nannocystaceae > CAJXVA01. Next base: position 18,753 of record CAJXVA010000092.1, read on the forward strand.
GGGACCTTGAGTCCCCAGGACAGCTCCAGGCTCGGCAGCTCCAGCGGCGCCAGCGCGTCCCGGATCGAGGTCTCGAGGCCCTCTCGCAGCGGGAATCCCGGCGAGACGAGGTCCACGCGGAGCGACACCGAGGCGTCGTCTGCAACGTTCACCTCGGACAACTGGCCCGTGGCGACGATCCCGTGGCCCGTCGCAGGATCCTTGATCGAGGCGAGTGCGGCACGGATCTTCTCGGCGTCGATGGCGGTCATGGGAAGGTCGCGTCTAGCACCCGCTTGACCGCCAAGCTACCTTTACGTCAGGTTTGCCCCTGAAACGCACCGGACGCGTAGCTCATGGCCGTACTCGACGTCGTCAAATATCCCGATCCCCGTCTCCGCGAGCCCACCTTCGAAGTGGAGTCGGTCGATGACAGCATCCAAGAGCTCGTCCGCGACATGACCGACACCATGTACGCGCTCAATGGCGCGGGAATCGCAGCGATTCAGGTGGGCCGCCTCGAGCGTATCTTCCTCATCGACGGCCGAGTCGGTGGCGGTGATGACGACAGCCCGCCCGTCGTCTGCATCAACCCCAAGATCGTGGAGAGCGGCAAGGGTCTCGCCGTCGCCGAAGAGGGATGCCTCAGCTTCCCCAACGTGTTTGTCGACGTGAAGCGCCCACGCTGGGCCAAAGTCGAAGCCACGAACCTCGAGGGTGAGACCTTCACCATCGAAGGTGAGGGCCTGCTGGGTCGCGCGCTTCAGCACGAGTTCGATCACCTCACCGGTCAACTCCTGATCGACATGGTGGGCATGGTCAAAAAAGAGATGATCAAGCGCAAGATGAAACGCTTCCACGCATCGGAACAGGCCGAAGCAGAAGCCTGACGCGCGGCCTCGCCGGAGCCCCTACAGGTCGACGGTCGCAAGCCATAGCGACGCGGCGAAGACCACGAAGCCGACTTGGGGGTCGGCGAGGCCAGCGACCACAACCCGGCCGCGCGTATCCAGGGTGAACGCCAAGCTGAGATCGCGCTCGGTCCCGAAGCCGAACGACCGAGACCAAAGGACCGTGCCCTCCGGGGACACACGCAGCAAGTTTGCATCTGCGCCGTCGTCCTCGACCCGCGACCCGAACAGCACGAGCTGCCCCTGAGCATCAAACTCGATGTCCGAGACGGTCAGCGCAGCATCGCCCGAGTCCACCGTCAGCGTCCCCAGCGGATTGCCATCGGCGTCCCACCGCACGAGCTGGATGTCGCCTCCTGCAGCGGCCGACTGACCGTACCCGAGCACGACGTCGCCATTGGGCGCCGTGACCGAAGCGCCCACGTGGAAGTCCGACAGGTCGACCTCGACCGGCAGTGAGGTCTGCCAAGCCTCGGCCCCGTCCGCGGCCGCGATCTTGTGAACCGTCCATGTGCACGGATCCCCGGTGCACGTGAGTGCGTCGAGCAGGATGTCGCCACCGGCGTCCGAGGACATGTGCGTCGCTCCCAGGTCGGAGACGTTCCAAGCGACTGTGGGGACCTGCCAAACCGGAAGCCCGGCGGAGATCCGGCTGAGCGTGTCGCCGGGGCCGTGCAGGATGATGTCGTTGTCCGGACCGGCGACGAGCCCGGGGATGTTGAACGAGTTCTCGTCGTCCCCGAGCTCGCTGTACGGCACCGTGGCCGAGCTTCCATCGAGCGCCACACTGACGACGGTCGCCTCGAATGCTCCGCCGACCGAGGTGATGCTGGTTCCGGCGATCAGCAGACGGTCTGCCGCCTCGATCAACAAGGGCTCACCGGTGACGAGGATCTCGTCTCCGTCTGGCGTGGCGACCGCGGGGACGCGCACCTCCCAGTCGAGGGTGGAGAGATCCGGTGAGACCCGCGCGGCGCGAAGACCAAAGGCGTTCTCCGTCTCGTCGAGCGTCGAGGTGGCCACGTACACGCTGCCGTCCTCCCCAAGCTGCACACCGCCGCCGGGCGCGTACGCCAAGCCGCCCGCCGCGAGGAGGTCGGTGGCCACATGCACGATGTTCGCGCCGATGACGTTGACCTCGAGCGACACCGTCTCGCTGTCTGTGGACTGGTCAGCGTCGTCGTAGGCCACCGCGTGAAACTCGATGGATGCGTTGTCGAGGCTGGTGAGCAGAACCTCAGCCGCGTAGGGCGCCTCCTCGTCGGTGGAGAGCAGTTCGCCATCCCGGTAGAACTCCACGCGATCGATCGCCACGTCGTCGCTCGCGTCAGCTTCGAGCGGAACCAGGTCCGCCCCCGCGAGCGTCTCAGGACGGGCCTGCCCGGCGACCGTCAGGGTGATCGTCGGCGGCTGGTCGACGGAAGCCCCGGTGCTCGTGCTCCCATCCGCAGGCTCGGTGGTACTCGACGTCGAGGGGTCGGTCGCGGTGCTCGGATCCCCGGTGCTCGAAGACCCGGCCACGGTGGTGGACCCGGTCAGCTCCACCGAGGTCGTGCCGACACCATCCGTGTCCGTGTCCAAACCTGGGCGGCTGGTGTCGTCACCACAGCCGAGAAGCAACACACCCGACAACGTAAGGACGCCGAACGAACCCGCGCGAAGAGAAGCCATGCCCAAACCGTCGCACACCGCTGGGGCCGGAGCCAACGCGAATCGGGACCAATCGGGAACGGCTCAGTTCAGCAGGGCCTTGGGAATGCGGCCGTCGTCGAGCAAGCGTGCACACAGCTCGGCCGCAAACTCGCTGAGCACCTCGACGCGCGCGTCGGCATCGGCGGAGTCGAGGGTGGCCTGTTGCATCGTCAACATGCTGGAGTGCTGACTCGATGCGCTCGAGGATGTGAGTCCGAGTGTGGGAAGGATGGCCGCGACCGCATACGAGAGCACCCGCGGGTCTGGAATGCGCAGCACCGAGTCGACCAGCTGTGCATCGTCGGGCCGAAGCGTGGCAGAGATGCGCTCGAGCTGCGCCTTGAGGACGTCGAGCCCGGACCCCTGCCCCGGCATGCCCTCTTCGAGGAGCTCGCATTCAACCAGCCGAAAGCTCTGATCGGGCGGCAGCTCCCGAACCCGCCGCAGACGCCGAGCCCCCGCGAGCCGAATGAACCGGCGGCCGTCGGGCAGCTGCTGGTGCGAGGTCAGCCGGCCGACACCGAAGACGGCCTCAATCTCGGGCCGAGCGTCGTAGTCGTCTTCGTAGCCGGGTCGAAGCAGCGGCACCCCAATGTACTGGCTGCCTTCCAGCGCGTGGTCGACGAGCTCGAGATAGCGCGGCTCGAACACGTTGAGCGGCAGCACCATCCCAGGCAGGAGCACTGCGTTGGGGAGCGGGAAAATCGGTACTGCGCTCAGCAGCTCGGCCCCGAGGCCTTCATCGTCATCCAGCATCCCAAGCACAGCCTAGATCGAAACGGCCCCGGTGCGAGCGCCCACCACCACAACGCCCGTCCTCGGCCTCACAGCGGGGTCATACCGCGCGATTGCTGTACACGACAGCGCTGCGCGCCCACACAGATTCGTCCCCCGCCTCGACGCGCAGGCGGTTGACTGCGCCATAGCGTTGCTCGAAGCGCACGTAGCCCTGCGGCCCGAGTCCCGCCGCCGCCGCGAGGACGAGCCGGGCCACCGTGTTGTGCACATAGAGCACGATGTCTCCATCCCGGGAGAAGCCCTCGCGCACCACCGCCTCGACCGCAGGCAGCGCCCGGGCGGCGACCTCTCGGACGCTCTCGCCGCCTTCGGGAAACGCGAAGTCGAGCATGTCGGCGTAGGAACGGCCGGCCAGCTCAGGCATGCGTTGCAAGGCGTCGGCGATCGGGACGCCCTCCAACACACCCACGTGCATCTCACGCAGCGCGGTGTCGGTCCGCACCGACAGACCCTGCTTGGCCGCGATCGCAGCCGCTCCGGTCGTGCAGCGGGTCAGGTCGCTGCTGACAATCGTCCCCAGCGGCCGGCCGGCGAAGAAGTCGGCCTGCGCCTTCACATGCCCGTGCCCGCGCTCGGAGAGACCCACGTCGAGTTGCCCATAGAAGATCGTCCGATCTTCGGGCTCTCCGTGGCGCAGCACGTACAGCGCCTTGGAGGTCATGCGAACAGACCGTCCTGAAGCGCAACCCGCTCGCGCAGCTCACCGCGGAACGACGACGTCACAACCGACGTGCTGTGCCGCTGCTCGGGAATCCGCAGACACATGTGCTCGCCCTTCATGACGCAACCGGCCCCACGCGCGCCGACGTGCGCCATCAGAGCAGAGACGACGTCGTTGCACGCGCGCTCTTGGAGGGTGAGCCGAGCCGTGAAGCAGCGAACGAGATCCGCAAGCCGGCCGAAGCCCAGGAGGCCCTCCCCGGGGAGATACGCGACGGTTGCCGTGCCGAGGTAGGGCAGCAGGTGATGCGGGCACATGCCATGAAAGGGAATATCGCGGACCACCACGAGCTCGGTCGGGGCCTCCCCTTGCACGAGGTCGCCGAGGATCTCGGCGGGGTCCATCGAGTAGCCATTGAGGAAGGACGACTGCCACAGCTTCGAAACCCGAGCCGGCGTGCCGTCCAAGTCCTTGTGGGTCGCATCCAGATCGCACGCATCGATCAGTGCACGCACGGCTCCCTGTAGGGCGGCGTCGACGTCCTCGGCCATCGCTCGCTCATACCACGCCCGCGCGTGCCGTCAGTCGTCCGCGAGGCTGTCTTCAAACAGCGGCGCGCCGCGGCCGAGTTCTCGGGTGCGCCAGATCTGACGGAACGGGCGGGGCAACGAGCCGAGTTCTGGCAGGCGGTCGCATCCCTCGCACGAGACCCGCAGCTGCACCGCCGTGCACGTCCCGCAGATCGACAGCAGCTCAGCGGTCTCCCCAAACTCGTCCCGCAACCGCTGCAGGAGTTCGAGCTTCCGATGCAGCGCGTCGATCTGTTTATCGAGGAGCGTCCGCAGGGACGCGGTGGCGTCCCCATCGCTGGCCGCCGAGTCGCGCATCTGGAGAAGCGCGGTCACGTCTTCGAGCGACCACCCGGCCTCGCGAAGGGCGATGACGAACTCGAGACGCTCCAGTTCCGGCGGCGCAAACTGTCGATGTCCGCCCGCCGTTCGCTCCGCGGTGAGCAGCCCCTGACGCTCGTAGTATCGAACCGTTCGCGGCGTGCAGCCGGCACCGTCCGTCATGTCGCCGAGCGACAGTCTGTGTTTGGAGCCCGACACGCAGCTTTCGACGCTGGCGCACCCGGGCCGTGGTGTCAATCGAGCGTCGCCGCCGTATCATGCGGCGATGTCTCAGAGCCCCCTCGCGCTGGTCACCGGCGGCGCCGTTCGGGTGGGCCGCGGCATCGTCTTGGCGCTGATCGAGTCCGGCTACCGGGTCTGGGTGCACTGTCACCACTCGCAGGCGGAGGCCAAAGCGCTCGCTACCGAGCACCCCGATGGGATCGCCGGCGTCTGTTCCGCGGATCTCCTCGATGCGAACGCCCGGGCCAGACTCGCTTCGGTCATCGGGCCGCGCCTCGATCTCCTGGTCAACAACGCGGCCTCCTTCGAGCGCGGCGCCTTTGTCGATCGAAGCGACGACGACCTCCGCCGGGTCCTGGAGCTCAACCTCGTCGCGCCCCTCTCCCTCGTCCGTTCCTGCCTGCCCGCCCTCCGCAACGCGCCGGCCGCCTCGGTCGTCAACATCGTCGACCTCGGTGCCCGCAACCCCTGGGCCGGCCTGCTCGACCACAGCATTTCCAAATCCGCCCTCGAGACCGCCACCGCCGGCCTCGCCGCCGAGCTCGCGCCACTGCGCGTCAATGCAGTGGCGCCCGGCACGGTGGCCTGGCCCGCGGACGGCAGAGCGCCCGAAGGCTCCGAAGCCCGGGCTCGATTGCTCGCCCGCATCCCCCGAGGGCAGATCGGCAGCCCCGAAGATGTCGCCCAAGCGGTGTGTTTCCTCGCGCGCGCATCCCACGTCAGCGGCCATACGCTGGTCGTCGACGGCGGATCGACGGCCGCTCTGGGCGGAGCCCACGCCTGAATCAGGCCAGAAGCCGGCGGGGGCCCCTTGACCGGCGCCGCATCCCCTCCTATATGTGCCGGCCTCTCATCATGACGACGCCGCAAGAGCAACCCGCCGAAGCCGCCGAGACCGAGGTCGGCACGGACATTCAAGCCCAGTACGAGCCCGTGCAGGGTCGCCCCCTCGAAGTGAAGGTCGACGACCGTGGTGTCGAGCGTGCCATCCGCAAGCTTCGTCGCCTCCTGGCGAGCGAAGGCGTCCTTCGGGAGATCAAGCGTCGTCGCCACTACGAGAAGCCCCTGTCTCTTATACACATCTCCGAGCCCACGAGACCTCTCTACATCTCGT
>CAJXVA010000093.1 GCA_913061055.1 uncultured Pseudomonadota bacterium
ATCGTTCCCGAAGACGAGCCTGCTCGGATGTGGATTCGCTCACAGTTTGTGACCGCGGGTGAAAGCGAACAAAACGCCCGCCGTTGGGTCCACATGCGGGCAGGAGTGTTGGCGTGGAGTCTCGTGTTCATCTCGGCGGCGATCGGCGCCTTCACGAATGCTGCGCGGGTCGCCGAGGCCCCGTCGAGTCTGCAGGCGGCGGCACAACCTGCGACGACCGGGCAGGGGCTGGACGCAGCCGCGGCAGAGCTTCCCCATCGGTAGACACCAAGAGTCCCGCCAGGCTGTTGCCCGCGCGATCCTGCCCAGGGCGCTGCGGTGCCCGGCACGCGGCGACTCGCTTCGAGGCCTCGACCATCCGCGGTGCCATCGCGACCGTTCGAGCGCACCCCCGGGGCGGAGGCCAAGCCCCGGTGCTAGGCTCCGCCTCGATGGACACCCCGTCCGTGCCGCCCAAAGCCCTCGCCAAGCGCGAATCGGCGATCGCAGAGCCTGCACCCGATCGCACCGATGTCGGAGAGATCGGCGGATGGGGCCGGGTCATGCAGCCAGGTCGGGAGGTCCGCGACGAAAACCTCGAACGCCTCACCCGCGATGCGGTGTTGTGCCGAGGGCTGGGACGATCGTACGGCGACTCTTCGCTTCCGCCTCCGGGGGTCAGCGACGTGGCCGGGACCACGCTGGCCGATCGGGTGCTCTCCTTTGACCCGCAGACCCTCTCGTTGCGCGCGGAGGCCGGGCTGTCGTTGCGCGAGCTGCTGCGGGTGTTCTTTCCGCGGGGCTACTTCGTCCCGGTGACCCCCGGCACCACGTTCGTCACGCTGGGCGGCATGGTGGCCTCCGACGTTCACGGCAAGAACCACCACTGCGCGGGCACGTTTGGCGAGCATGTCACGGCGCTCAAGATGCGCGTGGCGGACGGGAGCATCGTCGAGTGCACCCCCGAAGTTCACTCCGATCTGTTCTGGGCGACCGTTGGCGGCATGGGCCTGACCGGCCACATCCTGGAGGTCGAGTTCACCATGGTGAAGGTCCCCTCGCCGTGGATCTACATGGAGAGTGAGCGGGTCCCCAACATCGACGCCTACATGACGGGGCTCGCCCAAGCAGCGGAGCAGTGGCCGATGACGATGGGCTGGATCGATTGCCTGTCCTCCGGAGACAATCTCGGCCGCGGCATCCTGATGCGCGGACGCTGGGCGACGCCACAAGAAGCGCCGGAGTCGTTCCCCGAGCCCAAGAAACGACCGGGCGTGCCCTTTGTCTTCCCCCAGTTCGCCCTCAACCCGCTGAGCGTCAAGCTGTTCAACGAGGCGTTCTATCGCAAGCACTTGCGCAAGCAGGCGTCGGGCATCACGCACCCGGAGGCGTTCTTCTGGCCGCTGGACGCGATCCTCGATTGGAACCGAATCTACGGGCCCAAGGGCTTCACGCAGTATCAGTGTGTGCTTCCCAAGTCGGCGGGGCCCCAGGCGGCGCGGCGGTTCCTCGAGCTGCTCAGCACCCTCGGCGGCGCATCGTTCCTGTGCGTCATCAAGGACTGCGGAGCCGAGGGCAGGGGGCTGCTGTCCTTCCCGATGGACGGCATCTCGATCGCGCTGGACATCCCGGTCCGCGACGACACCCAACAGCTCGTCGACAAGCTCAACGAGCACGTGATCGACGACGGTGGCCGGATCTACCTGACCAAGGACAACTACACCCGGCCGGAGCACTTCGCCGCCATGGAGCCGCGCCTGGAGGCGTTCATGGAGGTTCGCAAGCGCTGGGATCCCAAGCTTCGCTTCCGCAGCGCGCAGTCGGTTCGCATCTTCGGCGACCCGGTGGGCTGACGGCCTGCACTGCCGTATGCTCCGCGCCGATGAAGGCCGTCATCCTCGGAGGCACGAAGGGCATGGGGCGCGCGCTCGCCCGACAATCTGCGGGGCGCGGGGATGCGGTGTTCCTGCTGGGCCGCAACGAAGCGGACCTGCAGCGCTCCGCCTCGGACTGCGCGGCCCGCAGCCCCGACTCCAAAACCGTGGGGCATGCGCTGTGCGACCTCGAGGACCCCGACTCTTTCGCGGCGGCACTCGACGCGGCGGACGAAGCGCTGGGCGGTTTCGACACGGTGATCGTAACCGCCGGGATGTTCGGAACGCAGGAGCAGCTCGAAGCCGACACCGTCCGGTTGCGGGCCTTGCTTACGGTCAATTTCGCCCACACGATCCTGTTCTGCGAGGCCGCGCGGACGCGGATGATGGAGCGCGGGGGTGGGGTGCTCTGCGTGTTCTCGTCCGTGGCCGGCGATCGCGGCCGCAAGCCTGTCGTGCTCTACGGAGCCAGCAAGGCTGGGTTGTCGGCCTATCTCGAAGGGCTGGACCATCGTTATCGCGACGCCGGTCTCGTCACGATCTGCGTCAAGCCCGGGTTCGTTCGTACAGGAATGACCGAGGGGCTCAAGCCCCCACCGTTCGCCGGCGAGCCGGGGGCCGTGGCCTCCCGTGTTCTTGGCGCGATCGATCGAAAGCGACCGCAGATCTACGCGCCCGCGATCTGGGCGTGGGTGATGTGGGTGATCCGGCTGATGCCCCGATTTGTCATGCGCAGAGTTGGTTTCTGATCGGGAGTTGAACGCCAGCGCCTGGCCGGGCAAGATCGTCGTGTTGGCGGGGTCGGGAAGCGCGGAGATCGAGGCGGAGTTTCCAGACCCCGTCCATCCGACGCGTGTCTACCCCGCGCCGTCTCAGGGCGCGCCGACCGAAGCCGGCGATGCGGCGCAGCCTCGAATCCTGCCCGAGAGTGGACCCAGTGGAGCCCCCAGCAAGGTGGGCCGCTACGTCGTGCTCGACGTTCTCGGCATGGGCGGCATGGGTGTCGTGTGCACGGCGTACGACCCCAAGCTCGACCGGAAGGTCGCGCTCAAGCTGCTGCGGCGACGCGTGGGACGGACCTCGTCGAGAAGCTCCACGGGGCGGGCTCGTTTGGTCCGCGAAGCCCAGGCACTCGCCAAGCTTTCGCATCCCAATATCGTCACCGTCCACGACGTCGATACCACTGAAGACGGACGCATCTACATGGCGATGGAGTTCGTCCGCGGCCGGACGATCACCCAGTGGCTGTTCGCCGAGACCCCGCACTGGAGGGAGATTCTCGGCGTGTTCGAGCAAGCGGGCACCGGCCTGGCCGCTGCACACCAAGCCAACATCACGCACCGCGACTTCAAGCCCGCCAACGTTTTGATCGGTGAAGATGGCCGGGTCAAGGTGTTGGACTTCGGGCTGGCGAAGTCGGAGACCGGGCCGCTGAGCACCGACTCCGACGACGCCCGCAGCGAGCCTGGTTCGGGCGAAGACATCATGCAGGTCGTGCAGTCGACCGGCGACATGAAGCTGACCATGGCGGGCCGCATCGTCGGCACGCCCGCGTACATGGCCCCCGAGCAGCGACGGGGACGTACGACGGGGCCGGCGACAGACCAGTTCAGCTTCGCCGTGGCGCTGTACGAGGCCCTGTACGGACGGCTGCCGTTTCGCAGCGAATCCCACAGCCGAGACGCCGCTCGGGGCCGCGTGATCGATCCTCCAAGCGAAGCGGAGGTGCCCTCGTGGGTGTTTCGGGCGCTGAAGCGGGCCTTCGCGCCTCAACCTGGTGACCGCTACCCCACGATGGAGGCGTTGCTCGCTGCACTGCGGGCCGACCCTGTGCTCCGGCTGCGAAAGATCCTGGTGTGGACCGCCGGGACGCTCCTCATCGGAGGGGCAGGGGCAGCGGGGGTCATGGCGCTGACCCCCGACGACGAACTCTGCCGCGGCGCGCGAGCTCGGCTCGACGGGGTCTGGGACCCGCAGCGGCGGGCCGTCGTGGATGCGTCGCTACGGGACACCGCAACCGCCTACGCCGCGTACACCGCAGATCGGGTCCTCGAAGACATCGATGCGTACGCGGACAACTGGGCGCAGGCTCGCACCCAGGTCTGCGAGGCCACGTGGGTTCACGGCGAACAGTCGGAGAGCACGCTCGATGTTCGGATGCGCTGCCTCGATCAACGACAGGGCGAGCTGAGAGCGCTCGTAGACGTGCTGGCGGACGCCGATTCCGATGTGGTGGAGCGCGCGGTGCAAGCGGTGTCGTCGCTGACCGGTCCGGGCTCATGCGTCAACGCGGAGCCCGCTGCGTCCAACCGACTGCCCGATGACCCGACGACGCGCAGTGAGGTCCTCGCAGCACAGGCTCGAATCGACGACGCCGAGGCGCTCCTCCGAGCGGGGCGTTACGCCGTCGCGCAGGATGCCGCCCAGGAGGCACTGTCCTTGTCCACCGGTACCCAGCACGAGCCCACCCACGCCCGGGCCCTGTACATCCACGGGCTCGTTGCGCAGCGCGTGGGCGATGCAGAACTGGCCCAGGCACGCTTCGAAGCGGCGGCCCAATCGGCCGCGACCGCGGACGACCCGGTGCTGGAGGCGAAGGCGCTGACGTCCCACGTGCGGGTGCAAGGCGTGTACCTGCACAATCGAGAGCGTGCTCTGGGAATCGCGGTCGGGGCACACTCTGCGATCGCTCGGGCCGGCAACCCGTCCGACTTGCAAGCTGAGCTTGCCCAGCAGCTGGGTGCCAGCGCGATGTCGGCTCGAGAAGACGCTGAGGGCATCGAGCAGCTCCGAGTCGCGCTCGATGCCGCGGAGAAGGCCTATCCCCCGCGGGACGTTCGGTTCGCTCCCATCCTGGCCAACCTCGGGGTCGCGTTGGCCCAGCAAGGCGAACCGGTCGAGGCCGAGGCGTACCTCCGCCGGGCTCTCGATCTCCGGCAGGCCAACCAGGGCCGGCTGCACCCCAACGTCGCGAGCGTTGCGCAAAACCTGGCCAACGTCCTCGCGTCGCGACCCACCGGGCTCCCGGAGGCCATCGAACTGATCGGTCGCGCGATGACGATTCGGCGGGCTGTGTTTGGGGCTCACCACGCCAAGGTCGCGGACCTGTGGTCCACGCAAGGTCGTCTGAGGGTGCTGACCGAAGAGACAGAGGCCGCGCTGGGGGACTACCGCCGCGCAGCGGCGATCTACCGAAAGACGCAGAGCGCTTCGCGACTGGCCAGCACGCTGTTCCAGATCGCGAAGCTCCACCAGGACAACGGATCACCCAGTCTCGCGGCCGAGGCGGCTGCGGAAGCGCTCGGGCTGTTCTCGGGCACGTCGAAAGCCGACCGGCAGCGGGCGGGGAAGGCGGGCATCGTGCTCTGCCTCGCCGAACTCGAGCTTGGCGAACTCGATGCAGCCCTTGAACACTGCAAACAGGCGGCGGAGGCGATCCGCGAAGCTCGGGGAGAGCGCAACGACGACTTCAGCCACGCGCTCACCGAACTCGCGCGGGTCTACAAGCGACGGGGAGAGCACAAGCTAGCCCTCGACGCTGCGCGGCGAAGCGTCGCAGCGGCCGAAGGCGAGAGTATGCGAGGGGTCGCCACCGACCTCCTCTCAAGTATCGAAGCAGCCCGCTGAGGCGCCCGTTCCCACGGGCTCCCCAACGCTCCCCAACGAGGCCAGCCTGCTGCGGCCTAGTTCTGCGGACCGGGAGGGGTGGTCTCGGGCACCCCGGGGCTTCCGCACGCACCGCCATACAGCGATGCGATCAGGAGCTTTCGCATGGGGCTGGCGCGGTGGAGTTTCTCGGAGCTCGTGCCGGCAAGGTCGCCTTGCCACCGCGGCCCGTCATAGATGCTCTTGCCGTAGAACTCATACTCGAGCTGGGAGTAGACGAGGTCCTGCCAGGCGGAGGTGCCGGACTGAGGGAGGGATTGGACATCGCCGGCGAAGACGTAGCGGCCACGCGTCGCGGTGTAGACCACGGCTCCATCGAGGCCTTCACGCAGCTTGTAGAGCCCGTCCTCGTACCAGGCGGTGCACTGCACGTTTCCGTCCCCATCCAGAACTTGGTTCTCCACCGTGGACAGCACGATCGACCCCGCGGGATCGAAGACGTCGCTGCCTTCTCCATCGCCGTCGATGTCCCAGATGATGATGTCCGGCGGCGTCATTCCGCCTTCATCATTCAGCTGAACGGGGCCGTTTCCAGGGTTGTTGGGCCGCAGATTCCAGAAGTCGTCGGTGTTGGCCGAGCGAAGCTCCGCGTCCGGCCCCTCCAACCCGTCGTCTGTCTCTGCACAGGCCGCAAGACCTGCGCATGCCATCACCACTATTGCTATTCGAATCGATGCCCGCTTCATCGTCGTTCCTCCATCGCGGAGAAGACCCGCGGACCCAACGCTACCGTGCTCTCCGCCCGGAGCGCACCCGTTTCTGTCCCTCCAAGAGCAGTTTTGGGAGACATGACCGGACATGTCACAGGTCTTTCGTGTAGCTGGGCTTACCCAGAAATCGAGCCATCGCGACAGTCGATGAGCAGGGTCACCGGGCCATCGTTCACGAGCGCGACCTCCATATGGGCACCGAAGCGCCCTGTCTCGACCGGAATCCCCGCCTTCCGCAACGCGTCACAGAAGAACCCATAGAGCTGATCCGCTCGCGCGGGATCTTCAGCCCGATCGAAACCGGGCCGTCGGCCCTTCCGCACGGAGCCCGCGAGGGTGAACTGCGAGACGACGAGCGCGGAGCCATCGATGTCCCCCAGGGACCGGTCCATGGGCCGTGTGCCCGGGAAGATTCGCAGGCCAGCGATCTTCGTCGCGAGGACGGTGGCATCCCGTTCGGTGTCTCCCCGCTCGACCCCGAGCAGGATCAAGACGCCCGCGCCGACCGAGCCGACGCACTCGCCCTCGACGGTGACCGAGGCTTCTCGGACCCGCTGGACGACGGACTTCATGGGCTCGCGGGGCTTTGGGTCGGCGTGACCGCGGGCGGGGCCGGCGTGTCTTCAGCATCGGCAGCCTCGAGTGCGTCCGCGCGCGGCGTGGGCGGCAGCGAGGGGCTCAGCGACTGCGGGCGAGAGAGGAAGCCCGAGGTGTGACGTACGGAGAACACCTCCGATGACTTGATCGTCGTGCGGACCAGCAACTCGCCGACCAGGCCCACACCGATCAGCTGGATCGCAGTGAGGGTGAGCAAGACGCCGAGCAGCAGGAGCGGGCGGGTTCCGATCGCACCGCCGGCGAGCTTGACGATCGTCAAGTAGGTGAGGATCGATAGCCCAAAGAAGCCGCTGATCATGCCCGGGATGCCGAAGAAGTGCACCGGACGGGTACGGTAGCGGGTGACCATCAGGACCGTCAGCAGGTCCAGGATGCCGTCGAAGAACCGCTTGACGCCATACTTGCTCACACCGTGCTCGCGGGCGCGGTGGTTGACGACCAACTCCTCGACCCGGAATCCGCGGTGTCCGGCAAGGACAGGCAGGAACCGGTGAAATCCGCCGTAGACCGAGAGCTCCTGGATGCACTCCCGGCGGTACGCCTTGTATCCGCAGTTGAAGTCTCGGAGCTGCACGCCACTGAACTTTCGCACCACGGCGTTGAACAACTTCGACGGTGCCGTCTTGCCCAGCGGATCGTGGCGGCGCTGCTTCCAGCCCGAGACGAGGTCGGCGCCCGCTTCGATCCGCTCGACGAAATCTGGAATCATCGCGGGGTCGTCCTGCAGGTCGGCGTCGAGCGTGAGCACGATGGCGCCGCGGGCCAACTCGAAGCCGGCGTTGAGGGCAGGGGACTTTCCGAAGTTGCGGCGGAAGTGAACCACGCCGACCACGCCGGGGTTCTCGGACGCGATCTTGTCCAGAAGCTCGGTCGTCCCGTCGCTGCTTCCGTCGTTGATATAGATGACCTCGTACGAACGCCCGGTCTGCGCGAGGCCCGCAGTCAGCTCTTTGTGCATCTGCGGGAGCGAGCCAACCTCGTTGTAGACGGGGATGACTGCAGTCAGCTCCGGATCCGCGCCAGCGGTAGGCGTCGTCGTCATAGCGGCGGAGGCTACCGCATCCTCCGGCGGCGGGCAGCAGGCCTGGACGCGCGCCGGGTCACAAAGGCCACCACACTCGCTTGGCGCGGGGTTTGCGTTTGTACCAAACTCGCCCGCGTGACCCTTCGCCGTCATCGGAGCATTCCGCGCGCTCTCGGGCTTGCCGCGATTCTGGTTTCCGCGCCGCTGCTCTCGGACGCAGAGGCCAAACCGCTCCCGGGTCCAGTCGCCGCAGACGTCGACCTCGGGCCCAACCGCTGGGATCTGGAGCTGGACCGGCGGGTTGTCGCCTTGAAGAAAGTCCGCGGCAAGGACCCTGCGGCGATCGTTCCACTCCTGGGTTTGCTGCCGGAAGTCCAAGGCGATGTCGACCCGCAAGCGCTGCGGCGCGTCCTCGCCTCGGTCGCGGATGCTCGCACCCGACACCCACTGGTCCGATCCTACGCGCGCTTTCTCCAAGCCAGGGTGCTGGAGTCGCGTGGCGATCTCGTCGGCGCCGCCGGAGCGCTTCACGACGAGGGCTACGTCGTGGGCTGGCAGATCGTCGGGCCCTTCGACAACAGCGGTCGCAAAGGCGAAACCGCGGTCTACTCCCCCGAGACCGATGCGTTCGGGTCCACCCAAACGTTCACCGGAAAACTCGCTGGCGAACCGCTGGCGTGGCGGGTGATCGACTACACCGATGCGCCCCGAGGCGGGTACGTCAGTTTCGACGATCGGCTCCGCCCCAACACGGACGTGACCGGATACGCGACCGCCTGGGTCCATGTGGACAAGGACCAGGACGCGGCCGTTCATGTGGGAACCGGGGGTCCGTACGAAATCTGGGTGGACGGGGACTCGATCGGAGGCGAGAGCGCCTACCGAGGTGCGCATCCGCTTCAAGAGACCCACGCCGCGCGGCTGCAGGCGGGATGGAATCGAGTGCTGGTCAAAGTCAGCGCCCAGTCTGGGGCGTGGGGGTTCTTCCTGCGGCTGAGCGCGCCCGATGGATCGCCGATCTCCGGACTCAGAGCCTCCGCCGAAGCCCCCGCCAACTGGGCCCGGCGCGCCGGCGCTCGGCCCACCGGAAAAACGCCGGCATCGTTGCGCTCGGCCCTCGAGGGCCGGTTTGAAGAGGGCTCATCCGCACGCAAGGCGAAGCGCGAAGGCATGGCTTTGCTCGAGTTCTACCGCTCCGTGCATCCGTTCGACCGTGAAGACGAGACCGCGGTAACGCTGTCCAGGCGCGTGTCCGAGGAGGCCCCGTCCGCACGCAGTCACTGGCTTCGGGCGCTCGTCGAGCGAGACCCGGGGGAGAGCCTGACCGCGCTGCGCAAGGGCATCGAGCTTGGGCGCGCCGAGGGCTCTGGCAGCGCGCCGCTGCTCGCCCAAATGCTGCTCGAGATGGGCTGGCGTCACCAGTCGATGGGGCTGCACAGTCGGTATCGCGCCAACCTCGAAGAGGCGCATGCTGTTGCACCCGGCGATCCGGTCGTCGAGTTGGCGATGGTCGACGAAGCCGCGACCGCCGGTTTTCGGTGGTGGTCCCTCAAGTGGCTGGCGGCGTTGGTCAAACGCAATCCGCACGCCCAGCGATTGCGGCTGGAGTACGCCTCCCGCCTTCATGCCGCGGGCCGCACCAAGGAGGCCCTGGCAGTCCTGGGCTCGTCCAACGCATCCTCGGATCTCGCCGGCGCCAGCATCGAAGTGCTGCTCGAGCTCGGGGAAGCTGGTGCCGCGGTTGCGTTGGCCCGCAAGGCCGCCGACGCCACGCCCGGCCTGCCCGAACGCCATGTCGCCGTGGCCCAGCTGGAGGAGTCTCGCGGGGACATCCACGCCGCTCGCACCGCGTGGGCCAAAGCGCTGGCGCTGGCACCCCACGACGCGGAACTGCACGCCGCGCTCGGTCGGCTGCTCATGCGCCACGACGATCTCGCAGCCGCAGCCGGCAGCCTGAGGCGTAGCCTCGACCTGAGGCCTCAACAGCCCGATGTTCGGGACCTCCTCGCCTCGCTCGACGCAACGGCCCCCAGCGACCTGTTCACCCGGTACGGGCTCGACCTCGACGCGATCGCGAAGAAGACGGCGGTCCCTGCGGCTTGGAAGGGCAAAGACTCCGCGGTCCTGCACCATCGGATGGCGGTCAAGGTGCTGCCGAACGGACTCACCGAACGGCTCGACCACCGGGTCATCCGCATCCTGGACGACCGAGGGGTTCGCTCGCAGGCCGTGCAGGGGCTCAGCTACGACCCTGCCGAGAGCATCGTGGAGGTCCGCCGGGCCCGGGTCCGACGCAAGGACGGCACGATCGAGGAACTCGGCGAGGTCAGCGTGGTCGCGCTCGCCTCCGCGGGTTACCGCATGTACTACGACCAACGGCAGATTCGGGTCGGCTTTGGCGGACTGCGGCCGGGCGACACCCTCGAGGTCGCGTTCCTGCGCCGCGATGTCGCCGCGAAGAACATGTTCGACGAGTACTTCGGCGACCTGATGCCGCTGCAGGGCAGCGCGCCGATCGGCAAGGTCGAGTACATCCTCGAAGCGCCCTCGGACAAACCGATCTACTTCAACCGCCCCGGCGTGAAGAAGAAGTCCACCGACGACGGCGCGTCGACGCTGTACCGCTACACCAAGAACGACGTGCAAGCGATTACCCCCGAGGGCGGCATGCCTGGGTGGGTCGAGATCGCGGACTTCCTGCACGCCAGCACGTACGAGACGTGGAACGACGTCGGCGACTGGTACTGGGACCTGGTCCGAGAGCAGCTCGTCGTCGACGATGCGATCCGGGCGGGGGTGAAGGAAGCCTTGGCGGGGTTGCCCGAAGACGCGACGGATCGGCAGAAGGTCGATGCGATCTACACGTACGTCGTCCGAAACACGCGATACGTCGGGCTGGAGTTCGGCATCCACGGGTACAAGCCGTACCGAACCACCGAGATCTTCAGCCGCCGGTTTGGCGACTGCAAAGACAAGGCGAGCCTGCTCAAGGTCATGCTCGAAGAGGTCGGGATCGAGGCCAACCTGGTCCTCGTACGGACCCGTGACCAGGGCGTCATGCCGAAGGAACCGGCCTCCTTGGCGGTGTTCAACCACGCGATCACCTACGTGCCGGCCTTCGACCTGTTCCTCGATGGCACCGCGGAGTGGTCCGGTCCCGGCGAGCTGCCTGCTTCCGATCAGGGGGCCAGCGTGCTCGTGGTCCGAGACGGCAAGGGCGCCCAGTATCGAACGATTCCGGTCAGCGATGCGAAAGACAACGTCCGAGCGCTCGAGCAGGAGGTCACCCTCACGGCGTCCGGCGCGGCGACGCTCGAGCACGCGGTGACGGTGCGCGGTGCCTCGGCCAGCTCGGTCCGCTACCAGTTTCAGTCCGCCGAGCAGCAGCTCGAGCGCATGACTCGGGCCTTGGGCGGTTCGTTCCCCGGGGTCGACGTGCAAGACGTCTCGGCGCCGGGGATCGACGACATCACCAAACCCGCGCAGCTGAGGGCCAAAGCCCAGGTTCCGCAGTGGGCGACCAAGACCGGCGACAGCCTGCGCTTCAAGGTCACCGGGCGGGACTCGGGCTTCACATCCGCGCTCGCGCCCAAGTCCACCCGCAACTACCCGTTGGTGCTCGATGTGCCGATGCAAGAGACACACACGCTGAGATATCGGCTCCCCAGCGGCTACCGGTTCTCCACCATGCCGACCCCGACCTCGCTCTCCACCGGCGTCGGCAAGTTCTCGCTCGAAGTTCAGGCCACCGACGACGGTGCCGAGGTCCGAACCAGCATCGAGCTCCCCCAACAGCGCATCTCGCCCAAGGACTATCCGGAGCTTCGGAAGTTCCTGCGCCGGGTGGATGCTGCCCTCGAACAAGACTTCGAAGTCGTCCGCGCGCGATAGCCCGGCCCCATCCGCCATGTCCTGGATTCGACGATTTTCTCATCTCACCCACCTGACGGTGGGGCTGCTGCTCACCGCTGCCCTCGCGTGCAAACCCGACGCGTCTGAAGTGCCGTTCGACCCGTCCGACCCCGGAGCGGCTGCGGCTGCGTTGCGGGCTCATCTGGAGGACCACCCGCAGGACGTGGAAGCGCGGCGGGACCTCGCCCATCTCGAGTGGATCTGGCTGGGCGCTCCGGACTCGGCGGTCGCGCATCTCGACATGCTGGTGGGGAAGAAGGACCCCGGCGCGGGCTTGACCCGGCTGCTCATCGCCCAGGGGCGCGACGATGCGAACACCGAAGCGGACATCGCCTACCAGATCCTCGGACAGGCGCTGAGCGACGATGATGCCTTCGTCGACGCCGCCGCCCAGGTCGCGGCCCGTGCCCTGCAGCGCAGCCACGGTGACCGGCCGGACGATGACGCCCGCTTCTCCGCGTTCTTCACCAAACACGAGCCCTCGCTGGGGAAGCTTCCGTTCTCGGTTCGCCAGCCGCTGCTCAGCCTTCGCGCCTCCATTGCGCGCCGCCTCGGCGAACCCTACGAGGGGTTGTTCGAGGACCAGGGCTGCGTGCAAGCGTGGGAGGCATCCGTGCTCGAAGGGCGTCTGGGTGACTACGAACTGCAGGGCGTCGATCCCGATGCCTTCGTCGCTGACCCGAGCGCGGCCGTCGTGCCGCTGTCGTGCGTCGTTCGGGTCTGGAACCCCACGCCCCGCTCCGGCGTCCGAACCCTGCGGACGACCGTCCGCAGCAACAGCGAGACCATCGTGCTCGACATCAGCGGCCAGGAGGCGATGCGGGTGTGGCTCGACGGGACGCTGATCCATCGAACCGATCGAACCGATCGCTACGCGCCGCGTCGCAGCCGGTTCTCGGTTCCCGTTCAGCCAGGCGCCCACGTCCTGGAGCTGGCGACCTCCATTCCGCGAGACCGAGCCTGGGTGCTGGTGCGAGCGGCCGACGGCCAGGGCAACGCGATTGCGGCGACCGCCGACGGCACGACCGAAGGCGCCGGGCTGCGCGGCGACCCCCAGCTTCGGCGCCCCTCGTGGCCCAAGCCGACCGGGGAAGATGGTCCGCTCTCCGGGCCGATCTACGCGCCGCTGCGCACGTATCTGGCGATGGATGCGGCGCTGGCCGACGGCGACACCGACATCGCGGAGCGGCATCTCAGCGGCCTCGACGACGCGGAGGCCTTCGCGTTCGGATGGGTCATGCGCGCGTTGTTCGAACGCAACGACCCGACCCGGCCCCGCACGAGTTCGACCTCTCGGGAACAGACCGCGCTCGAATCGGCGATCGAAGCCGACCCGAGGCTGGAGTCTGCCCAGCGTAGCCTCCTGCAGCTTCTGCTGCGGCGCGGGGACGACACCGAGGCCTCCGCCATGTTGGCCACGCTGCCCAAGGACCGGCTCCGTACGGCCCGGGGCGAGCTGCTGCGGCACCAGATCCACGGCGCCGCTGGTGAGGAACACCTGGCTCGCGCGGCGCTCGACCGCGCCAAGGCGCTCGATGCCGACAACTGTGCTGTGCTCCGCTACGAGCGGGCACAGGCTCGCGACCTTCGGGACGTGAAACGAGAGGATTCGCTGACCGCAGCCCTCGGCCAGTGCTCTGGAAGCCTGGACACCCGCGCCATGCTGGCGCAGACCCGCGGTGACTGGGATGGGGCAGGGACCCTGTGGGGCGAGGCGCTGCGGCGCAAGCCGGACGACATCGACACGCTCGAATCCCTGGCTCATCTCGCGACGCTTCGAGGCGACGTCAAGGCTGCACGCGCGCACCTCCAGACCATTGCGGAGCTGGTGCCGATGCGGGCCTCGACCCACATTGCGCTTGCCGACCTCTCGCTCGCCGCAGGAGACCTCGACGGTGCGCGCAAGAAGGTCGCGACCGCGCTGGAGTTCATTCCGTTCAGCAACGGGCTGCGGCGTCTGGGCAGCAACCTCGGCCTGGAGGACGAACTCTTGGAGTATCGCGTCGATGGGCTGGAGAAGCTCGAGGCCTACCAGAAGTCGGGGGTGACCTACGAAGGCGCGGCCGAGGCCTTGGTGCTCGATCGAAGCGTGGCGCGGGTCTACGAAGGCGGTGGTCTGCGGCAGGTGGTGCACATCGTGGTGCACTTGCTGAGCAAGGAGGCGCTCGACCGCTACGGCGAGCTGGAGACGCCCCCGGGCGCCGAGCTGCTCACACTGCGCTCGATCAAGCCCGATGGTCACATCTTCGAGCCGGAGCTGGTTCCTGGAAAGGACGGCGTCTCGCTGCGACACCTCGAGATCGGCGACTTCGTCGAGTACGAGTACGTCATCGAGCAGCCGCCGTCGGGCGTCGTACCGGGCTACGTCGACGTCTCGACGTTCCGGTTCCAGTCGTTCGACGTGCCGTACCACCGCAGCGAGCTGTGGGTCCTGGCACCGGCGTCGCTCGAGCTCAAGACCGACCGGCGCAACACACCACCCGAGCCCACGGTCAGCGAGGTGACCCATGGCGGGCAGACGCTGCGTCTGAGCAAGTTTGGGGTGGACCAAATGCCGCGCCTGGGCGTCGAGCCCGGCACCCGCTCCGTCCTCGAGGAGGTCCCCAACGTCCGGATCTACACCGAGGTCGATGTGGACGGCTGGATGCGGTCGCTGGCTGCGAGCGTTTACTATGGACGGCGCAGCAACCCGCAGCTGCGTGCGCACGTGCGGCGGCTCGTCCGAGGCAAAGAGTCCGACGCGGAGAAGCTTCGGGCCCTGTGGACCTGGGTCGTGGAAAACATCGACGACGGGGGAGACCTCTCGTCGGCGTCGACCGCTACGTTCGCGACCCGTCGCGGCAACCGGTTGGTGCTGCTGGCCTCGATGCTGGAGCTCGCCGGCGTCGAGCATGAGGTCTGGCTGGCCCGGAACCGACATGGTCCCAAGTCGCTGCCCGGCGGCCACCCGATGGTCGAGAACTACGATGCTCCGATGCTCGCGGTGGCGCTGCAGGGGCGTGAAGACCCCGTCATGGTGATGACCGCTTCCAAGGTCATGCCGCTGGGATACCTCCCCCCGGGCTACGCAGGTGGCCAGGCGCTTCGACTCCCGCTCATGCCCGAAGACGCAGCGGGGACGGTCACGGTTCCCCCCGTTCCGCCCGAGTTCGCGGACGTCCGGCGATGGGATCTGGACATTTCCACGGACGTGACCGGGGAGGCGAGGGTCACGGGTCGCATCACGCTGACCGGTGGGGAAGCCATCGCCTGGCGACAGGCGCTCCGTGAGATCGACGCGGACCGGATCAAAGAGGTGTTCCAGCAAGCGGAGCTGTCGTGGCTGCGTGGCAACGACCTGGTGGAACTCGAGGTGCAGGGCGCCGACGATCTGGAGGCTCCGCTCGTCCTTTCGTTCGAGGCGACAACCGCGTCCTTGGGCGTCGTCCAGAATGGCGCGCTACTGGTCCGATCTGACATCGTGCCGCTCAACCTGGGCGCGCCCTATGTCGCTCTTCCGCAGCGCATGACCGGCATGGTCGTTCCCTATGCGCCGCTACATGAGGCCACGGTGCGCATCGAGGTCAGAGACGGACGATTGGCCGAGCTGCCCGAGGCGGTCTCGCTGGGCGGCGATTTCGGGTCGTTTGAGCGCCGGGTCGAGGGCAGCCCCGGAGGCTCGGCTGTCACCTTCGAGCTGCGAAGCACGCTCAAGACGGGGGTCGTCGAGCCGCACGACTATCCGAAACTCTCGAAGTTCGTTCGCGGCGTCGAGGCGGCCAGCGCGGCCTCCCTACGCGCCGCGCCCTGAGCAACGCTGGTAGGGTCGAGCGGTGCGCCGCTTTGCTCCCGTGCTGCTGACCGTGTTCCTGAGCCTGGGCCTGCTCGCCTGCGACCCGGGCGGCACGTGTCCACAATGCCCCGCCGCGGAACCTGCCGAATGTCCGAAGCCGAAGGTGAAGACCAAAGTCGTCCCGTCCGGCCCCGCGCCCGCGGTCGACAACGGGGACATCAAGCTCACGTTCGCGGAACCAAAGTCCGCTCATCTCAAACGCTTCAAGGACCAGCTGTCCAGCAGCAAGCTGTTCGCAAAGGTGGTCGATGGCATCAACGACACCATCGCTCTGCCGCGAGACGCCGCCGTACTCGTGTCCGAGTGCGGACGCATCGACGCCTACTACGAGGCCAAAGCTCCGGGGGTCGTGATCTGCTACGAGCTGGCCGAGCACTTCGAGTCGCTGTTCAAGGGCCGCGCTAAGGGCAAGGAACTCGAGCGCATGGTCACCGGCGCGGTCTTCTTCGCCTTCTTCCACGAGCTCGGCCACGCCCTGGTCGATCAACTGAAGCTACCGATCACCGGCAAGGAAGAGGACGCCGTCGACCAGCTCGCCGCCGTGATCCTCATCGAGAGTGGGTCGGGGATCGAGATGGCCCTCGATGGGGCGCGAGCGTTCTTGCTCAACGACGCCAAGGGCTACAGCGCGAACGACTTCTGGGGCGAGCACTCGTTCGAGAAGCAGCGCTACTACTCCATCGTTTGCATGGCCTACGGCGCCGCTCCAAAGAAGCGGGCGGTGCTCAGCGGCGGGAAGAATGGGCTGCCCAAGGAGCGAGCGGTGGGATGCCCAGCGGAGTACGCGAGGATCAAGACCTCGTGGCAGACGTTGCTGGCGGACCACGCGAAGGCGGATTGAGCGGGAAGGGCGGGCGATCACGTTTTGTACGAGGCTGGAACAGCATTCAACGCCACCGAGACTGGGGTCGTGCCGGGTAGTTCGTCGTGCCGCACGACGCCGCCTTGCGGGTCGGTCGCTCTGGCTTCGCCTCCGGCGTTGAGGGTTGCGCGAAAGTGGGAGAGGGCACGACCTCGAGTGTCAACGACCTCGATCTCGACCCACGGTTCGGGCTCGACCACACGCTGGGAGGGCGTGGGCTCGGCGGTGTCCGAGCCCAGCGGCGTGGGGGCGATGAGATCTCGAAGGTCGACGGGCTCCGGCTGTCCGAAGACCACGGACTCTCGCAGAGGTTGGCGTAGCAGGACGCTGTGGGCGAGGATCTCCTTCGCGACCTCGCGGCGAAGCTCGGCGCGAGAGACGGGAACCCGCGGCGCCCAGGAACCCAGGATGTCCAGCAGCTGATCCGTACCTCCCTCACGTTCGGCCGAGAGGGTGAGTTCCTCTGCCTCCCGCGGCCAGCGAACCTGATGAACCTCGGCCTCGGGAACAACCGAGACGATCCATCCCTCGAACGAGAAGGTCCGGTGCCGGGTCATGGGGGACTCGCCAGGGCAGCCTGAAGAAGCACCGAAACGGCCAGTGCGTCGGGGAGAGGGGCCGCTCGGAAGATTGCGGACTCGTCGAGCTCGAGCGGATGCTCGCCGTCGCTGGCCTGGAGGACTCCCCGAAAGTGGGGAACCGGGCGACCGCGAGTATCGAGCACTTCGACCTCGACCCACGCGGGTGCCCCGGACAACTGGAGGACATGGACCCTCGACGTTTCGACAAACGCAGCAGTGCCGAACTCCAAGACGTGAGCGGTGGGCTTCGGTGGGCTTCTCCGGCCACCATCTGGACGGGCATCCTGAGATAGCTCGAACTGGCATGTTCCGTGCCCGGGGACGTCATCGAGCCGAACGCTCGAGCGGTGATCCAGCTGGACGTACCGCTGCGAGCCGTCGGGCATGCGGACCCGGCAGCGGGAGAAGGCGTACGTCTCCCCGCCCGGACCCAGACAACAGACCTCGATCCACGGTGGGCGTGGCAAGTCCTCGTCCCGAGACTCGATGAGGTCGACGAGGTCTTGAACCTCGGGCGCGCGCAGCGGTTCGTGGGCTCGGGCGTGCCTGACCAGTTTGAGGCGGCCGTCGAGCAGAGCATCCGTCAGCGCCTCTTGAAGATCCTTCTCCTCGATGGGCCTCTCGTCGGCGGGCAGCCACGTTCGGAGGGCGTCGAGACCAAGCTGACGCTCGGCGGCGTCCACGACATTCTGCGCCACGCTGCGCGGGATGTTGCGGCGCACCGCAAACCAGTCGAGGACGTGGACGAGCCATTCCTCGTGCCGAAATCCGCGGCCGCTCATCGGACGAAGGCCCAGCCCGCGGGCGAGTGGCCCACGGCCACCTGGAACTCAAACGCGGACTGAGGCTCGTCCACGTGCTCGAAGGTGATCGCGCTGGCGTCGCCTTGGAGTGGCACGTGAAGCCGGCCCCCGGCGACCGCTTGGAAGTCGAGGGTCTTCAACGGGCGGAGTTGGTAGGTGGGGTCCTCGACGAAGGCGCGGAGATGTGCGTAGTAGTCGCTCGCGTCCCACGACGGCTCGGTTTCATCGCGAAGCGACCAGAACTGCGCGACGGGGTGGAGCAGGGCGGTGATGCGTGCTGCATCACCCTGACGCACCGCTTCGTGCAGTTCCATCACGAGTTCTTGCGCCTGCTGCGGGTCCGCGCCCAGGGGAGGTTCTTGGCGGAGGAGGCCGTCGCCGGGGGCCAAATCGAGCGTTGTGCTGACCCCGAAACTCTCGGTGAATGCCTGCTCGATGAGGGCGCGAGGCTGACCGCCGACCTGCGCGGTGCCGAGAACAACGTGAATTGACGCGCCTTCGCGAGCCGGAGTGCCTCCGATCCGGATCGTGTTCTGCCCGTCGAGCAGGCAGGAGGAGAGGGGGTGCGCATGCAGGCCTGCTTCATCGGGGGCGAAGGTGCCCGAGACGATGACGTCGTCGTTGACGGTGGCCTTGTAGGTGTAGCCGTGGCCCTGGACGATGAGTGTGGTCGTCGTACTCACGGGGTCACGGGGCTCCCAAGTACCAGCGGCCCTGGTGGAAGACGAGACTCGCGGCACGAAGCGTGACCGATTCGGAGGACCTCCCAGCGTCATGCTCCTCGATCCGTGCGATCGTGATCAGGTCCGCACCATCTTGCGGGAATACAAACAGCCGCTCGTTCTCACAGGAGTAATTCATCGCGAGCGGGACGACACGGTGGTCCTGAAGAATCGCCGATGCCGGCAGTGACGTGCCCATGAGCGGATTGTCCTGAAGGCTCTCAAATGCCTGGGAGCGAAGCTTCGACTGCGCCTCCGAAGCTGGGGGAACCAGGAGCTTTTCGTAGAGTACCCCGTTCATTGTACGGAGCGCTTCGGGCAAGGGGTCCAAGAAGTTGGCCAGCCAGGCGAGCTCCGGAAGGTGCGGGGGAGTGCAGGTGTCGGGGGTTTCGATTCGAACGGTGTGGGCTCTCTTGTCGGTGGCCTCGATCTCGCCTTCAGCCAGAATGCTCTCCGTACGGTCTTCCACGCGGACCACTGAGAAGTACAGCGTCTCGTCTTCGCCGTCCGGCCGGCGTTGGATAAGGACCTCATTCGGCCCTCCGCGCAGGAAAGGCTGGATCTCGACAGAGTCTTCGTACTGCCGAAATCGCGGGTACGGACGCTCGAGATCTCTCAGCCGGCATCCCTCAGAAAACGACACGCAGACGGCGAGCTTCACCATCGCGTTGACGGTGACTGTTGCCGCATTCTTTCTTACGCGGACCTCGTACCGAACGGGCGGCTCTTCAAGTAGCCCCGTCTCGTCGAACTGAGGTCTGCTAGCGGGCGCGGTGCCACAGAGGCACCCGACGGCAAACAAGCCACTTAGGAAAACTGTTCTCATTCGGGTTCTTCTCCATCAAACGCAATCCAGCGGAGGAGGTCCGACTCGACCTTCTCCAAAACCTCAAAACCTCCATCCACGGGCTTGCTCTCGCGACCCCAGCTTTCGAAACGGGCGAACACTTCGCCGGACAATCCGGTCGTCGACGCCTGCATGTACATCCCGAGCTTCTCCTCGCCCTTCTCAAGACTCGCGATGACCCCGTACCGGAACTTTGCCCCCATCTCAAGGCTGAGCTTCAACGACACCTTCGTCTTCATGAACATCAGGGCGCTCTGAGTGTCCAGCACCCCCGACGCCTTGAGCCCCACCTCGGTCACCCCCTCGACCTGCTTCGCCGCGCCATCCTCTTTTGGCCCGATATCCAGCCTCTCATCGGGCGACCGCCTCACCCAAGACGAGTCCATGTTGCCGGATACCGTCGGTGAAATCTCGAGCCGTGCGGCATCGAGCCCATCGAGAATCTCCTGCGGGATCCACGTGAAGATCTTCTCGATGCTCTTCTCGGCCCACGTCCCCTTGGTCCACTTGCGAAAGGTCCGGAGCACCTTGCTGTAGCTGACCACCATGGTGCCGTGCAGGCTGACGAAGGGATCGAAGACGAACGCGAACTTCCACCAGAACATGACGCGGTGGTCCAGATCTGGGGTCTTGCCCTCCTCGGCCAGAGGCAGCTCGCGCCACTGAAACTCGGCGGTGAACTCCGAGCCCTCCTTGGGCATGAACTTGAACTCGAAGTCATCGATGAGCAGGCCGAGCTTCTCTTCGATGACCTCAATCCAATCACCGAGCCACTCGCGAGCCTCGTTGATCTTCTCCACGCCGTCGAAGGTCGCGACATCCCGCGGGTAGATGCGAATCGGGATGGTCCAGCGGTCGTCCCCCCGGCCCTCCACCCGGATGTGGACCGTACGGCGCAGCACCTCCTCACGCGTGTACAGCCACAGCGGGTTGTCCACGTCCGAGTCGATGAACTCCACGGTGCGCGTACCGAAGCCGTAGGGCGCCATGGCAACCATCAGGTTGTCCGAGGGCAGCAACGAGTCGTCCCAGAACAGCCGCACATGCTCGAGTTCGGATTCGGGGTCGACGCGCATGTAGATCGTGTCGCCCTCGCGGGGTGGTACGACAGCGAACGCGTCCTCGCCCATCATCTCTCCGGTCTCCAGCGCGATGGTGTGCTTGTTGAAACGGAAGGGGTGCTCGCAGTTGACGATGACCTGCGCCAGGATCGGGTCGGGCCTGGGCATCACGGGGTTGTTGGGAATCGGTGGCCGGCGCTTTCGCGGGGGTGGGGGAGGCGGTGGCTTCGGAGGATCCGGCGGAACCAGTTCCTTTGGGACGACCGCGTACGGGTCGACCTTCTCGCAGCGGCGGTCATGCACCAGCCGCTGGTAGAAGCGGCAGGCAAAGACCTGCTCGGAGGGGACCCATGGATTTTTGGGGTTTCCGCGGAAGGCGTTCGGCCACCATTGCAGCCCATCCTCGGTGTTGCGGATGGCCGTGCGGGACTCCTTCCAGAATCGGGACTTGCAGCGAACTGGCCCCTCACCCGCGGGTGGGCAGGGCCAGTTCAGGTTGGTCACGGTCGCATGATCGAAGAACAGCGCGACCACGCGGCGGTTGACTGCGGAGAGCGCAACCCGGTGTTCCTCTTCGTCCAACGCTTCGAGCATCCACGGCGCCGGGATGAGAACGGGGTTGAACTCCGAGCAGCTCTGCAGCGCGGCCTGCCCCGACGAAAGGAAGTCGAACACGTCCAGAGGCTCTGGTGGGCCGATCTTGTCGAAGTGTGCTCGCACGGCCTTCAGCGTGGACGCTCCGAAGCTGCCTTCGGGGTCGGTGATGCTCGCACCGGACCGACCGAGTTCGTCTCTGAGCAATCGCAGCCCGTCCTGATCGTTGCGGAACAACTCGAACCACAGGTCGGGGTCGTGGCGGAGTACGGCAAAGACGGCCATCGCTCGCTCGTAGCCGAGTTGGTGGTTGAAGGCCTCGCTTCCGACCGCGTCGGTGTGGCCGAACAACGCGATGGGCGCATCGGGATGCTTCTGCCGAATCGCATGAAAACGACGAAAGTCGTCCCGCGCGTCGGTCCCAACGAACTTGTGCCCGAAGTCGAACACTCCGTCGCCAACCGCCCAGCAGGCGACAACCTTGGGCTGCAGCCGGATCCGGTTGCGACTATTGGGCAACACGGCCAGGGACAGGCTTCTCGAGTCCTTCTTCATCCCGCGAGATGTCCTTCGTCGCGCGGGACACTTTTCGAGGCGCGCGGTCTCGGATACGGTATTCCCACCTCGGTTGTCGTTGTCCCACGACCTGGGGCGGTCCTCAACCGAGCGCTCATTCCAAGGACATGTCCACACAACATCGCATCCGGCCTGGCGAGCACCTCGCCCGATTGGCGTATCTCCACGGGCACCGGACTGTCGAGGACGTGTGGCTTGCCGACGAAAATGGGGCGCTACGGGACGCGCGGCCTGACCCCGGCGTCCTGGCGTCGGGAGACGTTGTCCACATCCCCGATGCTGAACCGTTCGAGTTTCACGGCCTCGCGGTCGGTCGCCGCCATACGCTGGAGGTCGAGCTCCCGTACCCGACGTTGCGCGTGGAGTTGGCGTACGCCAACGAAGCCCCGGTTGTCGGTCCCGATGCGCTGGCGAAGCTGACGTTCGACGGGGACAGTCAGAGTCTCCCGATCGACCCAGCCGGCGTCGTCGAGTTCGAGGTCGGCCCCTTTACCGAGGAAGTCGAGTTCGTCGTCCGCGGCCGAACGCTGCGATGCACGGTTGCGACGCTTCAGCCGGTGCAGACCTTCGCTGGGATCCACGACCGTCTAGCCAATCTCGGCTACGAGCCCGGCGGGCGCCGCGGTCAGCGTTCCCGCAACGGCGTGGCGCTGCTATCCGCGGTGCAGGAGTTCCAGTGCGACCACGGGCTGTCGGTCGACGGGGACCCGGGAGAACAGACCCAAGCTGCGCTCTTGGACGTCTGCGGGGCGTAGCGGGGCTGGCCTCTCAGCCCGGATCGTGGGCACTGGGCGTACTCGTCCCCCGGGTTGTTCGCTCGTCGCCCTCCGCGTCTACGCACCCGTCGTCGGCCCTGCAAATCGGTGCGTCATCCGCGCTGGACTTACCTCAGAGAGTCTGATCGCGTACCGTGCCGCCCATGAAACGGTCGCTTGCTTGGTCTCTCATCGCGCTCTCTCCGCTCGTAGTTGCCTGCGGAGATGACGGTTCCGCCAGCACGGAAACGGACGCGTCGTCGTCGACCTCGACGGCGGGGTCCACGACCGACACGCCGACCACGGATCCGACGACCGGCTCGAGTTCTTCTGGGCCAACCCCGGCGACTTCGACCGGGTCGTCCTCGACGGGTCTCGACGGCTCGGAGTCGTCGTCCTCCAGTGACACGGATGAGGCCACAGGGTCCACGACAGGTGGGGAGGAGATCGACTGTGATGCCATTCCCGAAGGGCCGTTCGCTCCCTCCGTGCAGTTCATGCCGTTCAACGGCAGCGAAGACCTTGGCTTCGACGGCCTTGGAGGACTCGCCGGAAAGGACGGCGGAAACATCATCATCGTCGATAGTGCAGGGACCGAGACGGCATCGTACCCAGACGCGTTCAACCCCAGCTACGGACTACGCTTCACGGCCGACGGAAACCTCCTGGTCGCACATCCGAGTGTCGGTGAGATTGGCCAGATCGCGCCCGACGGAACAATCAGTACCTTCGCCACGGGCATCAACGGGGTGAACGGGCTCTACCCCGACCTGGATGGCAACGTCTGGGTGACAAACTTCGGCATCGTAGGCCGCTACTCCCCTGACGGGACCCTCGACACGCTTGTGAGCGGCGGCGACGCTGCCAACTCCAACGGCATCGTCTTCGACCCCGATCGCAGCGTGGCGTTCTACACGAACTACAGCGCGGGCCGCGTCCTGAAGGTCGACATCAACGACGACGGGACCGCAGGCGATGTGACCGAACTCGGCCAGGTCGGCGGGGCAGCGTTCGATGGACTCGCCCTGGATGCCTGCGGCAACCTCTACGCCGTCGACAACGGAACCCCTCGGGTCTTCCGACTGATGCTCGACGAGAACGCGGATGCGGTCGGGGAGTTGACCAACATCGTCGATGGCAACATGCAGAACGTCGCGAATGCGCAGTTCGGCCGTGGCGAAGGATTTGACCCCAACAGCCTGTACGTCACCGGCAACCCGGGCGTCGTCTTCCGCCTCGAAGTGGGCGTCCCGGGCGCTGAGATCCCGCTTCCGTAGTCAGCCCGTACGCGTCGCACAGGCGCCGAGATTGACTTAGCATGGGCGCACCCATGCCCGCTGCCGCCCACGCTCGCCGGAAGACGTTTCCGGCCTCGGTTCGCTGGGCGCAGTGGGTCTGCGGTGCGTCCCTCGTTCTGGCCGCAAGCAATGCCGACGCGAGCGAGGTCCGCATGACCTCCCGAAGCGTCGGCGAGGGCTACATGGTTCGGCTCCCCGGCGAGCGCGGCCAGCTCGTCAGTCGTCGCCGGCTTGCGCAGTACGTGGGGCTCGGCGTGTACGGAATCCTCCCGCCTCGGGAGCCGGACCAGCTTCAGCGCGACCCGGGCGATGGCCAGCTGCAGGTGGTGGCTTCGATGCGGTTGCGCAACGACTTCGGCACGTTTACCCGCCGAGCCAACGGACAGGCGCAGGACCTGATCGAGTCGCTCGACGGTCGCCAGATCGACCTGCTCTACGGCTACTTCGAGGGCCGCCAGATCGCACGGTTCTTCGACTTCAAGCTCGGCCGGCAATTCGAGATGTCGGGGCTCGATTTCTACGCGTTCGACGGAGGCTGGCTGCGCGCCACCACGCCCGCCCACGTCGCCGTCGAGGCGTTTGGTGGGCAACAGGTCGACGGCTCGGCACTGTTCGGCTTCCCGACGTTTGAGTTGGACGGGACGCAGGGCACGGCGGCGGACCGATCGCACTCGCCGGTTGTGGGGGCTGCGTTCGCGTTGGCGGACATCAAGTTCATGGACGCCAGGGTCGCGTACCGGCGGACGTGGTCTCCGGCGTCGATCAACTCTGAGGTCCCCGATGTGGAGGGAGCCCAAGGCGTGGGGACCGTGGTGGATCAGGAGTTCATCAGTGCGTCGGCTGCGCTCCGCCTGGCCAAGGGCAAACTCGCGCCGTTTGGCGCGGCTCGCTACAACCTCGGCGTCGCCCGGCTGGACGACCTCAGCGGAGGCATCTGGTGGGCGATGACGGAGATGCACACGCTGCGCGCCTACTACCTGCGCACGATTCCCAGCTTCGACCTCGATTCGATCTTCAACGTGTTCGCATTGGAGCCCTTCGAAGACGTGCGGGTGGTCTACCAGGTGCGCACCGGCCCCCGTTGGACGATCTACAGCCGCTTTCAAGGGCGCTTCTTCCATGCGTCCCCGACGGCTGAGAGTGGACTCGAGCCCTCCGAGCGGGTCGCGTTTGGCGGAGGCGGGGGCGCAGGCGCGGAGCTTCGGTTGCGCCGATTCGGCATGCGGATGGACGGGTACGGCTTGGGCGGGGAGGGCGGCGTGCGGGCTGTCTCTTATACACATCTCCGAGCCCACGAGACCTCTCTACATCTC
>CAJXVA010000094.1 GCA_913061055.1 uncultured Pseudomonadota bacterium
CCGCCTAGCCGGCGGTGAAAACCAGAATCTGCAGAAGGCGAGCCTCGGCTCGTCCGTTCGCGTTGGTTCCGGCGGCGCGGCTTCGTCCTGGACCTGGCCCTGGGGATCAGGTGACTACGTCCCTGAGGGCCAGGTGCGGCCGAGCGTTCTCGGGGCGCGGAGCTCTGGATCAAGCCCGCGAAGGTCCGAGACCTAAAGAGCCAGTCCACGACTTCCGGACTGGTTATCCCCGGACTGGTTATCCCCGCCCGGACTGCTACACGAACAGCCCCGGAAGCGGTCCGCTGCCGCTGTCCAGCTCCCCATACGAGTCCACGTCGTGCCCCATCGCCTGGAGGATCGACACGAGGACGCGGTTGTGAATCGTACCGTCGTCGAAGCTCAGGAACCGGCCGGTGTTGATGCCGAGGTTGCGCCCGCCGGCCATGACCAGAGGGATCGGATCGATCTGGTGGCTGTTGCCCTTGGAGAGCTCGTTACCCCACAGCACGATGGTGTTGTCGAGCATGGTGCCGTCCCCTTCGGGGATCGAGCCCAGCATCTGCACGAACGAGGAGAACTGTTCGGCGTACCAGGTGTTGATGTTGGTCAACTTCTGCTGCGCATCCGCGTTGCTGTCGCCCTCGTGGCTGAGGTCGTGGTGCCCTTCGCCGATGTCGAGCCAGGGGAAGGTCTGTCCGCTGGTCGACCCACTCCAAAGGAACGTGGCCGAGCGTGTCAGATCGCAGGCGAAGGCCATCGTGAGCAGCTCGAGCTGGAGTGCCGACACCTCGGGATAGGCGGCGGTCGCGAGCGCATCGCCCGGGAGGGTCTGCTCGGGGACGCTGCAGTGCTCTCCGGTCGCGCCGTCCAGGTCGAGTCGCTTCTCGATCTCGCGGATTCCGTCCAGATGAGCCTCCATCTTCACGGCATCGGATGCGCCAACCTTGGAGCGGAGCGCCTCGGTCTGCGAACCCAGCACATCGAGCACGCTGCGGCGCTCCGCCCGAAGTCGAGCCAGCTCAGCCTGGTCCGCCCCGAACTCGCTGAACAGGCGGTCGAACATGGACGCCGGGTCGTTCTCGGGCGGAATGGGCATGTTGGAGCCCGAGTACGACAGCCGGTGCCGCACGTTGGATCCGGTGACCCGCACGCCGAACTCCAGCGATGCGAACGCTGTCTCGCCGCCGACCATTGTTGCGTGGGCCTGGTCGATCGACGTCCCGCCGCCCCAGCCGCTGGTGACATCACCGCCGCCAGGGAAATCATTGCCGTTGAGTAAGCCCGTGCCGCTGGTGAACTTGCTGGGCCCCGCCATGTGGTTGTTGCCCGCGCCCCCCGATGGGTAGCGGATGCCGTCCATGATCACGATCTGATCGCGCACCGGCTCCAGCGAGGCGAGGATCGGGCTGAGCGTGAAGTCGTTCTGCCCCCCGGAGGGCAACCAGTTGTCGCGGATCGTGCCGTTGGGCGAGAACATCATGACGACGCGCGCGATGTCTCCCTTGGCCGCCTTCGACTCGGACTCGAAGAGCGGAAGCAGGGGCGTCGCGGCTACTGTGGCGCCCAAGGAGCCGAGGAGCTTGCGTCGAGAAAAGCGTGGGTTGAACTTGGAGTGCACCTTCACATCCCTCCTTCGAGGCGGCGGTAGCGGAATGCATCGCTGGTCACGACGCTGAGGATGAGCGACGGAACGTCGAGATCCGACTCTTCGAACGCGGCGTAGACGGATTCGCTGGAGCACGAGTCCTCGTCCCCGACCACGCGGCCGAGCGCGTAGTTGAGCCACTGGTTCGAGACACATTGATGAACGTTGCTCGAGGAGGCGAGCATCCCCGCCAGCTCGACAGCCCCGTCGAACGGCCCGTCGATGTCGGCGGTGGCCACGACCTCCCCGGAGGCGTCGACCGGCAGGTTGCCTTCCATGGTGCGGAAGGCTCCGACCGCGTCGTAGTTCTCGAAGCCGAAACCCAGCCCATCGATGAGCACATGGCAGGCAGCGCACGATGGATTCGACGTGTGCTCAGCGAAGCGCTCGCGTGTGGTGGCGTTGGGATCTGGATCCGGCGGCGTGTCGTCCACGTCGTCCGGCGGTGCCGGCAGCGGCTGGCACAGGAAGTTCTCCCGGACCACGACGCCGCGATGCACGGGAGAGCTCTGGTCGGTGTGGGCGGCCTTGGCGAGCAAGGCTGGCTGAGTGAGCAACCCGGCCCGTTGTTCGGGGTCGAGTTCGACCCGATCGCCGGGCTGGTACCCAACCGGAAGCTCGACTCCGTACAGCGCGAGCAGCTGCGGATCGTCGGTGACGGTGAAGCTTCCGGACATCAGCGTGCGCAGGTTGCCGTCGCCTTCTTGGATCACGTGGCTGGCGAAGTCGGCAACCTCGTTCTGCATGGCGACCTTGAGGCTCTCGTTGAAATCGGGGAACAGCTCCTCATCCTTGTCGACGGACGTCATGTCGTCGACGTGCAGCCACTGCAGGTGAAAGCTCGCGATCGTCTCGGATGCCCGGGGGTCCGCGAGCAAACGCTCGGCCTGCTCGGCGAGGCCGTCGGGGTCTGCGAGGGCGCCCGAATCCGCCGCGGCGAACAGCGTGTCGTCCGGCATCGAGCCCCACAGGTAGTACGACAGTCGCGACGCCAGCTCGTAGTCGTCGACCGCGATGACGGAACCGTCACCGGCGGGCAACTCCGACTGTCCCTGAACCTCGACGTGATACAGGAAGTAAGGCGACTGCAGCATCGTCTGCAGAACCAGCCGGATCGCCCCATCAAAGTCGGAGGCTTCGCGGGCGCCGTCAAACACCCCCAGGTACAGCTGCACGTCGTCCTCGGACAGCGGTCGCCGATGCGCCCGTGTTCCCATGGTGCGAATGAACGACTCGGCGCACGGGTCTTCGCCCATCGCGACCGGGTCGCAGCCCACCACCTCGTCGCGATGCAGGGTCATGGCGTCGGATGCCAAGGTCTCAGCAGCGCTCATGTACTGCTCGACCCCGAGGTTGCTGATGGGCGCGATCGCGTTGCTCTCGAACGCGCCCATTCGCTCGTCGACCGGGAAGCCGTCGGCGACGTCGGTGTCGATGCCCAACAGGTCTCGAACCGTCGTGGTGTATTGAGCGCGGGTCAGACGACGCAGCGGCTGCCGGCCCACAGTCGGCTCCGCGCACGCGGACTCGGGAGGCATTTCGCCGCCCGTGCTCGAGCCGTCGTCGCCGTCGTCGCCACCCGTGTCGCCACCCGCTTCGCCAACGCTGGCCCCGGCCGACGCATCGAGCTCGCCCGGGTCGCCCGCCTGAAACCCGCTGTAGCAACCGGTGCTCGCCGCGACGATGCTCAGAACCAAGCTTCTCGTTGCAGTGCTTCTCCCCATCCCGCCACCACTCTATCGGGATCACGCCGGCAGACTCCCCGAATCCCCCTTCCGAGCAAACCCGTGGCTCGGTTTACTCCGACAACATCCGATCCACCGTGGCCGTCGGCACGACTCGTAAGCCACCTCGCGCCGCCGACGAACCGCGCGGTCGAAGGGAAGGCTCGAGGCCCGATGCGCCTGTCCACGGCTTCCGGACTGGATTCCCTGCTGTGGTTAGCGTCCCTCGAAGGGGCGGCCCCGTGGGAGTCGCTGATGCTCGATCCCAAGCGCTTGGATCTTTCGCTTCAGGGTGTTCCGGTCGATGCTCAATGCCCGTGCGGTCTGGGACAGATTGCCCTGACAGTGCTGCAGTGCGTGGTTGATCGCAGTGCGCTCGGCATGCCTGACGGCGTCGGCCAGCGGAGCAACCGTCGTCGTCGAAGCGGCGGCGGTGGTGGGTTTTGTTGGAGACGCGCTGAGCTTGGGGTCCAGGTCCTCGAGGCGGACCCAGCGATCGCAAAAGACGTGCCAGCGCAGAACCTCAGCCCGCAGCTCACGGACGTTGCCGGGCCACCCGTAGGCACGCACCACACTCCACGCTTCGCGAGTGACCTTGAGTTTGCTGTCGACCTCGCTCAGGAAACGGGAGACCAAGGGTTCCAGATCACCCCGTCGTTGCCTCAGCGGGGGCACGGTCAAGGTGGCGCCCTGCAGTCGGTAGTAGAGATCTTCGCGAAACGTGCCTTCGCGAACCATGGCGAGGAGATCGCGGTGCGTGGCTGCCACGATGCGTACGTCGACCGTGATGAGTTTCTCGCTGCCGAGTCGACGCAGGCTACCGTCCTGCAGCACGCGAAGCAGGTTCACTTGAACGCGAGGGCTCAGCTCGCCGATCTCATCCAACAGCAGTGTGCCTCCGTGGGCCAGCTCGAACAGACCGCGCTTGGCGTAGGCCGCACCTGTGAAGGCTCCGCGTTCGTGTCCGAATAGCTCGCTGGCCAGGACACTCTCGGTGAGCGCGCCACAGTTCTCGGTGATGAGCGGGCCGGACGCGCGATGACTGCTGTCGTGAACGCAGCGCGCGACGAGTTCTTTGCCTGTCCCCGTTTCTCCGTGGATGAGGACCGGGAGATCGGTCGGCGCGACGCGGCCCAGTCGATTGCCAAGCACACGCATGGGCTCGCTGTCGCCCACCAGATGCCCGCCCAAGATCCGCGAATGCGCGCGGAGCCGAACGAGCTCGTCACGGAGGGCACGGATCTCCGGAAATCCCTCGATGTCCAGCTCCACCACGCGGATCACATTGGGGTGAACGGAGGGGACGAAATCCGCGGGAATGACTTGCAGCATCCGGCCCGCGAAGAGACCGGCCTTGACCGCGATCAGCCACAAGGTCTGCATCTGCGGAGTTCCGGCTGAGAGCACCACATCGACGCTCGGCATTCGCGACAGACGCCCGAGGGTCGGCTGCAGCGCCGCGAACAACTCCGCGTAGTCCGATGGGTCGGTCAGTGCCACGGTGACAAGCTCGACGTCGGGGATGTGTGCCTCGAGCTCCTCGACCAGGGCGCCTGCAGGAAGCTGCCCGGCTTCGCTGGTTAGCACCAGAGCCTTGTCGTAGAGGCGCTCGGACTCGGGCTGCTCGACCAGCCGGAGCAGGGGCCCGCGATCCCGCGTCGCCCGACGCCCATGGTGTCGAGGCTTAGGGCCAGCGACCCCACGGTCCGACCAGGTCACGAGCGTTCGCGACATGGTGTTGTTTGTACCAATTTGTGGGGTTGTGCACCGAATGGGTGGTGAGATCTGCACCATAACGCCGAGTCGAGGCAAGTGTTTTCAGTTACTTAGGGTTGGCGCGGTCCGTGCTTTGTCGGAGGGTGAAATGGGCACTTCACAGCCAACTGGCGAGACGAGCCCGTGCGCTCGCATCGTCGCCAACCCCGACGTGTGGCTCGAAGGCGAAGCGATTCGCCAGCTGCACGCGACGGCGGCCGACCCGGACTGCGTGCGTGCGGTCGGCATGCCTGACCTTCACCCCGGTCCGGGAATTCCGATCGGTGCTGCTTTCGCGTTCGCAGAGTCGGTGCGGCCGCGGCTCATCGGCAGTGATGCCGGATGTGGCGCCATTGTGGTCGCGCTGCGCAGCAACAAATTCTCCGCGAGTACCGAACGTCGTGCGCGCGCCGAGTTCGACGACGACCCGCTGTCGCACCTGGATGCCCGCGAGTTGTGTCGTGCGGTCTGGGACCGCGGCCCCCATGGACTGCTCGACTTCGATCTACCCGATGCCGTGTCGGCGGTCGTCGAGCACTTGGGTGAAGACGACATGGATGTTCCCAGCGGCCCGCTCCCCGACGTTCATCTGCCGGGCATGCTCGGCACGATCGGTGGTGGCAACCACTTCGCGGAGATCGGTCGGGTCGGTACGGTCGTCGACTCCGAAGCGGCGGAGGCTCTGGGACTCAAGCCAAGGATGCTGGCGGTCCTGTGCCACTCCGGTTCCCGTGGCTTGGGCAAGGCTCTGTCCGATCGTTGGGCATCGCAGGAACTCCACGCGGGTGATGCTGGGGAGTATCTGGCTGCGTTGGCGGGCGCAGTTCGTTTCGCCCGAGCAAACCGAGTGGTGTTGGCCTGGCGAGCGCTGAGCGCTCTCGGGCTCGCGCGTCGCAGCAAGATCGCCCACGCGTTCGACGTGGTCCACAACACGGTGACCCACGAATGCTGCGGTGGTGATGCGTTGTGGGTCCACCGCAAGGGTTGTGCTCCCGCGGGGCTCAACGAGCCGACGGTCGTCTTGGGCAGCCGCGGCGCTCGTTCGTGGGTCATGCGCGGGCGTGGCAACGAAGCGGGGCTGTCCTCGGTGGCGCATGGCGCCGGTCGAAAGATGCGGAGGTCCGAGGCGCGCGAGAAGATCCGCGCTCGGTATCGCCGCAAAGAACTGAGTCATTCGGGAGGCGGTGGCATCGCGATCTGCGACGACACGAAGCTCCTCTACGAGGAACACCCGGATGCGTACAAGCCGATCGAGCCGGTCATCGCCAGCCTCGAAGACGCCGAGCTTGCCGACCGCGTCGCGAGTATCCAACCGTTGCTGACGGTGAAGAAATGAACGCCTGGACGCTTCAAATCACCGCCGGAGCCGGCCCTTACGAGGTCCGACGGTTCGTTGCCCTGCTGGCGGAGCAACTCGCCAGCGACTGCGCTGCGGCGGGGTTGGTGCTGCGCGAGGTCGTGACCCAGGGCGAGCCGACCAGGCCGCGGTCTGTGCAACTCCACGTCGAGGGCGACGTCGCGGCTGTGGTCGCCGGCCAGGTCGGGACGCACGTTCTGCTCGCTCGTAGCGCGAAACGAGGCCGCGGTGATCGCAAGCGCTGGTTTGCAGGCGTGAGCGTTCACGAGGCACCGCTGCCGAGCGAAGCAACACGGTTGCACCCACGCGACCTGGAGATTCGCACGGCTCGTGCAGGAGGTCCGGGTGGGCAGCACGTCAATACGACGAGCTCTGCGGTGCGGGTCCGCCACAAACCCACGGGCGTGTGCGTCCGGGTGGCGTCGGAACGGTCACAGCATCTCAATCGGGCGCGGGCCCTGCGTCGGTTGACGGCGATCTTGGACCAACGCGCGAGCACGGAGCACCACGCCCGCCGCGGCAACTTGTGGCGATCCCACTACCACTTCGAGCGCGGCACCGCAGTCGGACACTGGACGCTCGACCACCGCGGCACCTGTTTGCGTCGCGCATAGCGGCACCGAGGCTGACATGGCTACGAAGAACCTCGCGCGTACGGTGATCGAAGGCGGACGAAGCCACTGGCACAAGTTTGAACGCCGCCGTCTGACGCGTCGAGCCCCCTAGAACTCGCAGCCCCACTCCACCGAGACTCGCTTGGCGGCATCGAGCGCGACATCGCATGCGTGGCCGACCTCCGCATGCTCTGAGGGGGCACTCGCCCTTTGTGCGAATCGTTGGTGCGACTGTTCCAAGGCGTTGAGTAGCTGGGTCTGCAACGACTCGGGCGCATGCTCCTCGATACAACGCTGGTACTTCGTGGTGTACTCGTCGCAACTCGGTACGCCGATCTGGGGGAACCGTGCCGCAAGCGCCTCGGACGAAGGGTCTCCCCCCGCGGTGTCGACCGCCTCTGTTTCCGGGTGCTGTTCCGCAACAGCTGGGGAGTGAACGGCTGTTTCTCCCGTTGTCGGAGGCTCTGCATCCGACTTGGCTTGGTGCCGCGACTGACTCGGCGCCGGGGCCTCAGGTGATGGTGTGACAGCCGGGGCGCGAGCTGTGCAGGCGAACACGGCGACGCCGCAGCTCAAGGACAGGAATGCACGGACCATTTGTGGGAGGGACTGCACAGAACTGCTCAAGGTCGCATGGAATCGTGCCACATGCGCTCGAGATGCGCCGGTCGACTGTGCCGCGGAAATGCGAGACGAGCACCAACCCTCTCGGCTGAGACCGCCGAGCAGCGCGCCTGTCTACCTGCCGGCACCGTCCGGATGCGGCTGCGACACCGTGTTGTTTCTTAGAAGCGGCCCGAGATCGCCACACCGGGCCGGCTCCACGTTGGAGTGATACTGACCTTCGCCCGGCTGCGCGGCGATCCGGCTCGCAGGTGGGCGGAGCCGGCCCCGACCAGGGCTCCACCGCCTGCCATCACCGCGGCGCCCGCCTGGGACACCAAGACGTGGGTCCAGAACGGCCAGCCCCACCCATCGCCCTCACGGAACAGCGGTGGCTCCGCGAGGACCGAAACCACAACGGCCGCGACCCCACCGGCGATCAGCACCGAGCCGGTTGCGACCGCTGCGATGGCCGAAGGTCGACGCCATGGCGGACGGCCCCGATCGAGACGAGCGCTTGTCAGCTTCATCGCTCCGACCGCTGCGAGCGTGAGCGGAGCACCGGAGGCGACCAGCTCGACCTTCGCGGGGAGGCCAATACACAGCACCGCCTCCATGGCGAATGCTGCCTGTGGGTTCCGGGGCGTCGTGCATGGGATCCAGCCCTGGCGGAGGCCGTACCCAAAGCTGTGGATGCCCGCGAACGCTGCGAAGGACAGCGGTAGGAGTCCGACCATGATGCGCCCCGAGCGACGCTCCGCCTGCATATGCGATGTGCGCTCCGGCTCTGCCCCCGCAGCCGTCGCGGGAGTTGGCGGTGGGGCAGCGACGAGCGCAGCCCACAGCAGGGCCGCGGGGATCATGCCGCGATGATGTCACAGCCGGGTCGTGGCCGCCCGTCCCGGGCCTCCGCCGGGTGACGCTCGCGGAGGTGTCAGAGCGGCTCGATGAGATCGGCGGAGCCTGTCCTGCGGCTCGAGGTCGAACGAGCGCCCACACTGCTGGCAAACCAGCGAACAGTCGTCGAGCTTGCGGCAGGACTCGCTGGGTTTCGCGCAGTGCGGACACGCGAGCGCCGCTGGACATCTACGAACAGGACTTCAGGCGGTTTCCACTCCCTCGACATCGGCCTCGGCTGAGATCGCTACTCGGTGTAGAGTAGCGCGAACGACTCCAGCGAACCGACGTCGCCCGCGGCAGCGTCGCCTACGCAAAGCTCCCAGGTGCCTGAGGCGGCGAGACCGATCAGCGAGTCCAAGCCGCCGGGCGTGGCGGCACCGGGGTTGGGGGCATAGTCGCAAAGCTCGTTGTCTGCACAAACGTTGAAATTCCCTCCGCCCATCTGCTCGGCATCCGTCGTGCCGCCGGTGTGAAACGAAACCGGGGCGCTGCTCAGTAAGTTTGCGTTCGTCCCGAACCCGCCGGTCCCGTCGTCACTGCTCTCGCCAAACCCCGGCCGACTCGTCAACGTGACCACCGTTCCTCCAGGATGCACCAATTTGACGACGAGATCCCCGATGTAGGAGTGGTCGATGCCGAGTTCGACGGCCGCTGTGTCGAGAAGGTCGTCTCCTGTCGCGGTGACTGAGACCGACGCGCAGGCCATGCTCGCCAAAGATCCGTTGTACGCGTTATCAGGAATTGACAGCTCCAGTGCAGTCGCCGAGACCGCCGCGATGTAGCAGACGGAAGGCTCGGTATCGAGGCAGGCGGCTCCGGCCTCGATCGCGCAAGCGTCGTCACAGCCGTCTAGGGCCGTCGAACCTCCGTCGTCGCAGCCTTCGCCGTTCGCGGCGTCAGTAATCCCATCACCACAGAAGGTGATCATGCCGGGTGCATCGACGCACCCGAAGCCGCACACGGTGCACCCGGATTCCACTCCGTAGTTGCAGGAATCGGTGACTGCGTTGCCGTCGTCGCAACTCTCGCCTTCGTCGATCTCCCCGTTGCCGCACGCCGTCATCTCGCACACGAAGGCCCGCTCCTCGAGGCAGGAGAAGTCATTCCAATTGCCGTTCGGGATCCGCATCAGGGCGCAGTCCTCCGCGCCGAGAAAGTTGTTCGGCTCTGGGCTATTCCAGTTCTCGAATGTGGAGGGCCCCTCCAACCAGGCAAACTCTCCTTCGCTGTCGATATCGCTGTAGCCAATCCATAGGTCGGGGCCATCGCTCATCGTGCGAACCAGGCTGTTCTCAACGCCGTCGTCGATCAGCACGAGCACGCCCGCGTTTTCGCTGCAGGTTACGCGTGCTGCGTCCCAGGAAGCAGGGGTGGCGTGGGCGAGGTAGCAGGTATCCCCATCGAGATAGGAGCGATCGGCCCCGGACGCCACGGCAACGGTGCTCTCACAGATGAACGAGCAGTCCGACTCACAGCCATCGAGGTCGTCGGCGTTACCGTCGTCACACTCTTCTCCAGTATCGACAACCGCATCTTGGCAGGCAGGAGCGAGGCAAGATGTGCGGCAGGCGTCCGTCGTGGAGTCGTCGTTGCCGAGCCCGTCGTCGCACTCTTCGGGGCCATTGAGCACCCCGTCTCCGCAGAACTGCTCCTCGCCGGGGCCCTCGACACAAGCGTCGGTACACACGGTGCATGCCTCGCCGTAGTCGCAGATCTCAGTGACCGCGTTGCCGTCGTCGCAGGTTTCGCCAGCGTCGACGATGCCGTCGCCGCAGCCCGCCGGTTGGCAGTTGGTTCGGCACGCGTCGGGTGCTGCGTCGTCGTTCGCCTCGCCGTCATCACAGCCTTCGCCGCTGTCGACAACCGCATCGCCACAGCCTGATGGTTGACACGTGGTGCGGCACGCGTCGGGCGTATCGTCGCTGTTGGCGTTGCCGTCGTCGCAGCCCTCGTCGGCGTCGGTGACTGCGTCCCCACACCCAGGATTCAAGCAGTTGGTGCGGCACGCATCGGGTGTTGTGTCATCGTTGGCTGCACCGTTGTCGCACTCCTCGCCGAGGTCGACGACACCGTCGCCGCAGCTCGCGACGCCACAGTTGGTGCGGCAGGCGTCGGGCGCTTCATCGTTGTTGGCCGCCCCGTCATCGCAGGCTTCACGGCTGTCGATGACGCCGTCACCACAGACGGGACGTCTACAGTCGGTGCGGCAAGCGTCGGGCGTCGAGTCGCTGTTGTCCTCCCCGTCGTCACACGCCTCATCGCCTTCGAGCACTCCATTGCCGCACATCGGAACAGCGTCGTCGGTATCGGTATCGGTATCGGCATCGGTATCGGTATCGGTATCGGCTTCGGTTCCAGACTCCGTGGCATTCCCAGTGGTCGTTGCGTCGGTTCCGTCTCCCGTAGCCACCTGGCCCGATCCCGAAGAGGACGAGGGCGTCGAGGTCGACCCGCCATCGCTCTCCGTCTCGTCGCTCGGCACCCCGGACGAGACCTCGTCATCACAGCCCGCAAGCGCCCCGACCAAACTCGCCTGCGCGAGAGCAAAGAAGAATACTTTCAGATATTTAGATGTGTTTTCGTCTTGTCTTTCCATGCGATTCCAGTCCGCTGTCCGGATTTCGACGCGAGGTAACTTTTTTACTCGTGCCAAAAAGTGTACGTGGGACTATTCTCCGGGCGCTGGGGGCTGTCAATTAGCAGCCTGCGGCGAACGTAAAGAACCTTCCATCGGCGCAAAGATGACAACCGGCAGAAAAGAGGACCGACGCATCCGTCAGACCAGACGGCGCCTTCAAGACGCACTCATCGGTCTGCTTCGCCGCAAGCCGCTCGCGAAGATACAGATCAAGGAGATCGTCGAGGAGGCCGACGTGTCTCGGCCGACCTTCTATCACCACTTTCCGACGAAGGAGAAGCTGCTCTTCAGTCTGGTCGACGATCTCTTCGAAGAGATTCACCAGGTCGTCTTCGACGAGCCGGAGTCCGAAGACCCCGGAGACATCCTACGCTTGATGACCTCCTCCTTCGAGCAGTGGCTCGCCCACGGGGAACAGCTTCGATGGGTGTTCCAGGTTGAGAACCGGGATCTAGTCGTTGCCGCGCTCAGGCCTCACATCGAAGCGCTGCGCGCACGCGTTGTTCCCGACCACCCTCTCCCCCCAGCTTCGGGTGCGTACGAACCGTACGTCACCGACTTCGTTGCCGGTGGGCTCTACATGGTCCTCAAGCGCTGGATCGACCGAGGGATGCAAGACTCCGCGGAAACTATGGGGCAGCTCCTGTACCTGCTCGTAGACAACGGCCTG
This sequence comes from uncultured Pseudomonadota bacterium, assembly GCA_913061055.1. GTDB lineage: Bacteria > Myxococcota_A > Polyangia > Nannocystales > Nannocystaceae > CAJXVA01. The sequence goes on from CAJXVA010000094.1 coordinate 11,889, forward strand.
ACACACATGCGAGTCCAAGTCGCCACCGACGAGACCTACCGGTCGCAGTGGCTGGCGGATTGGCAGAGGATTGTTACCTCGATGGTAGCCGCAGCGAACGAATCCGAAAGCAAGCGATGATTCTAGAGAGACTTCAGCATGGGCTGCTCAAGGGGCCGTCTCATGTCGAAGCATCCAGGAACGTTCGCATTGCGGCCGTGGTCGCTTCGGGGTCGCAGAGTTGGAAGAAATGGTTGCCGTCGATGAACTCGACCCTGCCATTTGCGACGAAGTTGGGGGTGTTCTCGTATTCCTCCGGGTGTTGGCCGGGGTCTCGCCGGCCCTGCAGGAACAGCACCGGCATGGTCATCTTGGAGAACAGCACGTCGTGTCGATCACGAAGTTCCTGCTCCATGCTGGTGTTGTCGAACTGACGCGGGGACGCTTCGGCAACGCCGGCGTACTTGCACTCGTGGCCCAGCCGGGCCAGGACGTCCGCGTCGATGTCTTCGACCCGATATGCACTGGCGGCATAGGCCAGCCGAGGAAATCCGGTCCAACTCATGAGGAAGGGAAACCAGTCCGAGGCGAAGAGTTTGTGTGGCGGTTGGGGGTCGCCATGGGGCTCGTTGGCCGACTGCTGCATCCGGATGTATCGCAGCACGCGCTGCTCCATCCCTTCGGTGTTCAGGAGATGGTCGCAGATCACCGACCCACGGTCGTGGCCGCCGAGGTTGAAGCGCTCCACGCCAAGAACGTCCAGCAACTTGCCCAGGGCGCTGGCGATCGCGGAGTAGCGGTAGTCGAGGTCCAACCGCTTGTCGCTCTGGCCGTTGCCAATCACGTCTACGCCGATGCAGTAGAAGCGGTCGGAGAGGTCCCGCATCTGGTTGTGGAAGGTGAACCAGCTCTCGGGGAAGCCGTGGACCAGCACCAACGGCTCATTGTCTGGGTCGCCCACAGTGACGAAGTGCCAGGTGATACCCGCAGCCTCGGCATACCAGTGCGTGGCCTCGACGTTCTCGAGCATCTCGACCTCCCCATGGGCGTTCTCGGCGCCCAGCGGGAGCGTGCCCGGCTTCGGGTAGCGCATGTGACGGGTCAGGGGCGCGTCGGGGCGAATTCCACCCTGCCGAACGTCGCTCAGGCTCAAGTCCTCTCGCGAGAGATACGCCAAACGCGGTAGTGCCCGGGGCGTGAGCATCTTGATCAGCTTCAGGATTTCCTTGGGATCGGACACCATGATGATGTCCTAAAGCTAGCCACCCGGCTGCTTGCCCACCGCGCGATGCACGACAAAGACCGAGCCGATGACGCCAAGCTCGAGGGTCCCTCGATGCTTGCTACGGTCATGACCGCAGCGGCGAGCTACGCGGTGCAGCGAGGCGTGCCGCTAGAGAACGTCGCGGCGGCGGCAGGCCTTCCGCCCCACGCCATGATCGCGGCGCCCTCCCGGGTTCCCGATGATGCCGTGTCGCGCATTCTCGGCCTTTTGCAGGAACGCTTCCCCGACGAAGCGGTGGGACTGGAGTTGGCTGCCGCTGCCCCCTTGCACTTCCTCGGGCCGCTCGGTCCCATCGCCCGCCGCGTGCCCAACGTGCGCGCCGGCATCGAGATGTTCGTTCACTTCCGCAGCGTGCTGTCCACGAGCTTCGTGCTCGACTTCATCGAAGCGCCACCGGGACCGATGCTTCGCTTCGAGCACCCCAACGATCAGGCGTTCGGGCCTCCGTCGACGGAGATGGGGCTGGCCATGGGTGCCCGCGCGATGGTCGAGGTGCTCGGGGCCCCGCAGGCGCTGCGTGCCGTCCGATTCTCCCACAGCCCGACCACAGCGCGCGAGCGGTACGCCGATGCTCTTGCGGTCCCGGTCAGCTTCGCCGAGCCATGCAACGCCTTGGTGTTCCACCCGGAGCGGCTGGACGACCCGGTCGATCCAGAGGCCGGGGCGAGGCTGCGGGTGCTTCGAGCCCACCTCGAGCTGGTCCGCGTCCAGCTCGAACACGACGAGGACCCGGCCGAGCTGCGGCGCATCCGTGATCTCGCCGCCCGCAATGCAGCGCAGGGGGAGTACAGCGCCGCGGCACTCGCCCGCCGGCTGGGCATGAGCCTGCGGACGCTGCAGCGCCGAGTGACCGAGCTGGGCACGTCGGTGAGCACGCTGACCGACGAAGTGCGAGCCACCACCGCGCGGCAGCTGCTCTCCGATCCTGACTTGAGTCTGTATGAGGTCGCGCTGTCGCTGGGGTACTCCAGTGACAGCGCGTTCCGAAAGGCGTTCCGCCGGTGGATGGGGCAGAGCCCAGCCGACTACCGCCGCTCCTTGACCTCGTTTGCCTGAACGCTGGGCGCAGGACTCGCTCAGCCCGCGGACACGAAGCATGCGTAGGCTGCAGAGCCATCATCTCTCCGGTGGTCCCCTTTCCCCTCACTTGTCATTTTCGGCTGCGCGTAAGGTTCTTGACGTTTCGCAGATCCTGCTAATTGACAGGTTCCCGCGCTTTTCGAAAACTAGACGTACGCTCACAATTACGCGCGTCAACATGTGTTCTCGCGTGTGCACGTGTTCGTCGCATGCCACAGCGGTGGTGCACGAAGGGCCATCAAGCATCTGAAAAGACTCAGAATCTGATGACATTGCTTCCAGTTGTCTTCGCGTGGTCTCTGCTCCAGCCAGCTTCGTTCTTGCTGGCCCCCGACGCCGCCCCCGCCGATGCCGAGCGGCTTGAAACGCTCTACTTCGAAGGCCGGGCACGCTTCAGCGCAGCCGACTACGCAATGGCGATCGAGATCTGGACCAGTCTCCTGGCGCAGCTGCCACAAGACGAAGAAAACAACGCGATTCGGTTGGACCTGCTCTTCAACATCGCGCTCGCGCGCACCCGTCAGTACGACTTTGACGACGATCCTCAACACCTCAAGAAGGCTCTGGCGCTGTTTAGGCTCTACGCCGAACGCAAGCCATCCGAGGAACTCGACCAACGCATTGCCGCCCTCGAAGCGCAGCTTGATGGGCTGAATCCGGAGACTGTGCCCGAGGACGCGCCACCCGAGCCGGTACTCGAGTCCGACCCCGACCCGGTTGTGGAGTCCACTCAACCTCGAGGCCCATCGCGAGGTCTCGGCATTGGACTGCTCGTCGCTGGCGGCGCTGCGGCTGCGGGTGGTGTCGCGTTGCTGGTGGCCGGGTCGCAGCTTCGCCCTGCAGCCGAAGACAGCGTCGCCGAGCTGGACGCGCTGGGCTTGGATCCCGATGATCCGGCGTACGCGGAAGGCGATGCATTCCTCGATGACGAGACGCGTCGAGGTCGGGCGTTGATGGGGGGCGGTGGAGCCCTCGCAGGGGTCGGCATCGCCGCCGTCGGTGTGGGGATCTGGGCACTGACGCGGCCGAGCGGACGCCGTCGCGATGTGGCCTGGTGGGTGACACCAACGACGCGCGGGATGAGGGTCGGGGGGCGATTCTAGGTGAAGGCGCGGATTCTCGGACTCTTGGTCATCGCGGGGGCGCTCGGGTGCCCCGCCGAGTTCAGCCCGACCCTGTCCAGCTCGACGTCCGGAGGGACTCTCGTTGATCCCGCCAGCACCTCTTCGACTTCGACGATCGGGTCGACTTCGACGACCGGCGCAGCATCGACGAGCGATGGCGTCTCCTCATCGGGTTCGACCGCGACCACGACGCTCGCCTCGTCTCAGACCTCGACGGCGGAGTCGACGGGCACGGGGTTCTGCGGCGACGGGGAGCTCGATCCGCGGACCGAGGAGTGTGACGCAGTGGTCCCTGGCGGCGAGGACTGCATCGGGTTCGGCTTCGAGCTTGGGTTCGTCTTCTGCACACCAGAGTGCGAAATCAACGTCGACGACTGCAGCACCTGCGGCGACGGCCTCATCACCGGACCCGAGTCGTGCGATGGCGAGAATCTGGCGGGCAAAGACTGCGGCGTGGCTGGGTTTTACGCTGGGGTCCTCGCCTGCAACGCAACCTGCTCGGGATTCGACGAATCTGGCTGCACGAACTGCGGCAACGGCATGGTCGATCCCAGCGAAGACTGCGAAGTCGACGACATCCCGGAGCAGTGCAGTGACCTGCCCGGTCTCACCGCCGGGGCCCTCGCCTGCAACGACGACTGCACCTACGACACCTCCGGTTGCACGGGGTGCGGGAACGGAGTCATCGAGACCGGGGAAGCGTGCGACGGAGCCAACTTCCCGCCCTCCACGGATTCGTGCGCCGACCTCGGATTCGAAGAGGGCGACCTCGCGTGTGTCAGTGGCAGCTGCACCATCGATTCCAGCGGATGCAGCACTTGCGGAAACAACGTGATGGAGGCCGATGAGATCTGCGACTTCGGTGATGTCCCGTCTCCTCCGCTCGAGTGTGACGACGTCGCGGTCCCCTCGTCGCCGACGGGCGCGTCGCTCGAAGGTGCCATCTTCGACTGTGCCGAGGGCTGCCAGCTCAGCCTCGGGACGTGCTTGAACATGCCGTACGGGAGTTGCCAGACCAGCTTCGACTGTCCCGCGAACGACGTCGGGGGCACCACCGAACTCTGCTTCGATGCAGGCGGTTCCGCCTCCGTGTGCAGCTTTGAGTGCACCGTCACGGCCGACTGTCCACAGCCGGTGATGCCCGGTCCCGCACTCGACGGTCTTCAACCGTGGCCAAGCACTGCAATCTGTGACCAGGGACGGTGCGTGATCCCCTGTGCGGGTGATGCGGGGTGCTATCCGGGCCAGACGTGCGTCGCCGAAGAGTGCATCTGGACCTGACGAATGCCGTGGGGATGCCGATGGTTCGAACCGAAAGGTTGAAGGTGCGATGGGTCGGTCTTCTCGTGGCCTACGGCGCGCTGGGTTGTCCGGCCGAGTTCACCCCGACGCTTGGAGGCTCGACATCCGAGGGGAGCACCTCGGGCCCGATAGGCGGTTCGAGCACATCGGCTCAATCCACAACGACCGGGGATGCAGCGACGGAGTCGAGTTCGACGGCCGACACCGACGCAGATTCGTCATCGAGTACGTCGAGTCGGACCACCGGGGCGCTGGACACTTCGTCGTCGGAGTCGGGGAGTTCTCCGACCTGTGGCAATGGCATCGTCGACCCGACACTCGAGGAGTGCGACGGAGACGACCTCGGCGGCCTCACCTGCAGCGCGATTGGCTTCGCGCTCGGGATCGTGACCTGTACCTCGGAGTGCGCGTTCGACTTCAGCGATTGCAGCACGTGCGGCGACGGCCCGATCAACGGCCCAGAGCTGTGTGACGGAGGCGACCTGGCCGGCGAAGACTGCGAGGCGCTCGGGTACTTCGGCGGCGTCTTGGCCTGCAACGAAACCTGCACTGGCTTCGACGAGACCGGATGCACGAACTGCGGCAACGGCATGGTCGACGCGGGAGAAGACTGCGAACCCGAGGACATCCCCCTCCAGTGCAGCGACCTGCCCGAGTTTGAGGCCGGAGTCCTGGGCTGTGACCGCGATTGCACGTTCGACACGACGAACTGCTCAGGCGGCGGAGGCTGAAGACTCTCGCAGGGCACGACCGCGTGGATCCGCGTCTTCGGGGTTAGACCCCTGGAGGGAAGCGGTTCGCGTAACAAGGCGGTCATCGCTCGCGAGCTGAACTCGATTCGGGCGTAGGTGGTCGACGTCTTCGAGGGCGGTCGACGGAAGCCCACGTTGGTCGGCTGCTGGTGAGCACCTGGTATTCATCCCCGCAACTCGGCTCGCGTGCGGCTGCGGTATCGGGCTGGCGACGGGCGAATACGAAACTCTGACCACGTCGAGCCCTCCGAGCGTTGATCGGACAGCCCGTGTCATCATGGACGGGTTGGTTGCGAATGATCCCCATGTTGCGCGTGCCAAGGTCCGTTTTGCTGTTGTCGACACTGGCGGTCGCATGTGGGCCCGAAGTCGGCACAGCCTCTACAGGTGGCGTCTTGGGAACCGGCGGAATGGCCAACTCCTCAACGGGCATCGAGGACGACGATGTGAGCTCGACGGGGGTGTCCGAAGGCAGCAGCAGCGGTAGTTCCGGAAGCCCGATGGATGCTGGGAGCACGAGCGGCGCTGAGGTCTGCGAGGGCGAAGGTGGCCAACCCCTCGATCTCGGCTACATCGCGCTCCAATACCCGAGATTCTTGCGGCCAAACGAACACGTGAAGGGGGAGTTCACATGCACCGTGGCCTCCGTAGAGGAGACCGATGACTCCTTCTTCTTCTCAGATGTCTTGGGGTGGACCACCCGACTGCAGTGTGAGGGGCTCGGTGAGCTGGAGGTCATTGCAATGCAGGACATCGACATGTTCGATCCAACCTGGGCCGGACGGACCGTCACCCTCAACGCCTCTGCGAGCTGGGTGTTCAGCTTCAACGGCTGGTACGCGATACGGGACGAGCAGGGCGAACTTCTCTTCGCGAGTGGTGCTTCGCTACCACCAGCCGCGGCCACCGCACCATTCACCCTGGATTGGATCGACCTCGGCGAGACTTGCGTGTCCGACTTCGACTGCCTGATCCAGTATGACCACCTCATCACCTTCACGTCCGAGGCCGATGGCACACTGCCCTGCTTCGATCGTGGGGGCTACGCGACCGAGCACTATTGGATCGAGGGAGCGACGACCAGGTACTACAACCCCGATCCATGGGGGGAGTGCCAGGTCAGCGATGATCCGAGCGGCCTGCACCACAGCTTCCGCATCATCCGCCGTATGGGCAGCTAGGCAGCGCAACAAGGCCGCCCAGCTCGAGCAGAACGACTCAACCAGCCCCCCTGCGTGCGTTCTGGCGCCTGCGGGAACCGAAGGGACACAATTCCACACAAGTCCCATGGGTGGCCGACCAGGCCTCGGGGCGAGACGATGCGAACGAACGCAAGACGAACCATTCTCAGAGGCTGCGTGGCTGCGACTCTCTTCGGCACGGGTTGTGCGGATGAGCCTGAACGCAACCCGTTCATGGGACCCGGATTGGGGACGATGTCGACCTCGGCTGGTGCGAACAGCGAGACGGGCACCGCGGACTCCGACGACGGAGACGACGACGATGGGCCAGGTGGGGATACCGACGATGACACCGCCGGCGAAACCGAGGGCGGGTCCGATGGCGAAGGATTTGAAGCTGTTGCTCAGGGGATCGAGATCTCCGATGTCGAGGCCAACCAGGGCGTCTCGGTCTTGATCGCTTCGGGTGGGCAACCCGTCCCCCTCGCAGAGCAAGCCTCACCGCTCCTCTTCGGGCGCACGACCCTCATCCGCGCAACGTGGCAGCTCGCGTCCGGCTCGCCGGAGCGTATCGTCGAGGGGCGGCTAACGATCACGTCCCGCGATGGCGAATCCGAGACGTTCATCGACGAGCAGATGGTCGGGCCCGAGTCTTCGCTGAATGCCGAAACGACTTCGTTTCGCTGGGACATCTCCCCTGAGTTGTTCGGCTCCGGTGCGTCCTACGAGATCCAGCTCTTCGAGGCCGCCTCGGGCACTCCAGGGCTGACCCCCTCTTCACCGTTTCCTCCCGAGGGCACCGCACCGCTTGGTGTCGAAGACTCGCCCATGCGCATGAAGATCGTCTTCGTGCCGGTCGTCACACCCGAGGGCGGTGTGGTGGCGACACCCGAACTGCGAAGCAGACTCGAAGAAGAGTTGGCGGCCGCGTACCCCCTCCAAGGCATTGACGCGGTGTGGCGCGCACCCTGGACGAGCCCCGCGCGGCTCACCGAAGAACAAGCCGCCTGGGACTACCTCCTCGCCGCGCGAGCCGAGGACAATCCCGCCACAACAAACGTCTACTACCACATGCTGCTCGATCCCGAGACCTGCTGCGACAGCTCCCAAGGCCAGTTTCAGTGGGGTGGACTCGGCGATTTGATCGGTGACGACCTCGTCGAGTTCGGCACGTACGGAGATGCTCTGAGCATGTTCGACCCGGAGTATTGGGACGAGAGCATGGGCGTCGTCATCCACGAACTCGGCCACAACCACGGACGCGACCACGCCCCGTGCGGCGGGCCAGACGGCACAGACCCCGCTTTCCCTTATCCGGGCGCCACGCTTGGCGTGCACGGCTACGACATCGCCAAGGACACGCTCATCTTCCCCGATGTTGTTGACGGCGCCACCGGAGAGCAACCCACCGACTTCATGGGCTACTGCTTCAACCAGTGGTGGAGCGACTACAGCTGGAGAGCGCTCTTCGCCCGCACCAAACTATCGTCCATGCAGCAGGCTCAAGCGCCGGTGCTCGACGGACTCGCCCTACGCGGGTATCTGCGGCCCGGTCGTCCCACGGCTTGGCGCGTGGTGCCTGCACCGGCCCACGCAACACCAACGAGCGACACGGCCACGAACGCAATCCGGCTGCTCGACACTGCCGGCGAGAACGTCGCGGAACTCCCGGTTTGGGTGAGGAAGTTGCCGGACAACGACACCGTGATCGTTCAAGCCAACATCAGCAGCGCTCCTTCGTTCGAGCGGCTGGAGCTCAAACTGGGTGAGCAACGCATGGTCGGACAGCGAAGCGACGTGACCGAGTTTCGCCTCACGGCCCGGTAGTGGCTCGGGATCCTCTCAGGACACGGTGAATCGAGGGCGGTAGAGATCACCGAGGGCCGTGCGGCGACCGTCGTTCATGCGCAGCCTTGGGCCTCTACGGACTGGGCTCGGCTTGTGGCGCTTTGCCTTGAGCCTTCGCCAGCGTTTCGCGGACCCTCGCTTCCACTTGCTGGGCAAGATCGAACCCGACCCCGCCGAAGGCCTCGCCCTCATCGTTCGAGGTCATGATGGGCAAGACGCCGAGCAGTTCGCGTTTGTGCAGGTCGAAGACCATGAGCTGGCCGCCGTACACTCCGGGCGTGAACGTCCCGGGCTTGACCTCTTTGGGAGCCTTGATCGCGATCGTGCGAAGGAGGACCAGGTACTTCATCGCTACGAACTCCTCGAGCATCGCGCGATACCCCTCGAAGTACTCTGCGTTCGCGTTTTCGCCTGGGGCTTCGCTCAGAAACCGCGCACTGCGGCCGAGAACTTCGCCAGACGACAAGATGTGGAAGCCATTGGGCGGGCGGATCGCTTTCAATGACTTGAAGTTTCTGTAGGCTTCGCCAGGCTTGAACAGCTTCTCCTCGCGACTTGTCGCCAGGGCACTCTCGAGGAGCATCACCCGCGCATTTCCGCTGTGGTCGTCCTTTTCCTCATTGACCACGATGTCGGTGACGGAAAGCAGGGGCACCGGCTTGATCAGGTCGTCGGCCGTGCGTAGTTTTTCCTTGGCAGCAAGGTCGAGCACCACCGCTACGTTCTTCACCTGCTCGTTTCCTGCGACCTCGTGCAGCGCAAAAACCTCAGCCTCCGAAGTTCCCTTGGGGACCTCTGGCTTCTTGTCGCAGGACGCAAGCGCAAGACCGAAGCCGAGGCATAGCGCGGTGAGAACTCCCGTTCGCATTCGGCCAAGCTAACAAACATTCGACGTCTTCGAGCGCACCCACTGGTGTCCTTGGTGGGGTCGCTCTTTCTTTGAGATCCTCGCCCGGTTGGGGATTGACCGACGCATCATCGATAGAGACGACGAGCACGGGGCGTTGCTAAGCTCGCGGCTTTCCCAGCAAGTTTCGACGAACTCGGCGACGGGCAACTCTTGGAGCTCCCGTTGCCCGAGCATCGCGTGCTTGCAATGCTACGATGGTCAGGCGATGCGGGGATCGTTGCAACGGATTGGCGTGGCTGTGTTTGGCTTCGCCTGCGCTTGGGGGGTGGCCAAGAACCACCCTTTGTTGGCGTGGTCGCTCGCGCTCGCCAGTGAGGGGCTACTCGTCCACACAGCGTGGCAGACACAACGCGATGAGGCGGCATCGGCGGCCGGCTCGTGGATTGCGTGGGCCTTGGCGGGCCTGGCTCTGGTCGCAGCCCTACTGCCGATCTGGGACCGCCATCGCGTCGACCTACCGGTGGGTCTGGATGCCAACCCCGTCCATGCGCACCCGCTCTACGATATCGGTCACGAGCACTGACACCGAACGACAACAGTCCCAGTGTTGCCGTCGACGTCGTGGCGACAGCGGATGAGGCCGATCCGGACGACCCGGGCCGCCGTGGCGAAGTCCAAGACGGCGACGCGCGTCCTCGATCGGTTGGAAAGCAGCGAGTGTCGTCGCGGCACCGCAAGGCGGCCGGGCCTACGCGTATTCGACGGCCTGACGGTACCGCCGCAAGGTGTCTTCGTAGTGCGCCACGCTGTTGGGTCGCGCGGCCCGAAGCGCCTCTTGGACGCGGCTGACTTGTCGCCTGGACTCATGGATGGCGGCTTTGGATCGGCGCGCCTCGACCTCGGACCCGCCGGCGGCGATATTGATGAACGGGATCAGGAGATTGGCGTAGGAGATGATCATGGTCCCCGTTTGATCCCACCCTGGGATGTCCGCGAGTTCGCGGGCGTATCGGCCGATCCATCCATATGCGGCCCGGAGGTTGTGCTCGAGCCGCTGTGGCGTCGGAATCGAGGTCGACATCTCGATGGTGAACACGACAGCCGAGGCGACCACGAGCGCGGCGGCCTCCTCCTCCAGCGTCTCGATGTTCTTGATTGCCTCGTGCAGGTGTCGCTCTGCCCACGCGCCTGCACTGATCGCTTCATCGATCTCCTGCACAACAGCTGTGGCCTGCGTCACTTCAGCGATGAGCGTCTCGAGGTGCTGGGCCGTCTCGTCCCCTTGCAGCCGTACGCGAGCGAGCTTGCCCATGAAGGCCCGTTCGTACTCGGCGTCGACCTCCGAAAGGGGCGCAAGTTCCTCGCGCAAACGATCTACTTCGTCCTGGGTTGATTCGAGTTCGGCGGCCTTCGCCTCGACTCGGAGGCGGGCTTCGAGCGCCTCCTGCCGCTCCTTGTCGAGCCGTTCCTCGGCCTTGCCCAGCGCCGAGAACAGCAGCCGGGTCAGGCTCGTACCCTCGAGCTTCTCGACATCGCGCTCTTCCTTGGTGAGGCTGTTCTCGAGCATTCGCAGCTGGGCTTGGAGCCGGTCGGCTTCGGCCTGGGCGGAAGCAAGCTGCCTCACAAGACGATCTCGGCGCCGTACCGCTTCGCCCAGCCGTAGGACGTCGTCGTGTGGGTCTCGATACATTTGGCCCTCAGCTACACTCGGTTTCGACTCACTATTCCGCTACGCGCGAAGCTGCAGCCCTGCAGAACTGTGGTTGGCCTGGGAACCGGGCTACTCATCGTTGCAGTCGCTGTAGTTGGCCATGCTCATCCGAAGGGTGCCAAGGACCTCGTAGGCCCGGTCGCCTCCCACGGAACCGGACACAGAGCTGTAGGCATCGGCTGCCTGTTGCAGCTCATGGCGGTAGTAGCGTTCGACGGGGCTGCCTTCACCAGGGGCTGGTGCATCGAGCATCCCTGCGCGCTCTTTGGCGACCCGCTGCCGCGATTCAATCAGATCGTCGGCCATGGCCTTGTTGAGAATCTCGGCCCGCATGGCGTCGACCGAGAGGTCGGCGGCTCCAGCCTCGTCACCGGTCGCGTCGACATAGATCGCTTCCAAGCGGTCTCTGCCACGATCGCGTGCATCGTCGAGCGCCTGGGTCATGGCGGTGACCTCATCCGGGGCCAATCCTAGTTGTTCAGCCTTGGCCTCGGTGAGGTAGCCGCCGGACGCGAGGGCGGCGGGGACGGCGAACGAAAGCTCGCAATTCTTGGCAGCCTCGCGCAGCTGCTCCTGAGTCGGGTTGTACATTTTCTGCAAGAACGCGGTGTGCTCCTCTGAGCTGATCTCGTCGTCGTCTTGCTCGACCGCCGTTCGGGTGGTCTCGAGCTCGGCCTCCAGTTCGCGCACGCGTGCGCGGAGGTCGGAGACCATGACCACGTCGGATGATGGTCTGACCTGCGGCTCTCGCATCGCTTCGGGGGCTACAGAGTCGGCGGAAACGCGGGAGCGTGTCGGCGCGGGAGGATGGGCAGCATCAGCGTATGCGATCTGCCCCGCGCTGATCTCCGTGGTTCCGTGTTCATTGGCAAGAGCGACGCGTCCCTCGTACACGGTCACGACTGTGATGGTCGCAAGCACGGCACCGAGGGAAATGGACTTGAGGCGTTCTTTCTGCTTGTTCATGACGATCTCGACTTCGAAACTTGTTCCAGTGACCCGAACATCGGCGGTCGGGGTACGTACGAGGAAAGGCTCTCCCGGTTCGACGCGGTAGAAGACGCGGCCTCGGCTCTGGTCGATGTTGGCTCCGGCTGCATCGACGGCCCACGAGATGTCGGAGCCAGGCTCGAGGACGGCGATGCTCCGCCCTCCGGTCTTCACGGTGCGACGCTCGGAGACACTCTGGGCGCTTCCGGTGTCGGTTGCCACCGAGCGAGGGAGAGCCAGAAACAGCGCTGCGGCTGCAGCGGCAACAATGCCGATGCCGACAACCCACCGGCGACGGCGTGGCGGCGACGCCGTTTCGAGATCGCCGATCTCCGCTTCCAGCCGCCGCCGCAGACGCTTGCGACGAGCGTCCGAGACCGGCTCGGTCTCGCGGGCAGGTTCGAGCGCTCGCGCAAGTTCGGGGTCGATGGGCTGCAACTCATCCGTGCTCATGTTGACTCTCTTCCGCCGAGGCGAGGTAGGCGTGGACGTGCTTCCGGGCTCTCCTTAGATGGGAGTAGATCGTGTTGGGAGGGCAGCCGAGGACCTTGGAGATCTGAGGAACCGTGAACCCGTCGAACTCGTACATCACGAATGTCGCGCGACGCTCGTGGTCCAGGCTGGAGAGCGCCCGCAGGATCCGTGCGAGCTGGTGGCGTGCCCCGGCCTGTGATTCAAGGTCGACGGCCTGGGCTGGCAAGGAGGCTTCCACGAGACGCAGACGCGCAGACCCGCGGCGAAAATGATCTCGGGCGACGCGGTAGGCGATGCCGAACAGCCAGGGCCTGAGGGGTCGCGAGACGTCGTACGTGTGGAGCTTGCGATGAACGACGAGGAACAGCTCGTGCGCCGCATCATCGAGCTCTGCATCCCTCACGCCGAGGCGACGGAGCGTAGCGATCACCCAGTCGAGCTGGGTTTCGTAGAGGTCGGCGAGCGTCATTGGAGGACTTCGCAAGGGTATTGGGCCGAGCTGCGGGAATCGCTGTCTCTTATACACATCTCCGAGCCCACGAGACCTCTCTACATCTCGTA
>CAJXVA010000095.1 GCA_913061055.1 uncultured Pseudomonadota bacterium
TCGCGAAGGTGGCCGCACCGTCGGCGCCGGAATCGTGACCGAGATCATCGCGTAGGCCTCGCCTACACCGCTACCTGAAAAGACGACGAAAGGACCAACACCGTGCAGGACCTGAAAATCCGCATTCGGCTGAAAGCCTACGACCACAAGCTCCTTGACCAATCGGCACGCGAGATCGCTGAGACCGCGCGCCGTACAGGAGCTCAAGTCGCCGGCCCCATCCCGCTGCCGACCAAGATCAACAAGTACACGGTCCTCCGAGGTCCTTTCGTCGACAAGAAGTCGCGCGAGCAGTTCGAGATTCGAACGCACAAGCGTCTTCTCGACATCCTCGAGCCCAACAAGCAGACCCTCGACGCCCTGATGAAGCTCGACCTTTCGGCCGGCGTGGACGTCGAGATCAAGACCTGAGTCGCCTGGACCGAACTGGACCAACAAGAAGAGGTAGGACCAAAATGGCCAAACTCAACGTCATCGATCTCAGCGGAGCTGCTGCCGGCGAACTCGAAGTCGCCGATGAAGTGTTCGCGACCGAGGTCAACGAGCACCTCCTTTGGGAGGTCGTCCGTTCGCAGCGCGCAGCGAAACGCACGAACACCGCCCACACCAAAACCCGCGCCGAGGTGGCCTACACCAAAGCGAAGGTCTACCGGCAGAAGGGCACCGGCAACGCCCGTCACGGTTCGCGCCGCGCCAACATCTTCAAGGGTGGTGGCGTGGTGCACGGTCCCCGCAACGCGGTGAACCACACCATCCGCGTGAACCGTAAAGCCATCGCCGGAGCGCTCAAGTCTGTGCTCTCTCTTCGTGTCGCGGCCGGAAACCTGGTCGTCATCAAGGAGTTCAAGGGCGAGGGCGACAAGAAAGCCAACACCAAAGAGCTCAACACCGCTCTCGGCAAGCTCGAGGCAGGTAAGGCGCTCCTTGTGGACGACGCTGGCAACAGCTGGCTGAAGATGAGCGCTCGCAACCTTGCGGGCGCCGACTTCCTCGCCGACGCCGGTCTCAACGTCTACGACATCCTCAACCACCCCAAGCTGCTCATCAGTGAGACGAGCCTTCGCAAAGTCGAAGCTCGCCTCACCGGCAACGCAGCCGAGCCTGCAGCCGAGTAGGAGTCGCACCAATGACCCCGCATCAGATTCTCGTTCGTCCCGTCGTGACTGAAAAGTCCACCGACCTGATGACCGAGCAGAACCAATACGTCTTCCAGGTCGCCAAACAGGCCAACAAGATCGAGGTCCGCAAGGCCGTCGAGATGGTCTTCGGCGTCCGCGTCTCCGACGTTCGCACGCAGGTCGTGCGCGGCGATCTCCGCCGGGTCGGCCAGAACACTGGCCGCAAGCCGTCGTGGAAGAAGGCCATCGTCACCTTGCACCCCGAGGACACCATCGATCTCTACGGAGAGGAATAAGCGGTCATGGGCATCAAGAAGTACAAACCGACCAGCCCCGGTCGCCGAAACATGTCCGTGAACGACAAAGAAGTCGTCACGGCAGACAAGCCGCACAAACGTCTCGTCGGTTTCCGGCACCGCAAGCAGGGCCGCAACAACAACGGCCGCATCACCTCTCGCTTCCGCGGTGGTGGTCACAAGCGCCTGTACCGAACGATCGACTTCAAGCGCGACAAGTTCGGCGTGCCCGCGACGATCGCAACGATCGAGTACGATCCCAACCGGACCACGTACATCGCGCTGCTTCACTACGCCGACGGCGAGAAGCGGTACATCCTTGCCCCCCACGGGCTCAAGGTTGGCGACCCGGTCATCTCCTCGGCCAAGGCCGACATCATCCCCGGCAACTCGTTGCCGCTGCGGGCGATGCCTCCCGGTACGGTCATCCACAACGTCGAGCTCAAGATCGGTCGCGGCGGGCAGCTCGTCCGTACTGCCGGCGGATCGGCTCAGCTGATGGCTCGCGAGGGCAACTGGGCGACCATCCGTCTGCCCTCCGGTGAGATGCGGAAGGTCCACGCGGACTGCCGCGCCACGGTCGGCTCGCTGTCGAACCCCGAGCACGGCAACATGCGCATCGGCAAGGCCGGTCGCAAGCGTTGGCTCGGCCGACGCCCGCACCAGCGAGGCACTGTCATGAACCCGGTCGATCACCCCATGGGTGGTGGAGAAGGCCGTAACGCGGGTGGTGGTCACCCCCGCTCGCCGTGGGGCTGGATCACCAAAGGTGGTCGGACCCGCACAAACAAGCGAACCGACGTCTTCATCGTCACTCGGCGCAAGCGAAAGTAGGAGGAAGCAGAGATGCCACGTTCCGTCAAAAAAGGTCCGTTCATCGACGACCACCTCGCTCTCAAAGTCGAGGCGGCTGCCGAAGAAACTGGGCGACGCGCCATCAAGACTTGGTCGCGCCGTTCGGTCATCATTCCCGACTTCGTCGGCTCCAACATCATGGTGCACAACGGGAACAAGTTCATTCCCGTGTACATCACGGAGAACATGGTCGGTCACAAGCTGGGCGAGTTCTCGCCAACCCGAACCTTCCGTGGTCACGCTGCTGACCGCAAAGGGAAGAAAGGTTGAGCTCGATGACTGAAGCCACGCAAACCGCCGCAACGGCCAAGCTCCACTACGTGCGCATTGCACCGCGGAAGCTCCGGGTCATCGCCAACATGGTCCGAGGACAACCCGTCGCTCAGGCCATCAACCACCTCCGGTTCCTCAACCGGGCAGGCTCGCGCGAGTTCTTCAAGCTTCTCGTGTCTGCTGTCGCGAACGCCGAGGACCAGGGCGACATCGATGTCGATGCGCTCGTCATCCGCACCGTGATGGTCGACCAAGGTCCGGCACTCCGTCGCTGGCGCCCTCGGGCCCACGGCCGCGCCACCCAGGTCAAGAAGTTCACCAGCCACGTTTTCGTGGAAATCGCCCCCGCCGCTGCGGCCAACTAGGCCCATCGACACTCCACGAACAATAGGCAAGCAGGATAGTTATGGGCCAGAAAACGCATCCAGTCGGCTTCCGACTCAAGATCGTCAAGACTTGGAACTCGAAGTGGTTCGAGAGCACTCGCTACCGCGAGTGGCTCCACCAGGACCTTCGTCTTCGACGGTTCCTCAAGAAGAAGCTCTACGGCGCAAGCATCTCGGAGATCACGATCGAGCGCGCCGCGAACAAGGTGAAGGTCAACATCTTCTCCGCCCGCCCCGGAATCATCATCGGGAAGCGTGGCGCCGGCGTCGAAGCCCTCAAGAAAGAGGTGCAGAAGATGACGGACTCCGATGTCTACCTCAACATCCAAGAGGTCCGGAAAGCCGAAGTCAACGCGCAGCTGGTGGCAGAGAACATCGCCCAGCAGCTCGAGCGTCGCATCGCTTTCCGTCGTGCGCTCAAGCGCGCGGTGCAGACCGCGGTCAAGTTCGGAGCCAAAGGCATTCGCGTCAACGCGGCTGGCCGTTTGGGCAACTCCGAGATGGGCCGTCGCGAGTGGTACCTCGAGGGTCGAATCCCTCTTCACACCCTTCGGGCCGACATCGACTACGGCTTCGCAATCGCGAAGACCTCGGGCGGCACCGCTGGCGTCAAAGCTTGGATCTTCAAGGGCGAGGTCTTCGACCACCGCGAGAAGGGCCAACAAGACGCTCGTTTCCCAACTCCGCAACAGCGAGGCGGTTGAACCATGCTTTCTCCTTCCAGGGTCAAGTATCGCAAGGTCCAAAAGGGCCGTATGAGAGGCAACGCCAAGGGCGGCACCCAAGTCAGCTTCGGCGACTTTGGCCTCCAGGCCACCACCTGTGGGTGGTTGACGTCGCGGCAAATCGAAGCCGCTCGTATTGCCATCAACCGTACGGTCAAGCGTGGTGGCAAGTTGTTCATCCGCATCTTCCCGGACAAGCCCATCTCCAAGAAGCCTGCCGAGACTCGGATGGGTAAAGGTAAGGGCGGAGCCGAGTACTGGGTCGCCGTCATCAAGCCCGGCCGCGTCCTGTACGAAATCTCCGGCGTCCCCGAAGAACTCGCGCGCAAGGCTTTCCTTCGCGCCCACCACAAACTGCCGGTTGGAACGAAGTTCCTGGCTCGGGAGGCAGACCTGTGAAAACGTCTGAAATGCGCGACAAGAACGCCGAAGAACTGCTGGAGCTCGAGACGGAGCTTCGCGACCAGTTGGTGAAGCTCTCCGTGGCCAAAGCCACCCAGCGTGCGAACAACACCTCGCAGTTCCAACGGATCAAGAAAGACATCGCCCGGGTCCTCACCATCCAGCGCGAGCGCGGGATGGGCCTGGACGCAACGGCAACAGGCCAGGAAAAGGCGGAGTAACCAGCCATGTCCGAGCAAACTGAAAAGACCCAAGCTGGGGACGCGACCGGCACCGGCCACCTCGAGCGGCACCGGCGCTTCATGCAGGGCACCGTGGTGTCGGACAAGATGGACAAGACCATCGTCGTCCAGGTCACCCGCCGCTACCGCCACCCCAAGTACAAGAAGTACGTGAACGAGCGCGTCCGCTACAAGGCGCACGATGAGACCAACGACGCCAAGATGGGCGACAAGGTCCGCATCATCGAGTCTCGTCCGCTCTCCCGCGACAAGCGCTGGCGTCTGACGTCCGTGCTGGAAAGGGCGCCAACGCTGTGATCCAGGTTCAATCCGTCATCGACGTCGCCGACAACTCCGGCGCTCGCAAGCTCTTCTGCATCAAGGTTCTCGGCGGCTCCAAGCGCCGGTATGCCTCGGTCGGCGACATCATCGTCTGCTCCGTCCGCGATGCCCTTCCCAACTCGAAGGTCAAAAAGGGCTCCGTCATGAAGGCCGTCGTCGTTCGCACCCGCCAGGGACTGCGTCGCTCCGATGGCAGTGTCATCCGCTTCGACACCAACAGCGCCGTGCTCGTTGATGCGCAGAAGCAGCCCATCGGAACGCGTATCTTCGGACCCGTCGCACGTGAGCTGCGGGCCAAGAAGTTCCTCAAGATCATCAGCCTGGCGCCGGAGGTCCTCTAATGGAACGCATCAAGAAGGGCGACAACGTCGTCGTCACCGCGGGCAAGAACAAGGGAAGCAAGGGCGAAGTCCTCGCTGTCTACCCCTCTGCGGACAAAGTGCTGGTCGCTGGCGTCAACGTCATCACCAAGCACATCAAGCCCAGCCAAACTAACCCCCAGGGTGGCCGCGTCCGCAAAGAGGCCCCCATTCACGTTTCCAACGTCATGATGGCTGACCCGAAGACGGGCGGTCCCACCCGGGTCCGCATCAACACGCTCGCCGACGGCAAGCGCGTTCGGGTCGCCGTCAAGTCGGGCGAGCAGATCGACACCTAAGAGGGCCTCGCAATGTCCGATCCTACCCAGAAGAAGAAAGCGGAGCGCGGTTTTCCGTACAAGTTCCGCGCAGTCATGGACGAGCCTGGCGCTCGCCCTGACGGCTACAAGTCCGACCTCCAGCAAAAGTACGAAGGGCCCGTTCGCGAAGCCCTCATCGAGGAGTTCTCCTACAAGAACCCGCTGGAAGTCCCTCGCCTCACGAAGGTGACGCTCAACATCGGTATGGGCGAGTCGCTCAAGACGCCGAAGCTCCTCGAGCAGGCGTTTGAAGGCCTCGGTCTCATCGCCGGTCAGCGTCCCGTCGTCACGCGGGCCAAGAAGTCCATCGCAGGCTTCAAGCTTCGCGAAGGCATGAAGATCGGCTGCATGCTGACGCTTCGCCGACACAACATGTGGGAGTTCCTCGGGCGTCTGTTGACGGTCGCTCTCCCTCGAACCCGCGACTTCCGGGGCGTCAGCCGCCGTGCCTTTGACGGGCGTGGCAACTACACCCTCGGTGTTCGCGAGCTGCTCATCTTCACTGAAATCGACATCGAGCGTCTCGACAAGGTTCCAGGGATGAACATCTGCATTCACACTTCCGCCAAGACCGACGACGAAGGTCGTGCGCTGCTGGCTCAACTCGGGATGCCCTTCCGGGCGAACTGATCCGCGCCACGAAAGACGAAAGGAACCGATCATGTCCATGACCGATCCCATCGCCGACCTCCTGACCCGTATTCGCAATGCGATTTCGGCGGGCCACAAGGAGCTCGAGCTTCCCGCGTCCAAGGCCAAGCACCGTATCGCCGAGATTCTCGTGCGTGAGGGCTTCATCGCCGGCTGCGATTTTCGTGAAGAGGGCCCTCAGGGCAAGATTCACATTGATCTCAAGTGGCAAGGTGAGCAGGCCGCAATAGAAGGTCTCAAGCGCGTCAGCCGTCCCGGCCAGCGTCGCTACGCCAAGAGCACCGACATTCCCAAGGTCCGCAACGGCCTCGGCATTATGATCATCAGCACGTCGCAGGGCATGATGACCGACCGCGCCGCCCGCAAGGCTGGCGTTGGTGGCGAGCTCATCTGCAGCGTCTGGTAGCCAAACCCAAAGGGAGAACGAACCATGTCTCGTATTGGAAATGCACCCATCGCCATCCCCAGCGGCGTGACGATCAAGACCAACGGTCAGGTCATCTCGGCCAAGGGACCCAAGGGCGAGCTCAGCTTCGAGGTGCACCATCGCATTTCGTTCAAGGTTGAGGACAACACGCTCAAGTTCGAGCGGCCCACCAACAACCGCTTGGATCGCTCGCTTCACGGCACGGCTCGTGCTCGTACGGCGAACATCGTCCACGGTGTTCACGAGGGTTGGTCCAAGACGCTCGAGATCAACGGCGTCGGTTATCGTGCCGCGGCCAAGGGCAAGACCCTTGACCTCACGCTCGGTTTCTCCCACCCGATCAGCTACGTGCTGCCCGAGGGCGTCCAGGCCGAAGTCGCAAAAGACGGCAAGGTCACCGTGTCCGGGCCGGACAAAATCGCCGTGGGCAAGGCTGCCGCCGACATCCGCAGCTACCGTCCGCCAGAGCCCTACAAGGGCAAAGGGGTCAAGTACGTTGGCGAGCACATCATCCGCAAAGAGGGTAAGCGCGGTAAGAAGTAGCACCCACTCCTTCCGCGGCCGGTACCAAAGCCCGGCCGCACGCTCCATTCGTGGAGGAAGAGTTCGAACATGGCCAATCAACGTCAAAAATCCCGCCTTCGTCGCAAGAAGCGAATCCGCAAGAAGGTGACCGGTACCGCCGAGCGTCCGCGCTTGACGGTCTTCCGCAGCAACAAGCACATCTACGCCCAGGTCATCGACGACGCGACCGCGTCCTCGCTTGCCGCCGCTTCATGCCTCAAGGTTGCAGGCGACGAGCTCGACAAGACCGGCAAGGCCAAGTCCGTCGGCGCCGCGATCGCCTCGGCTTGCTTGGACAAGGGCATCAAACAGGTCGTGTTCGACCGCAACGGTTACGCCTATCACGGCCGAGTCAGCGCACTTGCGGCTGCTGCCCGGGAAGCTGGGCTCGAGTTCTAAGCGAGCTCTCGGAAGGAACTACTCATGGCAGTCGATATCGATTCCCTTGGCGATCTCGTAGACCGAGTCGTCTACATCAACCGCGTGGCCAAAGTGGTCAAAGGCGGTCGTAACTTCTCGTTCACCGCAGTTGTCGTTGTCGGCAACGAGCATGGCTGGGTCGGCATGGGCCACGGCAAGGCTCGCGAAGTCCCGGAGGCCATCCGTAAGGCCAACGAGTACGCACGGCACAACTTGTTCGAGGTCCCGCTTTCGGGCACGACCATCCCCCACGAAGCGCTCGGACACCACGGTGCCGGCCGCGTTCTGCTCCGCCCCGCCAGCGCGGGTACCGGCGTCATCGCAGGTGGACCGGTTCGTGCGGTCGTCGAGTGTGCAGGCATTCACGACGTGCTGAGCAAGTGCATCGGCACGAACAACCACCTCAACGTCATTCACGCAACGATGGATGCGCTCAAGCAGCTTCGCAGCCCCGAAATGGTGGCGCGTCGTCGTGGGCTCACCGTCGAGCAGATCATGACCGCCTAGGGCGGCGGTAGCGAGGACTTCGTCATGGCTCAAAAGCTCAAGGTCAAGCTGGTTCGCAGCACGATCGACCGCAACTTCAAGCAGAAAGAGACCGTTCGCGGGTTGGGACTTCGTCGCCTCAACCACAGCGTCGAGCTCGAAGACACCCACGCCGTTCGCGGCATGATTCGCAAGGTTCAGCACCTCCTCGAGGTCGAGCCTGTGCAGGAAGGCTAGCTGCAACATGGGTACCGAACTTCATGATCTTCAGCCCGCTCCGGGCGCCCGTCAGCGCAAGCAACGGGTCGGCCGTGGCATCGGCTCTCGTCGAGGCAAGACCTCCACACGAGGAATGAAGGGCCAGCTGGCTCGTCGTACCTCGATGAAGGCAAGCTTCGAGGGCGGTCAGCTCCCGATTCACCGTCGGGTTCCGAAACGTGGCTTCATCAACATCCACCGCGTCGAGTACTACGGACTCAACGTTGAAGTGCTCGAGAGCAACTTCGACAAGGGCGCCGAGGTGACGATGGAGCTTCTCCACGAGAAGGGACTCATCCCCAAGAAGACCACGCACATCAAGCTGCTTGGCAATGGCGAGTTCAAGACCTCGCTCACCGTGAAGGTGCATCGCGCCAGCAAGTCCGCAATCTCCAAGGTGGAGAGCGCCGGTGGCACGATCGAGTACGTCAGCACGAAGCCCGTCAAGGCTGACGCTGACGCCAAAGCCTAGCGCTTGGCTCGATGACGAAAGGCCGTCCCGTTGGGGCGGCCTTTTTCGTTGGTTTCGCGCGGGGAGGTCTCGTTTCGGCTTGTGATGGGGCCATGGCGGCCCGGCTTTGTCGGCCAGGCGGGGGGGGGGGCCAAACGCTACGAACCCGCGAGCGAGGTCGAAGCAAAGCTGATGCAGACGGCGGCTCGAGATGTGCGGCTGACGGATGTCGGCGTCGGCACGGGACAACCCGAGCTGGTGGTCTGGGCGGGCATTGTCCGCGCGGTCGAAGCGCACGACACGGACTCGGGGCGACCGGTGGTCTCGCTGGATGTCGAACAACGCCATTTCGACTGGATCGGAGACTCCGGGCTGCAACCCGAGCGGTTCTTCCTCTCCCCCTTGGGCGATGGAACATTTCGGACTCGCTGGCAGCTGCCGCGGGTCGTCTCCGCGGAGGAGGTTCGGGCCCATAGGGTCCCTAGGGACATGGTCGTCGTCTACGGCAACCCACGCCTGTCGACGGCCGACGGTGCGGTCGAGATGGCGAGCACCGAGTCCATTCGGCTGATTCCCGCGGCGCAGTGGCGTGACGATGTCTTGTCGTACGGGCCCGACATCGAGTCGAAGTCCCTGGGCGCTCCCGGTCCGGCTGCGCAACCATTGGAAGACAAGTAGGCCTGGCGCTACGGGGTTGGGTCGCTCTCTTCGCCGAACCACAACACCGCGTAGCCGCCCGAGATCCCAACGCCGACCGCATTCCAGGTCAGGTTCGCCCAGGTGCCTTCGTTGAGCATGACCGCGTTGTGGCCCGGGCTTCCCTTCCACAGGTCCAACGCTTCGGCGGGCCCGAGCGACCCTCCGCCTCCGGCCGCGTTTTCGTAGCCGTTGCCCGGGTAGTCGGTGAGCTCGCGAGGCTTGTCCCACATGCACTGGGCGGCGGCGTGGTCGGCGGTGTAGCAACAGCCCGACCAAGCACCCGCGTTGGACCAGCTGTGCAGGTTGCAGTTGGGGTCGGTGTGCGGGGCCTCGGCGGCAAGGTCTTGCACGTGGAGATCCCCGACGGTGCACAACGAGCTGCTGGCGGGGATCGGCCCCAGACCGTTCTCGGCTCGATACTCGTTGAGCAACTCGATCAGCGTGAGTGCGTCAGCACTACAACCGGCCGGTGCTGGAGGACCCCCGGTGGTCTCGCTTCCGTCATCACCGGTTGATTCGCCGACGGTCGACGAGGGATCCGCGGTAGTGGGGTCGGGATCGCTTGTCGTTGGATCGGTGCTCGGATCCGCGGTGGAGGTACTGGAGGCACCGCTCGTCATGCCCGCCGTGGGGCTGGTCGTCTCCCCCGTCGTCTCGCCCTCCGTATCGGGACTCCAGGCGTCGGTGGCCGTATTTGCGCCGTCATCCGCGTCGCAGGCAAGCATCCCCAGCAGCAGCGCCCAACAACCGTGTTTCCACATGTGGCGCAGCTTACCAAAGAAGGCCGGCCGAAGCCCTCAGGGGCTGGGATCGGCTCGGGTGCGGCGGGAACCCCGCCATGTGGGTTCACGCGCGTTGTGTCAGATGCGGGCGGGCGGTCCATAGGATAGGTTCGTCGCCCGCTACGGCCCCGGCCGCAGCTCGTCCAACTATCCCACGCCGGCATCGGCGCCTGGCCCGGCCAGGCATTCGCGCCCGCACGGACGCTCCATGAACGTTCTCATCAACATCTTCAAGCTGCCCGAGCTCCGCAAGCGGGTGCTCTTCACCCTGGGCATGCTCGCCGTCTATCGGCTCGGTGTCTTCATCGCGGTTCCCGGTGTCGACCGGACCGTGATGTCCGAACTGGTCAACTCCGGTTCGGGCGGCTTCCTGGGCTACTTCAACATGTTCACCGGTGGTGCGCTGGAGCAGGTCTCCGTGTTCGCCCTAGGGATCATGCCGTACATCAGTGCGTCCATCATCATGCAGTTGATGACGGTCGTGATTCCGCGGCTGGAGCAGCTGAGTAAGGAAGGCGAGACCGGACGTCGCAAGATCAACCAGTACAGCCGCTACGGCACGGTGGGTCTGGCGTTCGTTCAGGGCTACTTCATCGCCAACTGGCTCGAATCGCAGAACTCGGCAGGATCGCAGCTGGTGCTCGAACCGGATGGGTTTGGGTTCGAGTTCATGACGGTGCTGACGCTCACCGGCGGCACGGTGTTCTTGATGTGGCTCGGTGAGCAGATCACCGAGCGCGGCATCGGCAACGGCATCTCGCTGATCATCTTCGGGGGCATCATCGCCAACTTCCCCTCGGCGATGTACCAGCTCTTCCAGAAGATGCAGGACGACCCTGAGAACTTCGGTCCGATGACGATCGCGATTCTCGGCTTTGGTGCTGTGCTCGTCATCGCCTTCATCGTGATGATGGAGCGAGGGCAGCGACGCATCACCGTCCAATACGCCAAGCGGGTTGTGGGGCAGCGGATGTTCGGCGGGAACGCCAACTACCTGCCGCTACGGATCAACAGCGCCGGTGTCATCCCGCCGATCTTCGCGTCGTCCATCCTCATGTTCCCCAGCCAGATCGCTGCGTGGAGCCAGAACGAATGGCTGCAGAAGCTGTCCGAAGCGCTTCGATACGACGGCTGGCTGTACATCACGGTCTACGTCGCGATGTGCGTGTTCTTCACGTACTTCTACACGGCGATCCAGTTCAACCCGACGGACGTCGCCGACAACCTCAAGAAGCAGAACGCTTCGGTTCCTGGCATCCGTCCCGGCAAACGGACCGCGGAGTACATCGACTACGTGCTCAACCGGCTGACGTTTGTCGGCGCTTGGTACATCTCGGCGGTCTGTGTATTGCCGACGTTCCTGCAGACGAAGTTCAACGTTCCGTTCTACTACGGTGGCACGTCGCTGCTGATCGTGGTCGGTGTTGCACTCGACACTGCCCAGCAGATCGAGAGCCATCTCGTGACCCGTTCGTACGAAGGCTTCGCCGGGCCGCGCGGCGGTCGAGGTCGACGCAAGTAGCGGTCGACGCCTCCGTTGTAACGGTCACGGCTCCGGACGCTTCATGCTCCGGGGCCGTCCTTTTTTGCGGACCGTCCGCAGCGCCGACTCTGATAAAGTCTCCTCCGCATGGCACAGTCGAGCCGCACCGGAATCATGTTGATCGGAGCCCCCGGATCGGGGAAGGGCACCCAAGCGAAGAAGCTCAAAGAGTCGCTTGGCTACGCGCACGTGAGTACTG
Organism: uncultured Pseudomonadota bacterium; assembly: GCA_913061055.1. Taxonomy (GTDB): domain Bacteria; phylum Myxococcota_A; class Polyangia; order Nannocystales; family Nannocystaceae; genus CAJXVA01. The sequence continues at coordinate 11,778 of CAJXVA010000095.1, forward strand.
GCGATCTGCTGCGGGCCGCGGTCAAGCAGGGGACCGAGCTGGGCAAGCAGGCCAAGAGCTTCATGGATGCGGGCGGTCTGGTTCCCGATGAGCTGGTCATTGGCCTGCTCGAGGAAGCGCTCACCAAGCCGGAGACGCACAAGGGCTTCATCCTCGACGGGTTCCCGCGAACGGCCGTGCAGGCCGAAGCCCTGGACGCGAAGGTCTCGCTCGACAAGGTCATCTACATGAAGGTGCCGTTCGAGCTCATCGAGGAGCGCATCACGGGCCGGCGCATGTCCAAGTCGGGGCACGTCTATCACGTGAAGTACAACCCCCCTGAGACCGAAGGCGTCTGTGACGTCACCGGCGAGGAGCTGTACCAGCGCTCCGACGATACGCCGGAGAAGGTCCAGGAACGCCTCGACAAGTTCGTCGCGGAGACCCAGCCGGTGGTGCCGCGGTACCAGGCGAAAGGCATCGTGGTCGAGGTCGACGGCGTCGGCACGCCCGACGAGGTGTTCACGCGGATCAGCGCGGTGCTGTGATCTTCAAGGGACCCTTCGCAAGGGTCCCTCACTGCGGCAGCAAAGCTGCCTTCGTTTCCCCCTCCCAACGGTCGCCCTGTCGGGCTCCTGCTCCCCTCGTTCGCTGATGGCGACTCGCATCTTCAAGATCTACACGGCGCCCCAATGGGAGCGCCGTGTCTCTTTGGGACATCTCGCTTGGGCGCCGGTCGATGAGGCCGACGGATTCGTACATCTCAGCGCGCTGGACCAAGTCCTCACCACGGCGAACAAGCACTTCGCCCGGCAGCGGGACCTGGTCCTCGTGGAGATCGATCCCGCTGCCTTGCCCGCCCAAAGCCTGCGCTGGGAGGTCAGCAGGAGCGGGGATCGCTTCCCGCACGTGTACGCCTCGATCCCGCTCGAGGCCGTGCTGGATCATTGGGAATTTCCCGACGGCGACCCGGGATTCGCGCTGCCGGCGGCGATCCTGCCTCCCGCCCGACGGATAGGTGAACGTCTGCACCCGATACCCTAGATGGCCGCACCGGGCACGTAGGGGGCGTTCTAGCCTCGTTCTGGACTTTTGCGTGCTGCGCGCGCCTCGCGTCGATCGCGACCACGCGAGGGCTCACACCCAGCCCGAAAACCTCCGCTTGCGGGGGGTGGACTTCCCTAGAAGGTGCCTCTATATTCCGGCGCTCCGTGGCCTGGGTCAGCACTCAGGTCACTTCGTTCTGCCTAACCCCAAGTTCTCTACCCGAGACCTTTCTTTGATGAACCCCGACGTTGCGGTCGTGAGCGCCACAATCCTGGCCGACCTACCTCAACGTCTTTATCGCCTCAAAACGGAGGGCGGCTCTCAACTCGTCGCCGGTCTGTCCCCTGAAGTCCAACGCCTCGGCACCACTTTCAAGCCTGGAGATAGAGTGCGGGTCCGCCCCGCCGCCAGCGACCTCGGTCGCGGGACCATCCTCGGGCTCTTCGTCGAACCACCGCCCCCTGTGCCGTCCGCTCCCTAAAGAGCAGACACCAGGCACCGAGAAGCGGTCCACTCGACTCCGCCGAAGCCACCGACCCAGCCAAGACAGCCTATGACCTCAGAAAGCCCCCTTTACGAGATGCGAAATCGACCAGCGAGCCCCGCGACGATGAAAGTTCGAGCCAGCGTCAAGAAGATCTGCGAGAAGTGCAAGGTGATCCGCCGCCGCGGTGTGGTGCGTGTCATTTGCGAAAACCCCAAGCACAAGCAGAGGCAGGGCTAATCATGGCTCGTATCTCTGGAGTCGACCTGCCGAAGGGCAAGCGCATCGCGATCGCGCTTACCTACATCTACGGCGTCGGCACAAACACCGCGACGCGCATCCTCAAGCAGTCTGGCGTGGGTCCCTCGGTTCGTACCGACGACCTCACCGACGAGCAAGTGAGCGCGATTCGCCAGACCATCGAGGGTGATTTCAAGGTCGAAGGTGACCTTCGGCGCGAAGTTCAGGGCAGCATCAAGCGCCTCATGGACCTCGGCTGCTACCGCGGACTCCGCCATCGTCGGGGTCTTCCCTGCCGCGGGCAGCGGACGCACACGAACGCGCGGACACGCAAGGGCCCCAAGCGAGCCACTGTCTCCGGCAAGAAGAAGTAAGGGATCACGATGGCTCAAGCACGAGGAAAGAAGCGCGTTCGCAAGAACATCTCGACCGGGGTGGTGCACATCCAGTCGACGTTCAACAACACGCTCGTCAGCATCACCGACGTCAACGGCAACGTCATCGCATGGGCTTCGGCCGGTGTGCGTGGCTTCAAGGGCTCCCGGAAGTCCACGCCGTTCGCTGCTCAGCTCGCCGCCGACGAAGCGTCGAAGCGAGCGCAGGACCACGGTCTTCAAACGGTCTCCATCCGGATCACGGGCCCCGGAGCAGGGCGAGAGTCCGCTCTTCGCGGAATCCAGTCCTCCGGCCTTCGCGTCACTTCCATCAAGGACGTGACTCCCATCCCGCACAATGGCTGCCGGCCTCCCAAGCGTCGCCGCGTCTAACTGCGCCTCTCTCGAGATTCTGTAAGGACCGTTCAAGATGGCTCGCTACACCGGACCCACCTGTCGCCTTTGCCGCCGCGAAGATGCGCAGCTCTACCTCAAAGGCGATCGCTGCTTCTCCCAGAAGTGCGGCTACGAGCGCCGCCCATACCCCCCAGGCCAGCACGGCCAGGGTCGCAAGCGTCGTCCCAGTGACTACGGCCAGCAGCTTCGCGAGAAGCAGAAGGTCAAGCGCATGTACGGACTGCTCGAGAAGCAGTTCCGCGGCTACTACTATCGCGCCACCCGCATGAAGGGCGTCACCGGCGAGAACCTTCTCAGCCTGCTCGAGCGCCGCCTCGACAACGTGACCCTCCGGCTTGGGTTCGGTTCCAGCCACGCAGAGTGCCGCCAGCTCACGACCCACGGACACTTCCGGATCAACGGCAAGAAGGTCGACATTCCCAGCTACCTCGTCAAGCAAGGCGATGTGATTGAGGTCTGCGAGCCGAGCCGCAAGATTCAGAAGGTTGTGGACGCGATGGCCAAGGTCGATCGCACCCCGTCCCCTGGCTGGCTCGAGCTGGACAAGGACGCCTTCAAGGGCAAGGTCACCTCGCTTCCAGCCCGTAGTGACATTGCCGCTGAGATCGACGAACAGCTCATCGTCGAGCTCTACTCCAAGTAACCCTCGGGACCCACCCGAACCTCAGGCACACGCAAGTACGCCGAGTACGCCCCCAAGAGCGCAGGACAGCCGATGCAAGACACGAACACCATCGCGAGAAACTGGCGAGACCTCATCCGGCCCAAGAAGCTGGACGCGGACAACAACTCGCTCAGCGACGCCTACGGAAAGTTCACCTGCGAGCCGCTTGAGCGCGGCTATGGGATCACGCTCGGCAACAGCCTCAGGCGCGTGCTTCTCAGCTCCCTGCAGGGCGCTGCGGTCACCTCGGTGCGCATCGAAGGTGCGCTGCACGAGTTCACGACCATCGAAGGTGTCGTTCAGGACGTCACCGACATCATCCTCAACATCAAGTCGCTCCGTCTTCAGATGGACGACGCCACGCCCCGCACGATCCAGATCGACAAGCAGGGCGAGGGCGATGTCAAAGCCTCGGACATCATCGCGCCGACCGGTCTGCACGTGCTCGAGCCCGAGCAGACGCTGGCGACGCTGTCCAACGGCGGACATCTCAAGATGGAGATGACGGTGGAGATGGGGCGCGGCTACCAGACCGCCGACCAGAACAAGAAAGAGGGCCAGCCGATCGGAGTCATCCCGATCGACAGCCTTTTCTCGCCCATTCACAAGGTCAACTACCGGGTCACCAACGCCCGGGTCGGTCAAAGAACCGACTACGACCGCCTGGTGCTCGAGATCTGGACCGATGGCTCCGTGCGTCCCGACGACGCTGTGGCCTTCGCCGCCAAGATCCTCAAGGAGCAGCTCTCGATCTTCATCAACCGCGAAGAGATCGAAGAGGCAACGACTGCAGAGCCCTCCGAGGAGGACAAGCTCAACGAGTACCTGTGGCGCTCGGTCGATGAGCTCGAGCTCAGCGTCCGTTCGGCGAACTGCCTGCAGAACGCCAACATCCACTACATCGGCGACCTGGTCCAAAAGACCGAGGCCGAGATGCTCAAGACCAAGAACTTTGGTCGGAAGTCTCTCAAAGAGATCAAAGAGATTCTCGCGCAGATGGGTCTCTCGCTCGGGATGAAGATCCCGAACTGGCAGGGACCACCCCCCGCGCACGACTAGTCGCGGAGCCTTTCCCCGACTCGATTCACTTCGAACGCAAGAGCCACTACGATGCGACATCGCAAAGCAGGACGACAACTCGGACGCAACTCGGCCCACCGCAAGGCGATGTGGCGCAACATGGTCACTTCGCTCATCGAGCACGGCCGCATTCGCACCACCGAAGCCAAGGCCAAGGAACTCCGAGGCTTCGCCGAGAAGACCATCACCAAGGCCATCCGCGTGGCTGACATCGTCGCCAAAGACGCGGACGCCCGCTCGACGGAAGAGAAGACCCGGTTGGTGCACGCCGTGCGCGTCGCAGGACGCATGGTTCGCGGCCGCGACCAGCTCCACAAGCTGTTCCACGAGGTCGCTCCGCAGCTGACCAGCCGCCCCGGCGGCTACACCCGCATCACCAAGGTCGGACCTCGGCCCGGCGATGCCGCGCCCATGGCGTACGTCGAGATCATCTTCGGCAACTAGCCAGCCTGCGGCGTCGATTCGAAGACCCCTCTGCCTGATGGCGGTGGGGTTTTTTCGTGGTTCGGGCCCGGGCTGGGGGCCTGTCCATGCGGACACAACCGCAGGTTTTTTCGCCTGACGAGCATGTCCGCCTACATTTGCGTACATGGGCAGTTCTGCGCTTGGGTCTCTCGTTCCGGTCACGCTGGTTCTGAGCGCGCTGCTGTTCGCCGCGCTCTGGATGCGGCGACGCTTGGAGCAGGGAGCGACAGGAGGCCAAAGCGTTCGCCTCACCGGCGAGCATGCGGTGCACGTGGTGACCGTAGAGGGTCGGCGCTGGATGTTGGGGACGGGGCCCGCTGGCCCGCCAACCCTCCTGGCTGAACTGGCCGCCGCGCCGCCGGAGGGCTCTGGTGGCTGAGGTGTCGCCCACGATCTGGGTCTGGGTGGGGCTGGCCTCGTTGCCGCTCATCCTGGCCCTGTGCACCGCCTTCACAAAGTCTCTGGTCGTCGTCGGTGCGCTGCGGACCGGCCTCGGCGCGGAGGCGTTCCTCCCATGGCCGGTCGTGCTGGCCGTGGCGACGGTGATCACGGGCGTGGTCATGCTGCCGGTCGCAGGCGCGCTGGTGCTGGGCCTGGAGTCTGTCGGCGGTCTCGAGGCCGTGATTCAGTCGCCGGCGGAGCATGGCTCGGCGCTGTTGCAGCCGCTGCTGGAGTTCACCCAACGACATGCAGATCCGGCTGAGTTGGAGTTCTTCTCGGAGCTGCAAGGACGTCCGCCGCAGCAGGGATGGGTGAGCGTGCCGGCGTTCCTCGTGACGGAGCTGACCGAGGCTCTGGCCATCGCGGTGGTCATTCTCGTTCCGTTTGTTCTCGCTGACCTCGTGATCGGCCAAGCGCTCACGCTCGGTGGGCTGGCCGCAGTGCCGCAGCCGCTGGTGAGCGTGCCCGTGAAGCTGTTGCTGTTTCTCGCTGTGGGCGGCTGGGACGTCGTCATCGGCGGATTGGTGAAGGGATACGCATGACTGAGTTGTTCGACATCGTTCGTGACATGTTGATGCTGGCCGTGACGGTGTTGCTTCCGTTGGTCCTGGCCGGTGTTGCCGGGGCCGTCGTTGGCGGCCTCGTCGTGTTGTGGCTGGGCCTCCAGGACCAAGGTCTTGCAGCGATGATTCGGGGGCTCAGCGTGCTCGCTGCCTTGGCCTTCACGGGCGCGGCCGCGTTCGACGGGGCGGTGGAGCAGACGGTCGCCGCCTGGTCCCACGTCGAGGGCCTCGGTCGCGACGGTGTTGCGTTGGACCTCGATGGATCTTGACGCGGAACTCGTGGGCGCCGCTCTGCTCGCCCTGCGATGGTTCGTTGCGTTGAGGCTCCAGCCACACTGGGCCGTCGCGGTGGGGCCTCTTTGGTGGCCGGCTGCAGCGGCCCTTGCGATGGGAGTCGCGGCCAGCGTGGATGCGTCGCCCGTGGTGCTGGCGTCTTCACAGAGCTGGGTGGTTGCGATCGGCACCGAAGTGCTCCTCGGCGCGGGGCTGGGTGTGCTCGCCAGCTTGCCGGCCTACGCTTTGTTGGGCGGCGCAGCGGCCTCTGCAACGGGCCTAGGCACGTCTCCAACACCGCTCGTTCGAATGAGCGTCAGCGGTGCGTTGGTCGCCGCGCTCGCCCTTCGGCTCCATCACCCCGCGCTGGTGGTGCTCCGGGACCAAGCCACGCTCTTGCCGCCCGCTCGCTCTGAGCTCTGGCTCCCCTCGGTTGCCGAGCTCCCCGGCGTACTCGCGCTGCATCTGGACGGAATGCTGATGCTGGCGCTGACACTGGCGACGCCGGTCCTGCTCAGCGTCGTGATTCTCCGGGCCGCTGGGGCCGTTGTTGGGTCGGGACCCGCGGTGTCGCGGCCGATCGCCGGAACCGCGACGCCGGCCCTTGCAACCCTCGGAGCGTTGATGGCGTTTGCTGCGTCGTGGGCCGTCTATCCGTCGGGCTGGGCACGCAGCGCCGTCTTTGTCGCGGCGGGATGACCGGCACCCGGTCGTTTCGCCGCATTGCTACACTGCCCCGGCATGGTTCGGGCATCGCTCGTTGCCGCGTTGGTGGCACTGGGAAGCTGTGGGGGGACCGATCCGGCGCCAACACTCGATTCCCTGCGCCAGCCCAGTGGGCTCGCCGTCTCCCCGAACGCCCAGTGGTTGTTCGTGACCAACGGCAACTGGGATCGGGTGCAAGGAGGCGGGAGCTTGGCTGCGCTCGACCTCGTCGGACTGCACGCCGCGCTCGAGGCGGACATTGCGGCCGCCGGCGCGGGTCTGTCGCGAAGCCGCCCATGCCGCCGGGTCGCCGACACCGACGAGACGATCGAGTGCATACCGCAGGCGTTCATCGACGCCGAGCAGACGGTTGTGCTGGGCGATGGTCTCGGCAACATCGCGGTGGATACACGCGGGGCGGAAGCGTCGGGCGGGCCCTACCGACTCTTGCTGCCGCAGCGAGCTCCCGCGGCGCTGGCTTGGGTCGATGTGATCCCGACCCCCGAGGGCGTCAACCTCGACTGCGGCCAAGATGAGTTCGGGGTCTGTGATGCGCTGCACCAGGTGCGGAGATCCTCCGAGGACGCGGGCGGTATCGGTCCCGATCCATCACGGATCACGCTCGACGATCAGGGGTTTCGCTTCGCCTATCTGCCCCACCTGCTCGACGGCGAACTCACGCTGATCGACCTCGACGGTGAACTGGGACCGGAGATCACGGCGCGGTCCGACAACGAGTTTTATCGGGAGGACCTGTTCGACGAGTTCGACGCGGCCGGCGGGTTTGCCGTCGCGGCGCGGGCCTGCGATCCGGTGGCGGCCGCAGAGGTGACCCGCGACTGCGAGCGACCGCTGCTGTACACGACGCACCGATACTGGCCGGGCATCAAGTCGTTTACCGTCGCCGCGGGCCTGGAGGTCATCCTCTCCGGGAACGACACCCGGATCTCCGGGATCGGAGCCGACAACGTTGTCGCACGGCCGATCATGGGGGACCTCGCCTTCGAAGACCCCGAGGTGGGGGACAAGCTCTTGCTGGTTCAAACCACGCCTGGGGCGCTGGCGCGGGTCGACACCTCGATCGACCCCGAGTCCGAGTCGCCACGCAATACGCAGCTCGGCTCGGTCGCGTTGTGCAGCAACCCCAACGTTCTCGCTGTGCATCGTCCACCGGACGAGGAAGCGCTCGCGTTGGTGAGCTGCCTCAGCGACGGTGTTGTGGCCGTCGTTGGGCTCGCGACGTTCACGGTGGTGCGGCGCGTCGTCGTGGGGGAGGGAGCGAACGAGATGGCGATCGACACCGCTCGGGAGCAGCTCTACGTCGCCAACTCGCGCGAGCACACGATCTCCGTGGTGAGCCTCGACCGGCAGAGTCCGCTGTTCCTGCGGGAGTGGGCACGGGTCGGCGTGGGTGCGGGCTCTCGCGACGAGCCCTGAGCGGTTCGCCCACGCCCCGAGTTGGACCGCCACGGGACGCCGCGGGCCGGAGCGTCCCAGCCTCGGCGCGGGCTCAACTCCACGCCGCCGACGGACGAAGAGGTCCTCGTGCGCACGTTCGCCCTCATCGCGCTGTTGGCCGCCGGTTGCCACGCCGTGCCCGCAGGAACCCCCGGTGCGTACGGGGAGGAGCGCTGGGTCGCGGCCGATGGGAGCTTCGGTGTCGAGTTCCTCTCTCCGCCGTGGTCCGTCGCGATCGAGGAGTCCGGGAGGCTCGAACTCGAGATACCTCCCGAGATCTTCGGGGTGGCGCTCGATGGCACATCGCCCTCCCACGCGTTTCAAGTGGGGCACGTGGACGGGCTGGAGGGGCTCGACGAGTTCACCTCGGACGACGATGACGGCGACACCGACGGCGGCTGGGAGACGGACACCGACGGATTGCCGGTGGACCCGGAGGTCGATCTCGGCGGACTTCCGGAGTCGTTGGTCGGGTTGGACCTGCGGGATCCCTACGCGGTGGCCCGCGCCGAACTCGATGTGCTGATCGAGGAGCACGACGCCCAGCTCGACTACGGCGTGTCGGATTTTGTCATGCCCACGGGCGTTCGCGCCGTCGAGTTCCAGGTGCAGATGAGCCCGGGGTTCTTTGTCCGGGCCTTCTACGTTGACGCGCGTCCGTCGTTGGTCCGCGCGACCTTCGTGTCGCTGTTTGACCTCGACACCGAGGACATCGCGACGATGGCCCGGTCGCTCGATACGGTCGATCCGGAGGTCCGATGATCGGGTTGCTGGTCGCCGCGGGGCTCTGGTTGGGTCCGCCCGTGTTGCCAGACCTGCCGGCGGAGCGGGCGGCCAAGGCACGCGCGGATGAACAAGCCCGGCGCGAAGCCGAGGCCGAGGCCAAGGCGGCGGCTGATGCCGAGGCAGCACAGCAGGCGGAGGCTGCCGCGCTGGCCGAGAACAGCGAGCCAGACAAGCCTCCCGCACAGCCTGGAACGCCAGCCGAGGCTGCACCGACCTCGGCCACGCCTGGGGCGCCGCAGACTCCCAAGAAGGCGCAGGCGAAGCCGGTGACGGCCGGCCAACTCCGCGCGGCGGCTCCGGCGGCGCAGCTCGAGTCCGCGTCCGCGTCCGAGTTGGCAGCGTGGTCTGAAGACGACGCGCTCTACGCTGCGCCCGGGCAGCCCGACCGCGCCCTCCGTCGGCCGCAGTCGAAGCCGGCAGGACGCCACGCTCCGACGCGAACCGCGACGCGTCTGCGTACGAGCACCGCGTTGGAGCAACCTTCCCGTCCGCCCCCACCGGCGCGCTCGGCCGCGTTCGTATTCGGGTACCGGATCTTCCACACCTCGGACGCCTTCGCCCGGGCACAGTCGTGGCATGTCGGCTCGCTCGAGGTCACGCCGGTACGCCGCTGGGTTCGGCTCAACCTCATCACCGAGGTCGGGGCCGAGGGAGGAGCCGCGGCGCGAGGCGGGGACCGAGCCGACTTGTTCATGATGCAGAAGGCAGGCCTCGGCGCGCAGGCCCCGGGTTGGCTGACGCCGTTCGTCGAGTTCCAGGGCGGTGCTGGGGTCGCCCGGGTGGAGCTCTTCGACCGCAACGATCTTCTGTTGCTGTGGACGGTAGGCCTCGATGCGGGAGCCCAATGGGCGGTGACCAAGTGGATGTGGATTCACGCATCCGTCGGCTGGATTCGCCCGACGTTTCAACGCCCCGAGCGCGCCGTCTATCACGACAGCTTCACGTTCAAGCTCGGCGTCGGATTCTAGCGCTCGCAGCACCGCCGGGGATTCGGACCCCTGCGGTGCGGTACGGTACGGCCAGGCGCCGCAAGGCGCCCGTTTCGGGTGAAGCGAAGGGCGACGTGTCGGCCGCAGCGAGGGGCCTTTTCGGAAGGCCCCTCCTATGACTAGATGCCTTTGACGCGAACGGGGGCGGCGATGAAGTTGGTCAGACCCTGTCCGTGTTGCCCGTAGGTGTTGTCGCCCAAACACTGGACCTGGCCGTTGGCTCGCAGGGCGCACGTGTGTTCGCCGCCCGCTGCGACGGACCGAAAGTCACCGCGGAAGTTGGTGCGAACCGGGGTCCGGCTGAGTCCGCCGTCTCGGCCCAGGCGTCCCTTGCCGTTGTCGCCCCAACAAAGCACGCCACCATCCTGCAGGACGACGCAGGTGTGGTCGAGCCCGGATGAGATCGACACCGCGTTGGTGATGCCTTTGACCGGGACGCGGGTGGTCCATGTTGTCTGAGTCCCTGAGCCGAGTTGTCCCTTGTCGTTGCCACCCCAACACGCGACCTGGCCGGTACGCCGACGCGCGCAGGAGTGTGACGCGCCCGGGGCGACCTCGGTGGCATCGGTGAGCTTGGCGACGCTGACCGGTGCGGCCTTCGGTGTCCCCAGATCGGCCGCGCCGGCGCCGTTGCCGAGTTGCCCAGCTCGGTTGGTCCCCCAACAGACGACGCCGCCGAGCTTGCGAACCGCGCAAGAGTGTTGGGACCCGAGCTCGATGCCCGAGGCATCACGCAACCCCTGCGCGACGACCTTTCGCCCCTTGGCACCCCCGGCGGGCGCTCCGGTTTGCGAGAACTCGCTATCGCCCCAGCACGTGACCTGCCCGGTTCGACGGCGTGCGCAGGTGTGGGCCGCGCCAGCGGAGACCTCGACCGCATCGGCGATCTGCGGAACGACGGTCGGCCTGGGAACACCACGCTTCTTGCCGGCGCCGAGTTGCCCCGCTGTGTTGCTCCCCCAGCACAAGACCCGGCCGCTCTTCGAGACGGCACACGCGTGTTCGCTCCCCGCGGCGACCGAGACCGCGTCGGTGATCCCGGTGGCAGACACGGGAGCATCGGCGTCCGCTTTGCTGCCGTCTCCAAGCTGTCCCTTGTCGTTGCGTCCCCAACAGCTCACCGACCCATCTCGGCGTCGTGCACACGTGAAGCTCACGCCCGAGGCGACCTCGACCGCATCGTCGAGAGCGGAGACCCGCGGAGCGTCCCCGGCCGAGGACTTTCCTGCGGCGCCGTTGCCCAGGGCGCCGCCGTCGTTGCTACCCCAGCAGTAGACTTCTCGTCCTGGCTTGATCGCGCAGGCATGCGACGCGCCGACGGAGACGCTCTGGGCACCGGCGATGCCTTGAACGAGGGCAGGGGCGCGGACGGCCGCGGTCGAGCCGTTCCCGAGGCGGCCGTCGGCAGCAGCCCCCCAACAGCGGAGGGTGCCGTTGTCGAGGCGCGCACACGTGCTGGCCTCTCCCGCGTCGACGGATGCAACGCCTGCGACGGCCACGCTCGTGGGCTTGAGTGCTGCGGCCCCCGCGATACCGGTGGCCTGTCCGCCTCCGTTCGCGCCCCAGCACGCAACCCGGCCCACGGCGCTCCGGATGCAGGTGTGGAACTTTCCGGCGGTGATCTGGGTCGCGCCTTCAGAGCCGCGAACGAGATGCGGGCGGGCTCCACCGACGCGACCGCCATCGCCCATCTGTCCCTGGTCGCCTTGGCCGAAGCACACTGCGGCTGCCCCCTTTCGGATGACGCAGGTGTGGCCGGCCCCCGCAGCGACGCCGGTGAGCTGTGCAAGGCCCGGAACGTCGGTCGCCGCGAGGGTGTTGGGTCGGCCTTCGGTGCCTTGCTGGCGCCAGCGGTTCTCGCCCCAGCACGCCAAAGTCCCGGCCCGACGGATGACGCAGGTGTGGTCTTCGCCGGCCGCAATCGCCACCGCGTCCTCGACGTTTCGAACCGTGACCGGGAGCGTGGAGCGCTTGCCCGCGCCGCCTCGGCCGTCTCCGAGCTGGCCGCGGTCGTTGGCCCCCCAGCATGCGACGCCGCCGGTCTTCTTGAGTGCGCATGCATGGGCCCGGCCCAGGACGATGTCGGTCGCATCGTCGAGCCGCTCGACCAGGGGCCCGGCGGTGTTTCGGTCCGTTGTCCCGCCGTCACCGAGTTGGCCCTGACTGCCCGCGCCCCAGCACTGCGCACGCCCGGAGCGTCGTCGGCTGCAGGTGAATCCATCGCCGGCCTCGACCTCATCGATGGGGTCGTTGGCCAGCGAAGGATCTCCGGCGCCGGATCCGGGCCTCGTCGTCTTGGGCGACGAAGACGGTGAGGAGGACGGGGTGCACGCGGCCGCAACGAACAGCAGGACAAGAGTCGGGAGCGAAGCAGCTCGCATCGGGTGGGATGATAGCGCTCTCCAGAGGCCAACCGTGAAATCCCATGCGCCAGGCCAGGCCTGGCGCGATCCGTGGCGGGCTGCTCGGCGCTCGTCATGTCCAGCAGTCCGTGGTGAAACCCGACACGACGTCTCACCCGTCTTTTTCGCTGCGGGCGGCGTCGCTAAAACCGGCAGCACACCCGGTACAGCGGCGTTTCGGCTCCTACCTAGGAGCGAAACATCCATCGCGGTCCGCCGCGCCGGCTCTCACCGCAGGCTGCTAGGGTTTGGTGATCGGCGGTGATTGGGCTAAGAGGGTCGGGAGTGCCCGGCGACCGCACCATCATGCCGTCCGCCGCCCGATTGCGACGTGGCTGGAGGGCGGGGCTGCGGGCGCAGTCTCGCTGGCTCGACACGGCCGCCGGCCTCGCCGGGGTGGGTCTCGTCCTGGG
>CAJXVA010000096.1 GCA_913061055.1 uncultured Pseudomonadota bacterium
GCCAGAGCCAGCGCCAGCGCCAGCGTCCCAGATGGACACCATGCGTGAGCGGCCCTCGGCGGAAGACACCCGCCCTCCGGCCAAGGACGGACTGACGCCGCCTCCAGCGTACGGCGTCACCGAACCACCGGGCTGGTCGCCGCCAGGCACCGCTGTGCCCGAAGTTCACGATGAACCGGCCGCGTCGATGCAGCGCACCACCCAGGTCGACGGCTCTCCTGCGCCGCACTTCCTGCCTCCGATGCCCGAGCAGGCCGCCCAACCCGCCGCCCCGCGATTCGTGCCGCCGGTCCTCGAGGAGGCCGATGACGGCGGCATCATCCCGCTCTCCTCTCCGATCGATCAGCCGACCGTTCGCGGACGAATCGTCATCGACGACGACGACTTCGACGACGAGACCGGTCTGCCCAGCCCGCTGCAGGGCGACCGCGCGATCGAGGACGTCCTGCGTGCGCTCTCGCGGGAAGAGGGAAATCTCGAAGACCTTCGGGCGCTTGGGCCCGCGGGCCTTCAGGCTCTCGCCACCCGTCTGCCCGGACCCCTGGAGGTCCTGCGCCGGGACCTGCGGGCCCTCCCCGCGCCCTCCGCCCACGGACCGCTCGTGCGCGCGGCGATCCGGCTTGGCCCGGTGTTCGTTCCGTACGTGCTCGAGCAGTTCGAGAACACCGACGCCGACGTCCGCTTCTACGCCGCCTTCCTGTTTCAAGAGCTTCGTGACCCGCGAGCGATGGAGGCGCTGTCCCACTTGGCGTTCGACGGCAGCACCGACGTCCGGGTGATCGCGATGCGGGTTCTCGAGACGTACAGCCGCTACGACGGGTTCGAGGAAGCGACGTTCGTCGTCCGGCGTGAGCTCGACAGTTCGCACCGGACGCACCAGCTGTATGCGGCCCGGGCGGTCGGAACGCTGCGCGACGTGCAGGCCATTCCCAAGCTCATCGGTCTGCTTTCGAACCGAGACCGGTTCATTCAGGAGGCTGCGCTTGAATCCTTGTGCTCGATCACCGGGCAGCAGCACGGGCTCAAGCCGCACCGCTGGAAGTCTTGGCATCAAGACCAGGGCGTCCACCACCGCGTCGAGTGGATCATCGAGAGCCTCCGTCACCGCGACCTCCCGGTCCGCCGATGGGCCCACGATGAGCTCGTACGGGTCACCGGGCACCGGGTCCCGTTCTCACCGCTGGGGGACCGGAGTTCGCGCGAGGTGGCGTATCAGGCGTGGGTCGAGTGGTGGCAGCGGCACGGGCAAGCCCGGCTGCGAACGCGAGTGAGCACGCGTCCCTCTCGCGTCTGATCTCAGCCCCGGCCGGCACCGCGGCGGGCTGCGAGCGAACCGACCGCAACCCCCACCAACACGATGCTCGCCCCCAGGATTTCGGAGCCGGCGACCGCACGGTTCAGGACTGCCCACGCCAGAAGTGTGGCCGCCGCGGGCTCCAACAGGATCGCGAGCGCCACGCGGTCGACGGGAACCTGTCGAACCACCCAGTTGAACAGACCGTGCCCGATCACCCCCGGCACAAGTCCGAGGTACACGACGGCGAGCCAAGACCCGACATCGACCCCCTCACCGATCGGCTGCAGCAGCCATGCGACCGGCAAGAGCAGCAGCGCCGCGACAGCGTGCACCGCTCCCAGATACGCGCGTAGCGGGACCGCCGTCCGCACGCTCCGTCCGAATGCGAGGTACGCGGCCGCCGACGCCCCGCCGAGGAGGGCCAACCCATCGCCGACGAGCGTGCCGCCTTCGAGGGCCGCGGCACCCCCGACGAGCACGACGCTCCCGGCCAGGGACACCGCCGCACCGACGTAAAGCCAAGGGGACACGCGGTCCCCCAGAAGCCGGCCGAGCAGTCCTGCGAAGACCGGTTGGAGGGCGACGAGCGCCATCGAACGCAGCACTGTGGTGAGCCCGAGCGAGGCGATCCACGCCCCGAAGTGCAGCGCCAAAAGCGTGCCGGCTCCGAGCGTCCGCCACCCCAGCCCAGGGCGCTCGCGCATCGCCATCCACAAGCTCCCAAGCTCGCGGCGTCCGAGCACTACAAACGCGAGCGCGGTTACCGTGACCCGGCCTCCGGCGATGTGCAGCGGCGGTAGTGGCGAAGCCAGCAGGATGACTGTCGCTGCGCTCGCTGCCGCCGCCACACCGAGCCCCAGCGCAAAAGCGACGCGTGTGCCCTCCCCCACGTCCCCTTGTCGCGACGCCTGCGAGCGCCGTCAAGTCCGAGCCGGACCGTGAAATAGTCTTTTTGCGTGAGCAGCGCTCCAGCGCCAACGAATCCACAGCGTCGTGCTATGTAGCTAGGCCCATGTTCGAGACCATCTCCAAGGGCTTCCGGTCCGCCAAAGAGCGCATCACCGGCAAGGGCGAGCTCAGCGAAGACGTTATCGACGAGGCGCTCAAAGACGTCCGCATGAGCCTCCTCGAGGCCGATGTCGAGTTCCGCGTCGTCAAGACCTTCCTGCGCAACGTCAAGGAGAAGGCCATGGGCGAGCAGGTCAAGCTGGTCGCCAAGACCAAGGCCGGCGAGACGATGCGGGTCCGGGCCGAAGACCACTTCGTCCGGATCTGTCACGACGAGCTGGCGGCCCTCATGGGCCCGGTCGACACCACCATCGCCGAGGCGTCCAAGGGCGTGACCGGCATCATGATGGTCGGTCTTCAGGGCTCGGGTAAGACCACCAGCACCGGCAAGCTGGCCCGCAAGCTTCAGAAGGACGGCAAGAAGGTCATGCTCGTCGCGTGTGACGTGTACCGACCCGCTGCCGTCAAGCAGCTCGAGGTGATCGGCGAGCAGATCGGCGTTCCGGTCTTCTCCAAAGAGGGTGCCAACCCCGTCGACATCGCCCGCGAAGCCAACGCTGAAGCAGCCGCGGGCGCGTTCGACTACGTCCTCTTCGACACCGCCGGCCGGCTCACCATCGACGACTCGTTGATGGCCGAGCTCGACAACATCAAGTCGGGCGTCAACCCAGCCAACATCTTCCTGGTCATCGACGCGATGATCGGCCAGGACGCGGTCAACACCGCCAAGTCCTTCGACGAGCGCCTCGACATCAGCGGCGTGGTGCTGACCAAGCTCGACGGTGATGCTCGCGGCGGATCGGCGCTGTCGATCAAGGCCGCGACCGGCAAGCCGATCAAGTTCCTCGGCATGGGCGAGACCCTCGAGAAGCTCGAGGAGTTCCGACCCGAAGGCCTCGCGGGCCGCATCTTGGGCATGGGCGACCTGGTCGGCCTCATGCAGGACTTCCAGGGCGTCGTCGACGAAGAGCAGGCCGCCCAAGACGCCGAGAAGATGCTCGGCGGGAAGTTCACCATGGATGACTTCCTGGGCCAGATTAAGTCCATCCAGAAGATGGGCAGCCTCAAGGACCTGATGGGCAAGATGCCCCTGGGCAACCTGCTCGGCGGCGATATTCCTCAGGAACAGCTCGACCAGGCGATGGACGACAACGAGCTGACCAAGATCGAGGCGATGATTCAGTCGATGACTCGCAAAGAGCGAGCCAACCCGGACCTCTTCCTCGAGGACAGCGCGCTCGGCAGCAGCGCCGCGGCCAAGCTTCAGGGCAAGAAGAAGCCCAAGCGCCGCGACCCCACCAAGATGGCCGAGCTCCCCGCCGACGCCTTCATCGACAGCCGGGTGAACCGAGTCGCCAGTGGCTCTGGCCGCGAAGACGAAGATGTCCGCGCGCTGGTCGGCCGGTTCCTGGCCATGCGGGACATGTTCGGCATGCTCGGCGACATGATGGGTGGGGGCGGCGGCGGTCTGATGTCCAAGATCCCCGGCATGAAGCAGCTCAAGCAGATGGGCGCCATGCGGAAGATGGCGAAGAACCCCGAGATGATGCAGCAGATGATGGGCGGCGGCGGACTCCCCGGCATGGGAGGAATGCCTGGCATGCCCCCCGGCGGCATGGCTGGCCTCATGCCCCCAGCGCCCGGAGGCGGTGGCAAGTCCACCTCCAAATCCAGCCGCAAGAAGCAGAAGGCCGCCCGGAAGAAAAACCGCCGGAAGTAACGGCCGAGCGCCCCCCTACTGCTTCTCGCGGTCCGTCTTCGCGTCCGCCATCAGCTGACTCAACAGCGCCTCATCTTCCTGCAGATCGTCGACTCCCAAAGGTCGAGAGATCCGGTACACGCCGTCCATCCAGTTTCCGAGGTCCACCAACTTGCACCGCCGCGTGCAGAACGGTCGCCACTTGGATGTGGGATCGAACTCGAAGGACACGCCGCAGGTCGGGCATTTCCGCTGCACGTACGAAACGTAGCAGACCACTCAGCCCGCGTGGCGCAAGGGCGCCCGGTCCGTTCCCGTCGCGCACCGAATCAGCCGGGCGATCTCGTGTTGTGTGCACAGGGTCGGGTCCAGACCCGCCTCCAAGAGCCGGTGCACCATCGCGGGCTGGGGGCACAGGTCGGGACGCAGTGCGACCAGCACCGCGCCATCGCGGACGGCAAGACGAAGCGCAGCCACCCCCTCGAACTCCATGCCCGATGCGACGATGATCAGCAATCGTGTCCCGCGCGCGTGCACATCCGTGAGCACCGCGTCGAGGTCGGGCTGAAGAGCATCGAACCCGCCCTCCGCGGGTACAACCGTCAACGCCGCCAGGCTCGAGTCATCCAGAAGCACTCGCGGGCGCATGTTCGCCAGTTCGCCCACCCACTCCGCGAAGGACTCCGACAACCTCGGGTTGTGGTGCACCGCGACAACCAGGGGAACGACCGTACGCTGCAGCTTGGGGACCAGCGTCGGCAACATGTGCGGCGTCCCAGCGGACCCGAGCAATACGACCCCCTCGTAGGGCTGGTCGGCCAACGCTGAGAGATCGGGCCTCAGCGCCTCCAAGGCCGGGACCTCGTCTCCAAACAGCGCCGGAACCGTGCCGTTGTCCCAGCACACGACATGGACATGTTCGAGGTCCCGCTGCCGCAGCAGTTGGCAGACCTCGTCGCGGAGTTCCGGCTCGACCACCAGCACGGTCGGGACCGGGCGCTGGGCGGCGAGCGCCGATGCGATCCGGACACCGCCGCGAGCGTCGAGTTCGCCATCGATCACGACGTGCGTCGGCTCTGCTGGCCCAAACGCCTCCACTGCGTCGAACACATCGGTGATGGACTCAACCGGGGCGCACCCGAACTCCGACCAGATCCGCCGAGCCAGCGCGTCAGCGAACTTCTGAGTCACGCAGAGCAGGACGCGGGGCACGTCTGGCTATCGCCCCCGGTGTGGGAACCTTGAGGCCCAGCTCAGGCCGTCGGCAGGGTCGCGAGAGCTTTGGCGATGCGTCGGCAGCCCTCTTCGATGCTGGCATCGTCCGTCGCGTAGCTCATGCGCAAATGGCCGGGCGCACCAAACGGGGTGCCTGGCACTGTTGCAACGAGACTCTCTTGGAGGAGCCACGTCGCAAGCTCGACGTCGGTCGCATGTTTGGCCCCGGCCCCAACGTGTCGTGAGACGTCAGCGAAGACGTAGAACGCGCCGTCGGGGCGCTGGACCTCGACCCCGGAGGCCTGGGCGAGGCCTTCCAAGATCAGCGAACGGCGCCGGGCAAAAGCCGTCCGCATGGCCTCGACCTCGGCTGGAACGGACGGGTCTGTCAGCGCCGTGAGAGCTGCACGCTGTGAGAGCGTCGCCGCCCCGGAGGTGGTCTGGGACTGGATCCGGGACGCCGCCGAGATCAGCTCGACGGGGCCGGCCATGTACCCCACCCGATGACCGGTCATGGCGTAGGTCTTCGACACGCCATCGATCGCAACGATGCGCTCGGTGATGCCCGCCATCGCGACGAATGCACTGGTCGCCTCAAACCCGTCGTAGACGAGGTTGCGATAGATGTCGTCGGTGACGATCCACGCCGAGGGTGCCTTGCTGGCGATCACCTCGCCCAGCGCCCGCAACTCGTCCCGGGTGTAGCCGGCGCCGGTGGGGTTGGACGGGCTGTTGAGGATGACGAAGCGCGTCTTGGGCCCCAAGACCGGCTCGAGCGCGTCCGGCGTGAGCTTCCATCCTGCAGCCCGAGTGGTGCTGACCGTGATCGGGACGCCACCGGCAAGCCCCACCATGTCGGGGTAGCTGACCCAGTACGGCGCGCCAACGACAACCGCGTCTCCGGGGTCGAGCGATGCGAGGAACAAGTTGGCCAGGCTGTGCTTCGCCCCGCAGGAGACCAAGATCTGGTTGCGAGCGAACGTGCGCCCGTGAAACGCACCCAACTCGGCCGCCACAGCGTCACGAAGCGCGGGCGTCCCAGGCACCGGCGCATACCGGATCGGCTCCGACAGCGACGCCTGCGAGACGGCCTCGCGGACGGCCTTGGGTGGTTTGAAGTCGGGCTCACCCGCTGCAAAGCTCAACACTTCTTTGCCCGCGGCACGCAACTCCGCAGCCTTGGCCGAAACGGCAAGGGTCGCGGAGGGCTTGATGGCAGCGGCGCGTTTGGAGATGGCGAAGTCGGAGGTCATGGGCTTGAGATGGGTTCGGGATGAAAGCGGAGGAACTCGACCTCAGCTTGGCCGTAGTGCTTGGTGGCCTCGAGTTCCAGCGTCGCCGGCCAAGCGACGTCTCGGCTTTTACCCCGAACGAGCTCGAGCTCACAGACGACGACGGCACCGGGCGCAAGCCACCCCTGCGGGAGCGCCTGCGCGATGGCATCCACGACCTCAGGTTTGGCGAAGGGAGGATCGATGATGACCAGGTCGTAGGGCGCAGCGCCGTGCTGAAGAAACTTCACCGCATCGGCTTTGACGACTCGGACCTGCTTGCCAATGCCGAGCGCCTCGGCCTGGGCCTGCAGATGCCGCGCGACCTTGCCACTGAGTTCCACCACGGTCGCCCGCTCGGCTCCTCGGGAGATCGCCTCGATACTCATCGCCCCGGACCCGGCAAAGAGGTCGAGAACGCGGGCCCCTGGAACGTCTTCACGTAGGCGATCGAAGACCGCGCCGCGAACCCGAGCCGAAGTAGGCCGAAGCCCCGGCACCCCGTTGGGAAGCCGAAGCAAGTGGCGTCCCCCGAGGGTGCCCGACTCGACGCGCTGCATTGTGCAGGCCTACCACGAGCCGTCGGCGGTCGTGAAGTCGCTGCCGAGCCGCTCGCGAATCGCGTCTTCCTCGGCACCAAGGCGGGCGATGCCGGCCCGATAGTGACGACGACGGCGGAACCAGGCGATGATCACCAGCGGGAAGACGAGCGTGAATGGCAGCGTGCCGCCGGCGAGCAGCGGGTACCAGACGAACCGTCCCGGCAGCCCTTGCCGCCACTTGATCCCGAGCTCCGCCAGTCCGAGGTTGTAGGTGCGGATGAACGAGGCCTCGAACGTGTGTCCGGCCTTCATCTCGGTGAGGAGCTGCTGCAGGTTGTCGACGTCGTCCCCGAGTTGGTCCGCACGTCGGTACTCCGCAAGGAAGTTCACGAAGTCGCGGGACGCAGCGTAGGCACCGGCCACCTGCTGCGGGTCGCCGTAGAAGAGCTTCTCCAACGCGGCGAAGTCCGGAACTCCAGCGCCGAAGACCAGGCCCGCCAGAGACTGCGATCGACCCAGGCTGATGCCGCCCTCGGTCGCTTCCGCAACGCCCTCGTGGAACCAACGCGGAACCTCGGCCCCGCCGGTGGCTCGGTGCAGCGCCACGTGGGCCATCTCGTGCTTGAGCAGCTGCTCGAGGTTCGTGGGCGAGCCGTCTGGACCGTGCCGAGCGATCATGATCTCGCCGGACTCCGAGTGGGCGACGCCGGCGACCCAGCGGGGCATCCCGGATGCCTCCGCCACCTGTCCGGCGTGATCCATGAAGTAGATGTCGAGGGTGTCGTCGAGGTCGGTGGCGAGGCGTAGCTCAACCTCGCTCCACCATTGCGGGATCTCATGCGCGAGACCGCGCGCTTCGTCCTCGAGATTGGGCTCGTAGTGCAGAACCGCCCTGCCGACGACAATGCGATGGTTTGCGAGCGACGTCGTCCACCCGGCGGGTTCGCCGACATCTGCCCTCGCCAGCTGGGGGGTGCCCCACAGCCCAAATAGGGCCATCACCATGACCATCGTGCTGGCCCAGCGCCGCAGAATTCGCGTTTGCGCTCGTTTCGTCGCGGGCCTCGTCATGCTCATGGGCCCACCTTGAGCACGACCTTCTCCTCGCGCAAGGCGTTGGCGACAAGAAGTCCGACGGCTGCCCCGATGACGACCACCACCACGCCCGCGACGATGCCTGCCCGCGCCTTCGGGCCCAGGCGGCGCCCGCGACGGCGCTCCTGCACACCGTCTCGCACCAGCGCATCGTGTTCCTTCCACAGGGCAGCCACCAGCCCGGCTTCATCGGCCGCCGCGGTGCTCCGAACCGCGAGCACGATGTCGAGCACACAATCGTAAGGAAGCAGGACCGGCTCGGGGCGCTGCCCGACGTATCCAACCAGGATCACCAGGTCGTCTCGCCCCTCACGACACACCTCTCGGGCCGACGGTGCTCCCACTCGAAGCCGCCGCGCGTCCACGCCAATGCCTTCTGAGGACCGCACCCCATCGGCCAAGGTCCCCACGAGCTTGCGCTCGGCCTTGGTCCCGGGCGCAGAGGGGTCGAGTCCGACCGCGACCCGGACGGTGCGATTGTCCGGGCGGGCTGCCTGGGGTGGAGGGGGCTGAGTCGGCGCAACTTCGGGAGCCGGCTCAGGCTTGGGGGCGGGCGCAAGCTCAGGCTCTGGTGTCCCTTCAGGCCATGCGACAGCGCTCGGGCCTTCGACGGATCGGTCGGACGGAACCGGTCCAGGGGCTGCGAGCAGGCTGGAGGACAACAACGAGGCGAGCAGGCGCATCACGATCCGTTCGCCAGGGAGTCGAAGAACTTCCCGAGGGCCCAGGTCTGCTTGGCCCGAAGACCTGCGGCAAACTGGAATCCCGTCCCGGTCCCGGCGGTCCAACGGACCTCGGCCTCGACCTCGATGGGCTCGGCGAGCTGCGGCACACAGAAGCTCACCCGCACCTTGTCCCCCAGTTGCACAGCGGGCTCGAAGTCGACGGACGCCAGCATCCCACCGAGGCTGAGGTTCTGCGTCATCCCGCTCACCTCTTCGTCACCCCGTCGCACCCGCACCGCGAGCTGGACGTCGAATCGCTTGGTCCGTCGCTTGTCTTCGAACGCCATGACGTCTTCGCCCAGTTTATCGCAATCCCCGGCCCTGGGTTGTGACGCGGCCCAGGGTGCACGCGCCCTGCTCGCCAACCGCCCCACTTTGGTCCTCACTCCACGGCCGGCCCGGGGTCCCCTCGAGCGGGGCGCTGTCGCTTGGCGAACCAGGGCCGATAGGCGGCCATTTTGCGGCGCTGCAGTTCGGGCGCGCGACGGCGACACGGCTTGCGCTCTTTGCTCCCCTCCGGGGCTCCCCACCGAATTTCGGGACAGTCGTTCGGGTTGTAGCCGAGCTCGAAGGCTTCGGCCCGGGCGACCAGGTCGGCCACGGTCAGCGTCCACGACGAACCGTCGCTGCGGACGTACGAGAACTTCGCCTTGGGGTCGGCCAGCAGCGCCTCGCGAGCGGTCTTCAACTCCGCCCGCAACGCCTCCATGGTCTGCCCCCCGCGAACGTAAACGTCGGCGTTGCGCGCGACCTTGTCTTCGAACCCGCGGACCAGGTCGATCGCGATCAGCAACCGGAGGTCGCGGGCCGGGGTCGAGAAGTTCTCCCAAGCGCCTGTGGTCTCGAAGATCGCGTGACCACTGGGCATCTCCACGCTGCCGCCCTTGGCCACGTGCGCATCACCGTTCTTCACCGACGTGACGCGAACCTTGGCCGCCTCGAGGAGCGCAGCCATGGCCGCGCGCTGGTCGGCAACCGCATCGCGTTGGCCTGGCGTGATCAGGCCGTCCATCTGATCGTAGAACGCCTCGGGCTCGAGCGAGCCCTGCTCGAGGCTGAAGTCGTCGTAGCCGGGCATCGAAGCCAACTGTGCGTTGGTCGGCACGACGACGATGCGACCGCCATCTGAAGCCTCGGTGAGATGGGGACGAAACGCCTTGAAGCCGCTCCCGCCGAGGCTCGGGTCGGGGTTCCACAAGAAGTTGCCCTCCCAGAACCGCTTGCGGGTGATGCTGCCGTCCGGCTGACCATCCACGGCGTAGAGGATGCCCGGTTCGCCGGGCTTCGGCGGAACCCACTCGACGAGCACGAAGAGGTGCCCATACGGGTCTGCGTAGGTGGTGCCGGGCCGCAGCGCGTCACGACGCAGCGCCACCGGGTAGAGGTCGGTGTCGTCTGCGTCGAGGGCGGTGCGGCCGTTGCCCGAATGCACGCCCCAAGCGAGCGTGCGACGAAAGAACTTCTGCACCGCTCCCAGCTCTCCGGGCTTTCGCGCGTCCGGGGGGCTCTCCGGTGGGCCGAGGTTGCCGCGAAGCATCCCGCATTCGGGGGCCTTGCCCCGGCCGCGCGAGCAACGACGAAACCCGAACGGCAGCTGCCGCTTCCACGAGTAGTACGCGCGCAAGAAGTATGGGAGATCGGCGCAGTCGGGCTTGAGCCGCAGCCCCCCCGAATCCTGCGGAGCATCCTCGGCCCAGTTGTTGTGGTCGTGCAACAGGTTGCGCGACGCGTCGGTACTCACCAGATCGAACCGCTCCCACGCGAGTTCTTCCCCGCGTGGTGCGGTGAACAACTCCCGAACCCACGCCGAGAACAGCGCCTCCTCCCCGGGGTCCCAGCTGCGCGTGACCGGCCAGACGCCGTCGTCACTCGTTCGTCGCGGGCGAGAGGACGACGCGTCCTTGGGCCGCACCGTGAGGCACGCCAGGCCCGTGCCCTCTTGCCCGACAACAACACGAACCTCGTCCGTCGCGGTGAACCGACCGATCACCGCCGAGGGCACGCCGTAGCGATGCGTCAGCTCGATCGTGGGTGTTTGCCCCTCGCCGACCAGGCGAAGCGCGAGCGGGGCCTCGGTCTCCAGCGTCGCCGCGAGCACGGTCACAGGCTCTCCGCGCACCGGCTGCCGGGGATTGAGCAGGATCCCGATCGCAGGATCGTCGTCCTCCGGACACGTCCCGGCATCTGCGGGTTTGGGGAGGACCACCGGCTTGGGCACCTCGAGCTCGGCGACCGGCGGCGACTCGGCTGCGGGCGACTCGCCGGGGTCTTGCGGCGTGCCGGTGGATGTCGCGGCGACGGCAGGGTCCTCGGGCTCGGCGACGGGCTCGGGATCACACCCCAGCAGAACCGTCGCCGCCACGCACCAGGCCATTGCTCGTCGTCGCAAGCTCACGCATCGATGGGATATCGCGGCCCGGGGAGGTGCGCCACCCCTGTGATAAACGAAGGGCGATGCTGGTGCTCATCGCTGACAAGTTGCCTGCTGCGGGCCTGGCAGACCTCCGTGATCTTGGACTGACGGTCGATTCCCGGCCCGATCTCAGCGCCGAGACCCTCCCAGAGGCCCTGCGAGAGACCAAAGCCGGGGCCCTCGTGGTCCGCTCGACCAAGGTCACGGCCGCCGCATTCGATGCTGCAGCCGGTTTGGGCCTGGTCGTGCGCGCTGGAGCCGGGGTCAACACCATCGATCTCGACGCCGCGAGTCGTCACGGCGTCTTCGTCGCCAACTGCCCCGGCCGCAATGCGATTGCAGTGGCGGAGCTGACGATGGGCCTCCTGCTCGCGATGGACCGACGGATCCCCGATGCGGTCGCGGACCTGCGAGCAGGCAAGTGGCGGAAGAAACACTACGGCAAGGCCGCCGGTCTGTTGGGCCGCCGCCTGGGACTCGTCGGGTTTGGTGCCATCGCCCAGGCGGTCGCCGCCCGGGCACAAGCGTTCGGTATGGAGGTCGGCGCGTACAGTCGAAGCCTGACCGAGGCCCGGTCCAGCGCGTTCGGGGTCAAGGCCTACGCCCAGCTCGACGACCTGCTCGACGAATGCGACGCGATCAGCGTGCACGTGCCGTACAGCGCCGCGACCAAGCACCTCATCGGCGCTGCACAACTCGCCCGCATGAAGGACGGCGCCATGCTGCTTCACACCGCGCGCGGCGGCGTGGTCGACGACGCGGCACTTCGAGACGCGGTTTCCAGCGGCAAGGTCCGCGCCGGCCTCGACGTCTTCGAAGAAGAGCCGGCCGGGGGCGACGCTGCGTTTGAGACCCCGCTGCAAAACGTCGAGGGCATCTACGGCACGCCACACATCGGCGCATCGACCGAGCAAGCCCAGCTCGCCACCGCGGCCGAGGTCGTGCGCATCATCGGTGGGTACATGGACAGCGGCGAGGTTGCCAACGTCGTCAACGTCGTCCCGCAGCGCGAGACCGGCTGGAGCATCGTCGTCCGCCACCGCGACCGCGTCGGCGTCCTCGCCTCGGTCCTTCAATCCCTCCGCGAGGAGGACACGAACGTCCAAGAGATGCAGAACGTCATTTTTCGCGGCAATGAAGCCGCCAGCGCGACCATCGTGGTCCAGCGCGAGCCTACGGACGGGCTGTTGACCAAGCTTCGCGCGCACGAGGACATCCTCTCGGTCGAGGTCCGCGCCATCGGTCCATCGTGAGCCCGAGGGTCGTCGCCGACGACGCGATCCCCCATCTGGACGAAGCGTTCTCCACACTGACGCGCATCCGCGGGACCGAGATCACGACGAAGGAGCTGTTGCACGCGGACGCCGTCATCGTCCGCAGTGTGACTCGGGTGGATGCCGCCCTGCTCGAGGGGACCCCCGTGCGCTTCGTGGGTAGCGCGACCGCCGGCGTCGACCACGTCGACGTCCCTGCCCTGACCCGTGCCGGCATCGCCTTCGCCCACGCGCCGGGTTGTAACGCGCGTGCTGTGGTCGAGTACGTTCTCGCGGCGACGCTGGGCCACTCGGAGCTTCGCGGTCCGGTGGGCGTGGTGGGGTTTGGACAGATCGGGCGACGACTTGTCACCGCCCTGAGACGGCTCGGATTCGAGGTCTGGGTTTGCGATCCTCCGCGAGCCGAAGCCGGGGACGACCCGGAGACGTTCCTCCCGCTCATCGCGCTGCTGGAGCGGTGCAACACGGTGTCGTTTCATGTCCCGCGGATTCGCGACGGCGCCCACCAGACGAGACACCTCCTGAATGCCCAGGGGCTGCGCCGACTTCCATCGGGGGCGCTTGTGCTCAACACCAGCCGAGGGGACGTGATCGACAACGCGGCTTTGCACGCGTGGCTCGACGCGGGCCGTGGGCACGCCGTGCTCGATGTCTGGGAGGGAGAGCCGAACCTTCGATGGCCACTGCTGTCCCATCCGCGGGTGCGCATCGCCACACCGCACATCGCTGGCTACACCGCAGAAGGAAAGGCCCGCGGCACCGCGATGGTTCACGCGGCGTTTTGCAGGGAATTTGGGGTGCGGCCTTCGTTCGAGACAAGCCACGTGCTCCCTGCGGTGACGCCCTTGGCGGCCCCGGCCGACGGCGCGGAAATCCTGCGCAGCGTGCATGCGCTCGGGCCCACCGATGCGGAAACCCGGGCCCTGCTGCAGTCCCCGGAATCTGAGCGACCCGCAGCCTTCGAGGCGCAGCGGCGCAAGTATGTGTTCCGTCGGGAGCTCAGCGCCTACCGACCCTCCGGGCCCGCGGGCGACCTGTGGCAAGCCCTTGACGGTCTTTCCTGAGACTACGGGCCGGAGCGCCCCGCGGGCGCGCACAACCTGTCGATGAGGATCGCCATCGCGCTCCGAACCGAGAGGTGGTTGAACCCAGTGCCGGCGTCGATCGGCTGCAGCTGCCGGTCACATCGCTGCAGCACCTCGGGGGCCAGCCCCCACGCCTTGCCGATCACCAACAACACATCGCGCCCGGCCCGAACCGTCTCGCGTACCTCGGCGACGGAGGTGGCGGGCTCCCGGGCAACCGCGCTCGTCGCGACCACCCAAGGGGCGTCCGGTCGAGACGCGTCTTCAATCGCGTCGTCCAGGCTCGCGCACCACAGCAGCGCGTCCATTCGACCGCGAGCGGGGTCGCGCGTATCACTCTGGCCGTGCGCGATGACCCGCTTCGCCTTGTCGCGCTGCGCGGGGACCGGGTTGACCACATACAGCGTGGGAATGCCGTAGGTCAGCGCGAGTCGCCCCCCGTCGAAGACGTCGAACTCATCCACCACCGACGCGATTTCTTCGCCATGACGGTTGAGCACGGGGTGGTGTACGAGCGCGACCCTCAGCGTCCCGGTTCCAACCTTGCTCATGGTTTTGCAGCTCCCGGATGCGGTGGCTCGGACCACTCCATGGGAAGGATCCACCGATACGGGCCCAACGAGGCCGGCTCGTGCCCCAGCTCGAAGTCCGGGTCGATGAACCGCTGCGGCTTCCGATAGTTCAGCGCGGTCATTGCGTCGACGTACACGTTCACGACTCTGCCTTCGTCCTGCTGATAGCGCTCGACCAGATGGTTGGCGTACTGCCGAATGAGTTCTGGCTTGCCCCGAATCTTCCGGGCCTGTCTCTTGGTCAGCTCGGTCCCCGGCTCCACGGTCCACGTCTCGCCGGTGGCCACGTCGACGACGCGAAACGTGACCGGCCCCCGCTTGGAGCGCAGCTTCATTCGCCACGAGCAGACGTGCCCTTCCTCGGTCCACGCGACGTCGCCCGGGTACAAATGGTGCCGGAGCGGAACGAGGACCTGCACGACGAGGTATGCGACCCATAGCGAGGCCCACAGCTGGGCGCGCCGGGGAACGGCGAGAGTTCCCGGGCCTCGCGAGGACATCCACGTGACCCCACGCTCCAGTCGCATTCCGAGCCTGGGCAGCCGAAACGCCCAATCCGGGGTCAGGAACAGCGTCGTCGCAGCGAGCATCAGCCAGGGAAACACGCCGATCGAGAACAGATGCATGTTCGACACGTGAAAGCCCACCGCGGCGAGCACCGCAAAGCGGCGCGTCTTCTTCCACGCCAAGGCCGGCGCGATGAGAAGGTCGAACATCACGCCGCCGTAGGCGATGAAGACCGTGAAGCCCTCTGAGGCGACGAAGTCGTGTAGGCGCTCGGTCAGCGGCACCGCGTCGGGGAAGACCGAGTGCTGCACCGACTCGACCCAGCGGATCCAGGGCGTCTTCGCGACCCGGTTCGCCGAGCCTTTCATCCAACGCCGAATCGGCTGGTGATAGACCATCCAATCGGTGTTGAACTTGGCGATGGCGCCGTAGACGTAGACGATCCCCAGCTGGAGCAAGATGAGCGCCCGTGGCCAGACGGGGACGACGCTCGAGGCGATCTTGGGTCGGATCAGCGCGTCGAGGGACAGCGTGCGATGGGCCGGGACGAGAATCATCAACCCCGCCAACAAGCTGATCAGATAGGCGTGGTTGAGGTAGTTCGCGGCACCCAGGAGGAACTCATAGGTGTGCGCGACAAAGAACACCGCCGAGGCCAGCCGGTACAGGAACCCGACCGAGATGAGGACTCCACAGACGACGAGCGTGATCGACAGGATCCCAATCCCGGTCCCTGGCAGCGCCTCAACCCACTCGAAGCCCGGGTACTTGAAGAGGAACGTCGGCTCGACGTAGTAGCGGTACGTCCAGCCGTGGATGTAGTAGCGCCACGACTCCCACGCCATCAGGCCGCCCCACAGGATGCGATAGATCGCCAGCGCCACGGAGGGCTCGGGCGAGAACAACCACGCTACGAGTCCGGCCCAGCCCCGCGCGAGGCGAGCTGGCATGGACGTGCTGGTCGAAGCGTCCGCCACGGTACACAAAGCCTACGCTGGGCTCAGAAGCTCGTCGAGACGACCAAGCGGAACGTGTCCGTCCCGCCCAGCGACCGCATGAAGCCGTGCGCGTACTTGAGGAACACGTTGATGCCCTCTGCGTATCCCATCCGGAACGAGAACACGAGTGCCGCGCCGCTGCCGGCGAGCACGTCTCGGACATCAGTGGGGTCGGTCCACGCGTTGCCGACGTCGACGAACGGGATCAGCCCCACCCGCGACATGAACACCGGCAGGCTTCCAATCCCGCGATCGACGTCGGCCAACGGGATCCGATACTCGGCCGTGGCGCGTGCGAAGTAGCGTCCCTGGGCCGTGCCGACCCCGTAGCCCCGCAACAAGCTGCAGCCCGAGGTTCCAAACCCGGTTCGGCCCAGCAGCGCACGGATGGCGTCGCCGCCAGAGATGTAGTCGCCGACGCAGAACGCCCCGCGGCCGCGGAAACCACCGGCCGACGCGCCGCCTCGCCACCGCAGGGCGAGGGATTGATGCCCGCGCCACGGCATCGGAATCGTCTCGTTGTAGGACACGCTGGTGTTGATGTCTCCGAACTCTCCGCCGAGGCGACGGTCGACCACGCCAACCCGAACCGACACCGATCGGCCCTGCTCGACCCCGTAGCTGAAGCGCCCTCCCCCATCGGCCTCGTTGGAGTACGACGTGGAGAACGCGATCTCTCCCGCATCCCCCACCTCCGGCAGCCGCGTGATCGGTGCGTTGGGATCGATCAACGCGCTGTCGGCATCGAGGTTCTCCCAGCGACGCCACACGTACTCCGCCCCAAAGGAGGCGGAGTGTTGCGCATGACGGACGATCGGCAGGCTCGTCCCAAGCGACAACGTGCTCACGCGCTCACGGTAGCCGCCGACAACGTAGGAGTCGTTCTCCGACCCCAGCGGTCGGTCGTAGTCGAAGCGGGTGAAGCCTGATGAACGGTTCACCAAGCCCCGGCTTGCGCCGAAGGTGAACGCTGGCCACAGACGGTCGAATCGGTACGACGCCGCGCCCGAGGCGATGCGCTGCTCGGCGTCGTAGTTGAAGAACATCAGAGCCGAGTGGTAGCCCTGAACGTCGGTGATGCCGGTCTCGAAGCCGAGGCCCGTTCCGAAGTCGCTCGACTGGAAGTCGAACGCCGTGGGGAAGAAGAGCCGGGGATAGAAGGTGTCGATCGCCCGATAGCGATGAGACTGCAGCGACAGCGGGCGGCCGTTCTGACCCGCGATCTGGGGCTTGGGGTCCTGAGCTGGCGGAAGGTCGGTGATCGTTGGAAGCACCGGTAGCCACGTCTGAGGATCGAAGTCCATCACCCACACGTCGTAGCCGCTCTTGCCGTACCCGATATAGGCGAGCCGCTCTCCGTCGTGGCTGACCCGGGGCTCGAAGGCGCCGCCCAGGACGTTGCTGACCTGATGGAGAGCCTCGGCCTTCGTGTCCCACGCGTAGACGTTGTAGACGTCGTCCCGGTCGCTGCCGAACACCACGTAGCGACCATCGGGCGACCACGACGGTGACATGTCGAGGTGACGGTCGGCCGTAATGCGTTGGGTGGTCTCCGAGGCGAGGTCGTAGACGTAGATGTCGCGGTAGCCCCCCTCGACGAAGCCGGAGAAGGCGACCTTGTCGCCACTGGGGCTCCAGCGGGGCGTGAGTACCTGCGACAGACGGTCGATAGGCGGCAGCTCGCGGACGTCGCCCGTGTCGAGATCGAGGAAGGCCAGGCGGGACTGCGCCACGTCGTTGCGCCGGAACACGACGGTCCGCCCATCGGGAGACACATCGGGCTCACTTGCGCGCAGGCCGAACGTGAGCTGCTCGGCACCGCGGGGGTCCCCACCGTTCCACCGCCACAGGTCGCTGTAGCGGTAGCGGTAGTCGAAGGTGCCAGTCTGGTTGAAGACGATGTCGTCGGTCGCGCCGACGAAGCTTGCGGCGCCAGGATTCTCCATGTCGAAGACCTGCTGGAGGTCGACGTCGGCGCCTTGGCGACCGATCCCCACGCCCTCCCGGATCCGACCGCCACCGGACCGGATGCGCTTGACCCCCTCATCGCGATGGCCGTCACCTTTGTAGAAGTAGAGGTAGCTGTCGTCTCGGGACCAGAACGGGTACCGAGTCGTCTCGCCGCCAAAGGTCAGCCGTCGTCCCTGGCGAAGACCCCGCGCTCGAATGCGTCGCGCCTGAGCTTGGAATCGTCGCGTCGTGTCCGCCTTGAACTCCTGCCACAGCTGGTAGAACGTGACGCCAAGGACCTTCTCGATCGCCTTGTTGATGCCGTAGGGGATGACCTGCGTCGCATAGACGTGGCTGAGGTCGCGGATCTTGTCCTCCCCATAGCGCGCGAGGATGTAGTGCATGAAGTGGCCGCCGTAGAGGTAGACCGACGTTCCATGCGGAAAGACCCGAGCTCCACTGCTGACTTGGTCGAGCGTCTGGAACGTTCCGTCCAGTACGGCCATCCGTAACAACGCGTCGAATTGTGCAGACCGCAGGCGGCCCATCGACGAGTACTTCGACTCGTGCATCGTCGCGACGCCTTCGACGACCCAGCGCGGCTGCACGATGTTGGGCGTCGTGATCTTGCCGAGCACCCCAAGCCCAAACACAGCGTTCACCGCCCGCGCGATGCCGTGCACGGTATCGAGGTGAATGACGTGCACGAGTTCGTGTGTGATCAGGATGTCGAGCCAGTCGTCGTACGCCTCGAGGACCGACAGCGCTTCGGGTGCGGTGACATAGGCGACGACCTGCGGATACGGGTTGGCGGTCGCCCGCCCGTTGGCCGAGTCCTGCGTATCGGTGAGCGTGACGTGCGTCTTGAGGTAGACGTCGTGCCCCCACGCGCCGGTGAGTTCGGTGTACGCCTTCTCGGAGATCATCGCGGTGCGTTCGGCCGCGTCCTCCTGCCCTGCCCAGTAGTGAATGTAGAAGTGCTCGGTCTCGATCGTCTTCCACTTCACGTCCGGGTTGCTCGCGTGCGCGGTCCCTGGCACGAGCCACAGGAACGCGACGACAAACATCCCCGCCAGCAGCGCGACGTACCCGGCCCACCCCGACGCGCAGGGCGTCGGAAACGGCCGCAGGCGCGTCGAAAGCATGAGCGGGAGTGTATCGCACTCCCCCCCCGCGCCTACGCGCGTGCGCCTAGCATCTTGGCGAGTTCGTTCGGCCGCTCATACGCCGGGTTGTGCCCGCACCCGTCGATGATCGCCTCCGAAGCGTTCGGCAGCAGCGCCGCCAGCCGCGTCGCGTGGTCCGGCGGGACGATTTGGTCTCGGTCGCCCCAAACAAGCGTGGTAGGGACCGACACGGACGCGAAGCGATCCCGCAGCCGCACAACGCTGGGCATCTGGGTAAGCATCGCATAGGCGGCCTCTCGTCCGCCCCAACGACACAAACGGTCCCAAAAGACGTGCGCGTCGCCTTCGTCGAGAAGCTCTGGGGTGGACAGGCCCTGCTCGAAGAACCGAACGAAGTCCGCACGACGCAGCGTGCGGCGAAAGACCTCGAGCCCCAGCGACGGGGCGATGGCCAACGCTCCCTGCAGCGGCAGACTGACGGTCAGCGCGAGCGGGCTGAGTAGAAAAAGCTCGCGAACACGGTCGGGCTGCTTGGAAGCCAGCACCAGTGCGAGGGTCCCGCCGAAGTCGTGCCCAACGAGCGTGCACGCAGAGACCCCCAGCGCCTCGAGCGTCTCGGTGATCGCGTCGGCCAGCCACTCGAAGGAGTAGTCATCAACCTGCGCCGCGTTCGGTCGATCGCTGTCTCCGGCACCCGGCAGATCGAGCGCCACCACCCGCCGGTCCACCGCGAGCTGCGGAATGATCCGCGAGAACGTGTGGTGGGTGAGGAACAGACCGTGCAGCAGCACCAACGGCGGCTTGCAAACGTCGGCCGCCGGCGGGTGAACGTCACACGCGAACACGCGACCAAAAGAGAGTTCCAGCAACCGGCTGTCGTCCGCGACTTCGGCAGGCAGCCATGGCGCACCGGGCTCGAATCCTTGCGCGGTCATCCTGATTCCTCCTCCTGCTGCTCTGGTTCCTGTTCTTCGGTCGCCAAGCGCTGGCCTCCGCCGTGGTCGAGGTGCTCGGGGAAACGTGCTCGCATCTTGCCCAGGACCAGCCGCTCCGCGTCGTCCACATCTTCCACCTCGAGCACCTCGCGGACGAGGCTGACCATGTCGTCGTAGTCCGAACTGCGGATGATGTTCTTGATCACAGGGATGGCCGAAGGATGCATGCTCAGCTCGGTAACGCCGAGGCCCAGGAGCACCCATGTGTAGCGGGGATCCGCAGCCAACTCACCGCAGAGACTGACGGGGATCCCCGCTTCCCGGCCCGCTTCGCTGACCCGCTGAATCAGTTGCAAGATCGCGGACTGAAGCGGTCGGTATAGATACGCGACGTCGTCGTTCTCGCGGTCGATCGCAAGCGTGTACTGGATGAGATCGTTGGTGCCGATGCTCATGAAGTCGACGTAGCGGGCGAGGCGCTGCGCCTCCAAAGCCGCGGACGGGACCTCGACCATCATGCCGACGGGGACATCCTGAGCGTAGGCTAGCCGATCGTCTTCGAGCTGCTGTCGCGCCTGATCCACGACCTCGAGCGCGAGCTTGAGTTCGGGCAGGCTGGTGACCATCGGCAACATGATGCGCAACGGACCATGAAGCGCGGCCCGCAGAAGGCCGCGGAGCTGAGAGAGGAACCATTCGCGGTTGGTGAGCGCCAGCCGGAGACCGCGAACGCCCATCGCCGGGTTGGCCTCGGCATCAGAGTCGTAGTCGAGCAGCGCAGTCTGCTTGTCGGACCCCAGGTCGAAGGTGCGAAACACGACCGGGTACGGTGCCATCTTTCGGAGCACGTCCTTGGCGTGTCGGTAGTGCTCCTCCTCGTTGGGCGCCGAATCTCGCCCCATGTACAGGAACTCGGTGCGGTACAGCCCAACGCCTTCGGCGCCGTGAAACCGTGAGGAGGCGACCTCCTCAGTCAGCGCCACGTTGGCCCGCAGCGTCACCCGTTGGCCGCAGCGGGTCATGGCAGGAAGGCCGTGTTCGCGTTGGACCTGGTCCTCGAACTCGTCGTACTGACGGCGCGCCTCGTTCCACTCCTCGAGTTCGACCTCGGAAGGACGCAGCAAGACCACGCCGTGAATCGCATCCAGGACGACCGTATCCCCACGCGCGACCACCAGGTCGACGTCGTCGACGCCAACGACCGCCGGAAGTTCCATCGAGCGCGCGATGATGGCGCTATGCCCGGTGATGCCACCCACGGCGGTGACGATGCCCACGATGTCGCTGCGCACCATCTCTGCGGTGTCCGCGGGCGAAAGGTCGTGCGCAATGACGACGGCTCCCGCCGGGGGTCGGAGGGCCTGGGGCTCATGCCCGAGCAGGTTTTCCAGCACGCGCTCCGCCAGCTGTGTGATGTCGGTACTGCGCTCGCGGAAGTGCTCGGCGTCCGCCTGCTCGAGCATCTCGCGGATCTCGTCCGCAACCCGGGCCAAGGCACACTCCGCACCGATGAGCTCCTCGAGGACGATTTCCGCGACTCGTCCTGCCAGGTCGGGATCCTCGAGCATGAGCTGCTGTGCTCGAAGAATCTGCTGGTGCTCCCCGTGCGGAAGACGCCCCTCGATGGTCTTGAGCTGCGACTGCGTCTCCGCCAGCGCAGCTTCGAAGCGAGCGAGTTCTTCATCGGTCTCGGCACGCTCGATGTCCCGGGGCTCGATGTGTTGTTTTCTGCGGTCGACGACATACGCCGGGCCGATTGCGATGCCCGAGCTTACGGCGATCCCCCGAAGGGTCCGCCCGCGACCGTGGCGGTCGGCACGTCGGCTCACAGCTCTCCGAAACCGTCGTCGACCAGCTTGCCGAGCGCGGCGTAGGCCTCGTCTTCTTGCTGTCCCTCGCAGCGCACCGAGAGCGTCGTGCCCTTGGCCGCGGCGAGCATCAGCACGCCGAGGATGCTCTTACCGTTGACCTCGCGGCCGCCACTGCCGATGAACACGTCCGCACCGAACTTGTTGGCGAGGGCGACGAGTTTGCTGGCCGGACGGGCGTGCAAGCCAAGGTCGTTGACGATGGTGTGATCTCCGCTAGCTGACATCGAGGGTTTCTCAGGGGTCCGCCGGCGATGACGGAGAAGGGGCCGTTGGGCTGACACAGACGGAGCGCTGTCCGCTGGATGCACAGGCCTTCGCGAGTTCCTCCGGGGTGCTGGAGGTTCGGTCGAGGCTCGATAGCTTGAGTAGCATGGCCAAGTTGAGCCCAGAAAGCACGACGACGTGGTGCGTCTTGCCTTCTCGGTGACCACACTGGCAGGGACTGGCGCCGAGCAAGTCCACCAGAAGCAGGACCCCCTGCCCCCGGTCGACCTCATCGAGCGCTGCGCACATCGAGGCGGTGAAGGCGTCGGAGTCCCCCAGACCGGCGTCGAGTGCGAGGACGCGATCGAGGGACCCGGGCGAGGCGATTCCTTCCGCGGCGCGGAGCAGGTGACTGGCCGTCTCTCCATGCCCCACCACCACCACGCCGACGCCCACTGCAGGCACGTCCCCCGAGTCCGAGGGGTTCATCGCGCGGTGCCCCCGACGTCGCGGTGGCGCACGACCAGTCGAGGTGCGGGCTCCATGAACGCCTCCCCCTTCGACAGGGAGCGCTTGAGCGCTTCGACGAGCGCGACCGAGCGGTGCTGCCCACCCGTGCATCCGACCGCGACGGTGAGGTAGGAGCGGCCCTCTGCAGCCGAGCGCGGCGCCGCGAAACGAACCAGCGACTCGATGTGCCCCAGAAGCGTCTGCGCGTCTTGCTGGCCTAAAACGTAGTCGGCGACCGGCTCGTGCAGGCCGGAGAGCGGGCGAAGGTCCTCGCGCTCGAACGGGTTGTCGAGGAAACGGGCGTCGAGGACGATGTCCGCCTCGCTCGGCACTCCGTTGCGAAACCCGAACGAGGTCAGCACCAGCCGAAGCGTGCCGCCGCTCCCAAACCGGTCCCGCATCAGTTGCCGGAGTTGCCGCCCGGTGAGCGTCGAGGTGTCGATGGGGCGCTCGGACTTCTCCCGAATCGGTCCCAGCAGTTCGCGCTCGCGATCGATCGCCTCAGGCAGGTCCCCCATCGGATGGCGCCGCCGCGTCTCGGAGTACCGACGAACGAGGACATCGGTGGCCGCTTCGAAGAACAACACGTCGACGCTGTGGCCAGCGTCGGTGAGTTGCTGATGAATCTCAGCGAAGCGCTCAAGGTAGGCGGTATCCCGCGCATCGACAACGACGGCGACGGGGCGGTCATCCTCGGTCCGACGCACGCTCTCCATCAGCTGCGGTAGCAGCACCAACGGCACGTTGTCGACGCAGTAGACCCCAAGGTCTTCGAGCGCATGCAAGGCGGTGGACTTGCCACCACCACTGAGTCCGGAAATGACGAGAAGGTCCACCGCTACTCCACCTCTGTGACCCGAATCATGTTGCTGTTGCTCTTCTGCACCGGTTCGGCAGCGCCATCGCCCTGGGCACGGATGCTCTCGCGAATGCGGGCGTTGACCTTCTCCTGGAATTCACGGGCCGAGTCGTGCCCACGATATTTCAGGATCTGGTTGCGAGCGACGACTTCGATCAAGGACGCGATGTTTCGCCCCGGA
Organism: uncultured Pseudomonadota bacterium; assembly: GCA_913061055.1. Taxonomy (GTDB): domain Bacteria; phylum Myxococcota_A; class Polyangia; order Nannocystales; family Nannocystaceae; genus CAJXVA01. Next base: position 23,339 of record CAJXVA010000096.1, read on the forward strand.
CGCAGCGGGATACGAACGAGCGGAACGTCAACTTGAAGGATCGGCCACACCTGAGACTCGGTGCCAAGCCGGTCGTAGTCCCCCTCGTCCACCTCGCTCAGTTCGACGACCACTTCGATCTTCTTGTTGTCCCGGACCGCCGCGACCCCAAACAGGTGCGTGATGTTGAGGATGCCCATCCCGCGGATCTCCATGTGGTGCTGGTGGAGTTCGGTCGCCGCTCCCCACACGGTGTCCGGCGGACGCACCGTAACTTCGACCACGTCATCGGCCACCAAGCGGTGGCCCTTGAGCACCAAGTCCAAGGCGGCCTCACTCTTGCCGACCCCGCTACGCCCGATGAGCAGGACCCCCACGCCAAGGACATCGACCAGCACGCCGTGAATGCTCGCCGTGGGCGAGAGCAGCTCCTCGAGCCGGCGGGTCATTCGGGTGATGAAGGTCGAGGTCATCACAGAGGTCCCCAGGACTGGGATGCTGCGGGCCTCGGCTTCGCGCATCAGCAACGGAGGTGGCTCCAGCCCCCGAGTGATGATCAGAGCGCATGGATCCTTGTCGAGAAAGCTCTTGAGGCCCGCTTCGATCGTCTCGGGGTCGGAGCAATGGATGAAGTCGATCTCCGACAACCCCAGCACCTGCACCCGGTCCGGGTAGACATGTTTCGTGAACCCCGACAGCGCGAGGCCGGGCTTTTGAATCCGCGGCCGCGTCGTCCGCCGGTCCAAGCCGCCCCAGTTGGACAAGGGGCGCAACCCCAGCGGCGACGTGTCGTCGTCATCGAGTAGCTGCGAAAGCTCGACCGCGTTCTCCTTGCGCATGGATGAAGGTCCCACAGGAGCATAGGCCATCTCTCCCCCGCCGTCGTCCCGAGCGATTCGCGACCCCCGTCGCGAATCGCGGGGGGCCGGAAGCGATTCGCGCAGCGAATTGCGTGGCCCGCTCCGTCGCGGGCGGATGCTCCCGCTGCGTTTGGGCCTCCATGGCGCGGGTTCCATCGCGAGGCGCTCGACGGCGAAGGCGCCGCTGGGGGGAGGGCGAAGCTGCACGAGGGGCACGAGGGCCACGCAATTCGCTGCGCGAATCGCTTCCGGCCCCCC
>CAJXVA010000097.1 GCA_913061055.1 uncultured Pseudomonadota bacterium
GTGGTGGCGGTGGTGGCGGTGGTGGCGGCTCGAAAGGCTCAAGTTTTCTTCGCGGCCGCCGCGGGCGCTCGGGCTACCAGGGCTGTTCTTCGTCGCACTCGGTATGCGAGCCCGGCTTGCAGTGCTTGCGGAACCAGTCCGCCTGCTCTTCGTTGAACCCCATGCTGGTACCGCCTTCGCGGAGGTCCCAGTGAACGAAGTCGACCCGACCACCGCTTCGCTCGTAGTCGGTGAACTTGCAGATCGCCTTTCCGTTGCCACAGCGATGACGGCGGGTCTTTCCCCATGGCAACAACGGATGCTTGGGGTCACCGGACTCGACGACCTGTCTTACGAAGGCCCGAGTCAAGATATGTTCGACGTCGAGCTCAGCCGCTGAGATCCATCGCAGCGCGCGTGTCGTGGAGGTCTCGCAAGTCTTGTGCTTGGGATCGCAGGTTTGTCCCTCGTCGCACGGGCCCCGGGTGCAGCCTGAGCTGGTCTTCTGCCCGGGCTTGAGGGTCTCCTCGAGAAGCTCCATCGAGGCAGCCTCCTCGGCGCCCAGCAACACCGCCATCGCGGCGTCATGACTCGCTCGCCGCCGGGTCTCGTCACTTTGCAGCTCGCACAGCGCCATCTCGATCCGGAGCTCCGCCGATCTCGGATCCTTCGCCACCCGTTCACGGAAGCCGGCCGGGATCAGGCCCGGCCGCTTTTTCTCGAGCGCGATCACCTGATTAACCGCGTCCTCGTTCGAGAGGAGGAACGACTCGGCTGCCGGCTGTTTGTGCTCCGCTGCGAACTTACGGCGAGGGTTTCCCTTCACTGTGGGCCGTACTCTCGTGTCCGTCTTGCGCTTGCCGAGCTTGAGACCCATGTCGGATGGGCACTCAACCTCGCGCTCCAAGACGCTGGGCACAGATTCTTCAACCGGCTCGGTCGAACCTGGAGTGTAGGCCGAGGACTGGCTTGCCTCCGGAGCTGGCTCAGGATCTTCGGACCCACCGAACATCGGCTTGCCGTTGATCGTGCAGCCGAGCAGGCCAGACATACACAATGTCGTCAGCCACGCGATGCCGCGTGGCCGGCCACTTGTCCAACCAGCGCTCAACACTCCAGCTCTCCACCGCCATAGCAAGGGCCGCCCTCGGCACGTGCAGGCGTTGAACCGGAGGGCCCGTAAACCGCAACGCCGAGGCGCACTCGCGTTGCGATCGATCCGGCGAAGCATCGCATTGCCAACGAACTCGGCAGCATCGGCGGTTGCTAACACAACCGCGGACAAGCGGCCATGACCTCGCATCTGGCTCTAGGGGGTGTCCTCAACTCGGTGGGACGGAATCTGAAGCGGTCGGTCGTCCACGCTCGCCGTGGACCCAGGCCCGCAGTCCTTCGGGGATGATCCTCTACAGCGTGGAGCAGCGGGACGAGGCCGAGCGCACGGGTCAGCGCCCGCCTACATCAGATAGAACGAATCCGCCGGGTACGGGGGCGGGACATCGCTCTCACCGAGAAGCTGCAGGATGTTGATCTCGACGGTGCGAGCGATGGCGGTGACCGGCGTATCTGTGGGGAGGTTCGAGAACGGGTCCTGCATCTGAGTCGAGGTGCGTTCCAAGAGCAGGAACGGCGTCGAGATGATCGTCGTGACGAGGATCTCCCAGTACCCCTCGACCTCGCCGAGAGAGATCGAGAGCACCGTGATGAACACGTAGATGAACGCCTTGAGGAACATCCGGTACGTGCGCGGGAATACCGTGTTCCGAATCCGTTCGGCCATGCCCATCCAATCGGTGAGCCGGGTGAGCGTCTGGTCGATCGCGACCCGCTGGTAGTCGGTGACCGCCCCGCTGGCCGCCAGCTCCGTGAGCGATCGCGACTGCAGCTGGAGCAGTGCGACCGGTCGATTGCTGTGCCGTTCGAGTTCTGCAATCTCGTCGACGTCGAGGTGGTCGACGGTGTTGGCCCGCCAGTCCAACCCGCGCAAGCTTTGGCCGAGGCAGTAGCACCAGGCGACTTGGTGCATCGCCATTCGGCGAACGAGGGCGGCCACCTTCGGGTCGTCTTGCGCCGCAACGGAGGCGAACGAAAGCGACTGACGTACCAGGGTGCGGGAGTCGTTGACGATCGCCCCCCACACCTTGCGAGCCTCCCACCACCGGTCATAGGTCTGGTTGAGCTTGAACGACAGGATGAGGGAAATCGCGGTTCCCAAGAACGCCGCGATCGTCACCGGAAGCTCCGGGAGGTACGGACGCTCGTACTCCACCAGCAGCGCCCCCGCGACCGAAATGGCGACGACCACCAGGAAGTCTTTCCAAGCGCTCGCGGCGATGTATTCGACTGGGATTGTTCGTTCGAGGAGCATGGATCGAGATCAACCTAGAGGCCTTGGCCCGCGCCCCGCGGTTTGACCGGTCCGGACCGATCGGAGCGGATCGATCCGGGCCCCCTTGCAGCTGTGGACCGCCGCCAGGGCTCGGTGAGCTGCAACATCCGTCCTTTCGCGTGGGTCTTGGCGTCCGCTTCGCTCAGGCCGCGCCGGCGCGCAAGCATGATCAACTTGTTGCGACAGATCCGCCTGCCGACGAACGCCACCAATGCGCCTTGAGCGAGAAACAGCCACGGGGTGGTCGATTCGAGACCCGTGTCCGAGTGTTTGAAGAGCACCACGGAGAGCAGGACCAGCAGCAGCGCGACCATATGCGTGATCGATAGAATCTCCGCTGCGCTCAGATCACCCTGACGGTGCGGCCCGGACCTCGGGCTCGGCCGTCTCGGCATGCCGCCAGTGGAAGGACCCGTCACGGCCGTATCCTCCCTGCCGCTTCCCGTGCGCGCCACCGCACGTCGTCGAGGTCGTCTCCGACGACCGTGACGTGGCCCATTCTCTTTCCGGGCCGCACAGACTCGTGGCCGTACATGTGCACGACCGCGCCGCTCACGTGGAGCGCCTCCTCGGCGCCGCGCTTGTCGGCTCGTCCCTCGCGTGTTCCGAAGACGTTGACCGTCACGCCCGCAGGACGCAACAGGCTCGTCTCACCGAGCGACCAACCCAGGATGGCGCGGAGGTGGTTCTCGAACTGAGACGTGACGCAGGCATCGATCGTGAAATGACCCGTGTTGTGGGGTCGCGACGAGAGCTCGTTCACCAGGAGCTCACCTGAGGCCAGCTCGAACATCTCGACGGCCACAACCCCGACACACCCGAACGCCGCCGCCACCTCGCGTGCAAGCGTTTGAGCTCGCACCGCCACCGCGCTGGTGCATGGCGCTGGGATTTCGACGACGTCGCAGCGAACGTCCGTTCGGCGGGTATGAGCGACGGGGTACACATCGTCGACGCCGTCGGCACGGCGGACGACGACGACAGAGAGCTCGCGAACAAAGGGCACGGCCGCCTCGAGCAGGACGGTCCCTCGCTGAGCGAGCCGGCCGTACGCTGCCCGCAGCTGGGAGTCGTCGTGGGCCCAGGTCGTCCCGTAGCCCGCGTCGCCGTCCCCACGTCCCTTGAGCACGACCGGGAAGGAGAGGTCTTTGGCGGCCTGCAGCGCCTGCTCCACGGTTCGGCACGCCCGAAACGCGCCCACCGGAAATCCGGCGCTCAACACATGCCGCTTCTGCACGAGCTTGTCGGAGATCCAATCGACCGTGCGTTTCGACGGCCACAGTCGGGCGTGCTCGGGCAACAGCTCGACCACGGTTGCGAGGTCGAGCGACTCGTTCTCGAGCGTCACGACGTCGCTGTCGAACAGAAACGGTCCCAGCAGGCGCCGATCGTTCCAGGCACCGACGACCCGGTGCCCCAACCCCGCGCACGCCCCGGACTCGCTGGGGCTGAAGAACTGTGCGCGCAGGCCCAGACGGGCGCCGGCGAGCGCGAGCATACGACCGAGCTGACCCGCCCCGAGGATGCCCACCTTGAGCGATGGCCCGGCACCAAGGCGAGGAGCCCGGCGCCGCAGACCTCGGCACGGGCTCGCAAACGCGTCCATGAGGAGGTTTACGCCGAACACAGGATATAAGTAAAATAGATAAAAAAGCAAAAGTCGTTCTATAAAATAGAACGCTACGGCCACGGATGTCGACCTTCAACTACAACCACCTCCGGTACTTCTGGGTCGTCGCCCACACGGGGAGTCTCACCGGCGCAGCTCGTGCGCTTCGCGTGTCGCAGTCCGCCATCTCGGTGCAACTCAAGAAGCTAGAGGGCGAGCTCGGACACCTCCTCTTCGACCGGAAGGGGCGGAGCCTTCAGCTCTCGGAGGTCGGGCGGATCGCCCTGGACCACGCCGATGCGATCTTCGCAACCGGCGACGACCTCAAGGCCACGCTCGAGGCGCGTGCGACGGCCCAGAGGATCCCACTTCGCGCCGGGGCGCTCGCCACCTTGTCGCGCAACTTCCAGTTCGGATTCATCGAATCGATCCTCGGTCGCGCAGATCTCAGGCTGAGCGTGGTCTCCGGAACACTCGACGGACTGCTGCGGAGCCTCAGCGAGCATCGCCTGGATGTCGTCCTGTCCAACCGCCCCGCCCCCCGCGCAGCGGACAGCACCTGGGTCTCGCACCGCATTGCGGAACAACCCGTCAGTCTGGTCGGGCCCCCGCGCTTCCGAGGGAACCGCCGGCGACTCGAAACGCTGCTTGCCAAGGAGCCGATGCTCCTGCCCATGCGCGACAGCAGCATTCGCGCGGGCTTCGACGCGCTCGTCGACCGCCTCGGCATCAGGCCCACAGTCGTTGCGGAGGTCGACGATATGGCGATGTTTCGGCTGATCGCGCGGTCCGGTATCGGACTCGCGGTCGTGCCGCCCATCGTCGTCAAGGACGAGCTCCACGACGGCACACTTGTAGAGGTCCGCCAGATCCCCGAGCTCGCCGAGACCTTCTACGCGATCACGCTGCCGCGGCGCTTCCCGCATCCTCTGGTCCAGCAGTTGATCGCGGGGCGGGATTGAACGCACTCCGTCCCCCGAATGTGCACGCGGGCGCGTCGCGAACAAGGTGGTGTCAGGGTAGAGGTTTCGCGGGCTCGACATTGCACCGCTCGCTGGAGTCACTCGACCGCGCAGCTGCCCGGCGCATCGCCTCGCGATCCGTCCTCGAGCACGAACTGCTCCCGGTTGGTGACCGGAGCCCCGAAGACGCGAGCGACCGCGCCCAGCGATCCATCGGCAAGGCGCACTCGGTGGCCGACGAGGTCCGTCGCGGGGAAGAGCTCGAGCGTCGCCGCGTGTTCTTCGGGGATACGAGCCGGATTCGGCAGTTTGTCGTTTCCTGCAAAGTGAGCGTCGCGTGAGCTGCCGTCGCTGTCCCCCAGGAGGGCAAGACATCGCCCGCGCTTCGTGTCGAGCCACGCGTAGCGGTCCATGTCGTCGGCGGGAAGCTGCAACATCGGTTCGAGAACCGAAGCAAACACAAGCAGCACGACGAGCGAGAAAAAGCCCACGACCGGGGTGACGATGACCGCAAGCCCCGTCTTTCGCCGAGCATCACTCGCCGCATTGGAGGTGGCGGCCGCCCATGCGCGCACGCTGTGCCCCATCACGTGGAGGTCAACCGTTCGGTGGGCGGCTGCGGCCGCGACGGATTTCGGATGGACGACACTGTCGGCGCCGCAGTGTTGGCATCGCACGATGGGATCGACACCGGAGGCGGACAGTGGCGCGCCGCAGAGCGAGCATCCCGAAGGTTGACCAGGCCTGTGGGGTGGCACCGCGGCGGCGATCACCAGCAGTCGCCGTTTCGCCTTGGCGACGCTGCCGTAGAGCACTCCGCCGATGAGGCCGTAGATCACCAACGGAACGCACAGCAGCACAACCCCCGTGACTCTGTTGATGACTGGGCCCGAGTGGACTGTCGCTTCCCAGAGCGTGTACCCGAGCAGGGCGACGAACGGAGACGCGCCCAGAAGAAGGCCGACCACAGTGCCACGCCCCGAGCGGATCGCTCGGCGGATACCCGTGCGCGCAGTGGCATCGAATTGCCGGGTACGGACGTCGAGGTGGAACAGCTCCGCCTGCGCGGCGAGCAGCCACTGCTGGACGTCCGGAGGGGGCGGGCTGACGGTTCGGCACGCGCGACAGCGGATCTCTGAGGCGGATGCGAGGGTCAGAGGGACCGGAGCACCGCAGCCTGAGCACGAACACGAAAGCATCGATGGTCTCAAGCGCTAGACGGGCAGCGCGGAGGAACGTTGCACTCAGCGCCAAAATGGGTCATCGGCAAGCGAATGCGTCACCAGACAGCCAACTGGATCGCCTTTGCGCGCGGGAAGGCGGGGCGGGCGTGGGTCAAGACCACGCCCTTCCCATCTGCGGAGGTCCGCCACGTGATGCCCGACCCGCTCGGTCAGATTCACGCGGCGGCAGCCGGCAGGCATTGAGGAGGTGGTGAAACGCGACCCCGTAGAGCCGTCCGAAAGGAGCTGCGGCCTGCGCCCGGCGCTTTCTTCGAGCCGGGCCATCAGCTTGCGGTTGAGCCGGAAGTGGCCAAGGTGGTTGATCGTCTCCCGCATGGCGCGCTTCGGGAAGTCGGCCCGAGCGTGCCGTGCATCTACATCTTTGGCCGGTTCCTGATCGGGTTTGACGACCAAGCGATCGAGGCGCTGGTCCACTGGCGAAACACCCTCCGCGAAGAGTCCGCGCCGCCGAAGAAATCGCTCGCATCGGATGTCCCGCGGTTCTTTAAGTATGTCTCCGTCTTAAAACGAAGCCGTCGATTCTCCCCCCACAGCGACGCCTACGCCAAAACGCATGAGGGCCACCTGTGCGGACGGCACCCGCTCGGCACCGTCCGATGCTCCGCGAGAATCAACTGCTACCGTCAAGATGGATGGCGGAGAGACATCGGTTTTCCACCTCGATCGGCACCGTCGACGCGTTTGTCCAACGCATCCTGTCTCGGGAGGGCACGTCGGTTACCGACGACCCAATCCCCCATCCACCCGGCAGTCAGATTCTTCTCAATCTCGACGATCAGGACCGAATTCGGCTCCGACACTACGCCTCTCCAACGCAGGCTCCCTCCCCCATCCTCCAGGTCGACTTCGAGCCCGTCGGAAACGGCCTTCGCCTGGAATGCGAAGTCTTGCGCGCGGATGCGGCATTTTCGGCGGCTGATCGGGCTCCCCCAGAAGACCTTGGTGAGCCCGAGCCCTTCGAAGCGTTGGACCTGCTCGACCCGGCGGACGCCATCGGTGAGCGCGTCATTTTCCTGATCCTTCGAGGATCCATCAACCTCATCCGTCGGCTGTGGATCGCCACCTGCTGGTTGTCGAGCCGACTGTTTGGGCCGTGGCGGCACCGCAAAGGCATGACGCTGTACGGCGACCGGCTCATCGCACTGGTTCGCGAGGTCGCCGAAGAGCCGGGGCTCGTCGTCGAAGCCGAGCCGCGCGGACCCCAGTAGACCCAGAGCACACCACCACGGCGCTTCAGCCCTCGGAGAACTGGAGGAGGGCACCTCGGTTCGATCCCAAGTGAGGCATTCGCTCGCCCCGCACGTTTGTCCCTGCGATGCGACGCTACGCCTTGTCCACCCTCGCGACCCCCCTGCTCACTCTGTGCGCGTGCGAGCTGGTCGGGCTGACCACCATCCTCGACGATACGCAGTACATCCCGCCCGTCGAGGGCAAGCTCGCCATCTCCGAAGATGGGAGCCAGATCTGGGTGAACCGCGACCATCCCAGCGGCAACCTCGAAGTCGTCGGATTCGCGAACCCGACCGGTACCCCACTGGGGTTGGCCGGGCCGTTCTCCAGCTCCGTCGCGGTCACCGACCTCGCGGCGGCCCACGAGGCCGGCGCCGAGGATGGGGTCTGGACGCTTCACGCCAACGGTGTCCGCGTGCGCTGGGATGGGACGGGGGCGTTCGGCGGTGGTCTCGGCCTTCCCGACCCCATCGAAGACACGTTCCCCGAGGGCGCGCGGCAGTGGTGCGGCCTCGCGATGGGGATGGACGGCGCAGCGTACGTGATGGCGGGGCACCAAGAGGGCGTGCAGACGCACTGGCACCTCTACCGGGAGAAGAACGGCATCGCGACCCGAACGGAGGGTCCGTTTGCGTCCGCCAGCTGCCCCGAGATCGCATACGACCTGGCACTCGACGAGGTCGCGGTGGCGGTCGATGGCGGCTACGGCTCGCGCGACGTGTTCTGGTTCGACCCCGACACGATGGACGAGACCCACACGGTCGAGATCGTCGCCGCGCCTCGAGCCATCGCCGCCTTCAACCACAAGGTCGCCGTGGGGTCGACCTCCTTCATTCGCGTCTGGAACCCCAACGGAACCGTCGCCGACACGGAATGGGGCGTGAGTGTCGAGGACCTCGACGTGCAGTACGGCGACAACATCGCCCGGTTGTGGTGGTCAGGAGCTGGCCCGGACCCGATCTCGACCGTGGGCTGGTATCGGCTGCAGTAGGTGAGCTGGCCCGTGCCGAGGCCCTTCTCGGCCGTCGCGAACCCACCCGCGGCAGGATCGCACAGAGCAGGACCGCAGCAGCACCGGCCTCAACAGGGCTCGAACGCCTCGTCAATGCACTCCTCGGTGAAGAGCGGTGAAGACTCGAGCAGGCAGTTCAAGTCGGGTGCAGGGCTCAGGCAACCTTCCCAAACCGGGTGCTCGGCGGGCTGAGGCCGCGCGGGAGGATCGAGGTCCGTCCTGAAGTCACCGACGCATCCGACCTCCCAGTCACACACCGAGACTTCGCGCCCGCGCGCGACAAGCCCGCTCGGCGCAACGCGATAGACCCAACGCAGACTCTCCTCCCAGGTTTCATAGACGGTGGGCTCGCCGATCACCTCGATCGTGCCCGGCGTCTGGTCTCGCAGGGCCTCGATTGCACATCGAATGTCTGCGGGCGCCGGGTCGAGGGCAATCGTACACAGCGGTCCATCTTCACAACCATCCCAGTACGGAATCGCCGCGTCGGTCCAACAATCGAGGACGCAGTCCTCATCGGGGAACCCACAGCCCTCCGGACGCGCATAGGGGCCGGTCTCTGGCTCCCCGGTCGACGAAGAGGAACTCGAGCCGTCGCCCGAGCTCGTCTCGCTGGTCGAAGTCGAGCCGGACACCTCTTCTCCGCTGCTTGCGCCGGCTGCCCCCGACGTGGCCTCCGACGTGCCCGAGGTGCCGGGCGCAGTGTCCTGCGGGGCTGCGGCGTCGCAGCCAAGCAGGCACAGGGAGATGAACAAGGTGGTTGAGTCTCGGGAAAACAAAGCCATGGGTGTCACCGTCGTCTGCCGCGGTGCGCGGCCACCTACGCATTCGGGGTTGGGGCCGCCCGAATGACACGACGTATTCAGGGGTCGCCGATGACCCCTGAATCCGTGCGCTTTTCGTGCCGAGTGCGCGGCTCCGAGCCTCCCTCGTGTCACGGAGTCGACTGCGCGCTCGTCCGCACCTACTTCCCGCCCAGGCGCGAGGTGTACTCGGCGAACGCCTCGTCACCGAGGGCCTTGCTGATCTTCTCGATCATCGCGCGCTCTTCCTCGGAGATCGGGTTGAAGATCTGCAGGAATCCACCCGCCGCTTCGGCGACCAGGATACACAGCCCGACGACGGTCTTGGCACCGCTCGGTTTCTCCTGCAGCAGCTCCTTGAGGACTTCGAGTGACTCGTCCAGATACTCCCGGGAGGGCCGTTCCTCGAGCAGCGCCTGGAGCACCGTGAACGCGCTGCCGCCACTGACCCCGCGGACCCGCAGCAGATTCAGAATCATGGCGCGTTCGCCCTGCTGAATTTTTCCGTCCGCCCACGCGACATGAACCAGCGGCAACAGATCGAAGATGCGCTCGGCTTCGCCCTCAAAGCCTAGCTCCCGGATTCGGTCCGAGAGCTGGTAGCGAGACGCATCGATCTCTCCCTGGGCCAGCGCAACACGATCGACCTGCATGGCGACCGCCGACTCGTGAAGAGCCACCCGCAGCTCTTCGCGCTCTGTGGCGCCCTCTGGCGAAAATACGGGGGCTCCGGGCTCGGTCGACTCAGCCATGGCGCCATCATAGCGCCACACGAGCTGAATGACTGCGGCGCCCCGGGGTCGGTCCTACGGCCAGTGGCGTCGCCCGTGCTTCACAGCGACCTCCGCCAGCAGCGGACGCCCCAGGGCCCGATACGCCTGCGCCATCAGCCGCAGCGCGGCCCTGGCCGACACGGTGTCGCCGTGGTGGTTGTTGGCGAAGAACTCGCGAAGCAGCCAGAGGCTCGTGGCCGGGTGGCCGTGCATGACGGCGAGGTTCGCAGCGCGCTCCACGGGTGCGAGCGCGCTGTAGTGCGCGACGTCGACCACGGGCGCGTCACCGAAGGCATCCGCAGGTGCCAACACGCCTACGCCGTCACTCGTGGGTTCATGCCGCCATCCCTCGGGAACCCCCGGTTCGATCGCCGGCCACCGGGGATCGAAAACCGGCGCCTGCGAACCTCCTGGGCCTAGCAGTGCGTCCGTCTCCGCGTCCGTGGACCCCAGCGCACGGATACCGCCCTCGGTGTCCATCGGATTGAGCGCGGCGAGCGGATACGGGGAAAGCTCGGGTGTGTGAACGACGAAGCCGTAGTGGATGCCATCGACGCCCGGTGAGCCAAAGACGAAGAGCTCGGGCGGAGTACACGGGTAGCCGTAGGGCTCGCACTCCGGCCACACCGGGCGCTGCGCGAGGCCAGCCAGGTCGAAGCCCAACCCCCCAAACGACAGATAGTCGGTGTCATTGACGAAGCCCTCCCGCGTCGCATGTTTGAACGCCGCCTGGGCGAGTTCAACCACGCGACTCGGGGGCTCGACGCCGTAGGCTTCCCCCAAGCAGGCCGCCACATCGAGATCGACTGGCTGCTCATCACTCACGCGGCGAGGCTACACCAACGCTCACCGCTCGCCGGGCATCGGCGACTCTCCACGCCCGCGGGGTCGAGCCCGTCCAGCGCTTGAACGCCCTGCCGAAGGCGCTCTGGTCGGAAAAGCCAAGCAGGAAAGCGATCTCCGCGATCGAGACGTCGGGTTCGCGGAGGTACTCCCGTCCAAGTTCCTCTCGGACCTCGTTGAGCACGTCGCTGTACGAGACCTGAAACTCGTCGAGCCGGCGTTGCAGCGTTCGTTCGCTCATCCCAAGTGTCTTCGCAACAACTGCAACGCTCGCATCGCCGCCACGAAGCCGGGTCCGAAGCTCGGCCTGCAGCTTCTCGAGGAGGCCGGGCTCTTCCACGGGGACCTCACCCAGCAGATGTCGGGCATGGTCCTCCAGCACGCAGAAGAGAGCTTCGTTCGCCCCCTCGACGGGCTGCATCCAGCTTCCATGCGGAATGACCAACTGCGGCCGCGGCATCGCAAAGTTCACCGGGCAACCGAAGATCTCCGCATACACCTGCGGCTGCGCATCGGCGGGGAACGTGAAGTCGACCGATTCGAGTCGCCAGTTCGTACCGGTACTCGCGCGGCTGCGAAGCACCAGCGCCGCGAACGTGTACTGCTGAGCGGGCGCCGGTACGTCGGCTGCACCGCTCCCAAACGAGAGCGTGACCCGATCCCCATCGCCCTCGGTTTCGAAGCGGCCGCGCGGGTCGACGAGGGGAAAATACCGCGCGATACGGCTCAAGCCCTCCCCCACGGTCGGCGCGTTGGCGACGATGAAGTCCAGCACCTTGTACGCCCCAAACTCCAGCGCCCGGGCAGCCTTCAGAGCCAGAAGAGGATCCTGGGCCTGCCGCGAAGCCTCGAGCCATACCGCATCCGCAAGCGGGACCGGGATCCGGGCGTCCGGCTCGAAGACCTGCTCACGCGACAACCCCGCTGCGACCAGGATCGCGTCGGGATCGAGGTCCATCTTGGCGCACGCATCGAGCACCGCCCGGGTTGCCACCGACAGGACCGTGACGGACACCGCATGATTCTATCAGTTTGTGGGGCGCTCACGCCGGGCAGCACGCCCACGTCGCGCCGAGGCAAACAGCAGCCACACCGACATCAACCCGCACGTCAACGGAAACCAGTCTCCGAGTCGGGCGTAGATGGTCTCGGTGCCGTGTCGTGGCAGACGGACGAGGAGCACCCGCTCGTCGCTGTCCCACGCCGAGTCCCAGCCTCGGACCCGGCCCCACGGGTCGATGCCAGCGGACAAGCCGAAACGGGTCGAACGAAGGACCGAGGTGCCACCTTCGATGGCTCGGATGGCGGCCATCTGGGTGTGGATGGGATCGATCCCTCTCCAGTCGCTCGACGGGAGCGCGACCAGGTCCGCACCGTTACGGGCGTTCGCCAGTGCCACGCGCGGGAAGTCGTAGTCGTAGCAAATCGCGCCTGCGACATCGCCTCGTTCGTCTTCGACCAGCGGCATCGGGCCCTCGCCACGCACCGCAGGTTCGCCGGGAACGGGTACGTGCTTGAGGTACGTGTGATCGATCGTCCCGTCTGCCCGAACGAACACGTACTTGTTCTCGTACACCAGCGGATCGGTCCCCAGCGGAACGACGTACGCGGCGACCAGGTCGATGTCGAGCCGAGAGGCAAGGACTCGCAGACGCTCGTGCCACGCGGGTTCATCGTCTGGCCACACCATGGTCGCCGCTTCGTTCCACACGACGAGCTCGGCCCCCGCATGCGCAGCCGTCTGTGTTCGGCGGACCAACCCACGCTCGTCGTCCTCCAGCCGCTGCGCCGTCGGCAGCTCAGGCTCGGAACCGACGACGCTGTCCGTCCCCACCGCCGCGACCAATCGCGTCGGGTTCGCCTCGAGTGAGGCCAGTCCGAGCCGAGCCTGACCAAGCCCGATCGTTCCCACGACTGCAGCGGCCGTCGCCCACGCGCCGACACGCACCGTGGACCGCTCGCCGCTCAGCAAGCGCTCGAGGACCCCGGCCACCACGTACATCAGGAAGCTGACCCCATGCAGGCCCGTGATCGACGACAGCTGCAGCAGCGCAAGCTGCTCGAGCTGCGTGTTGGCGGCCGAGCCCCAGACTCCAAAGGGCAACACGGCGTGGAGCGTCCACTCTCCGAGCACCATCATCCCTGCGAATGCGAGCATCCCCGCGTTCTCGCCCAAGCGCTGCCGTACCCACGACCAGCCAAAGTACGGCAGCACCAACAGGACGCTGAAGGGTCCGGCCCAACCCAGCGCGGCGATCGCCGGCAGCGGGGCAGTCATGATCTTGAGCATGCCCGCAAACCAGGCGACGAAGCTCACCCCCGCGAACGTCGCGCGAGACCGCCAGCCGTGGGTCAAACGAAGATAATGAAGGAAGGGCGCCGGGGCCATCCACGCCAGGATGCCGAGCCCCAGGCGCACCTGGGATGCAACGAGAAGCACCGCTCCCAGAAGGAGCCACGTCCACGGTTTGTCGTCCATGTGGTTCTTCATGTCCCCACAATGACCACTGGACCGGGCGACGGCTCGACCCCGCGCGCCAAGCCTTGGGCCGTAAACGCCAAACACGCGGGGCCGGTCGCTCAAACGGTGTTTGGAGGCCAGAACGCAACCGCCGCCGGCCCAAGCCCGGTACGCTGCGATCCTCCCGTGGAGCGCTCATGAAGCATCCCCTTCTTGTGACTTTGTTGAGTACGTCTCTCCTCGCCTGCGCAGGCCGCAAGCCGGACTGGCACGTCGAGCCATCCTCCCAGCCAACGCAGGCCAGCCCCGCCGACAACGATGCGCCCCTCGACGCTGTCGCGCTTGGGGATGCACGCTGGGCTGAGCGCACGGACCCGCAGAACGTGCGCGAGGCCATCGCCCATTGGGAGGGCGTCGTCGCGGCCGAGCCCAGCAACGCGGACGTGTTGGTGAAGCTCACCCACGCCTACTACTTCCTCGCCGACGGCTACCTGCGGGATGACGACGATGCGTACCTCGAGGCCCTCGACGCCGGGGTGCGCTGGGGCGAACGGGCGATGGTGGCATCGTCACCCGAGTTCGCCGCCGCGATGGCCGAGGGCGCGAAGTACCCCGATGCGATCGCTCTGGTGGGTCCGCAAGGCGTGCCGGCGATGTTCTGGTACACGACCGCGCTGGGAAAGTGGGCCAAGAAGCAGGGGTTCGCAGTCATGTTGGGCCACAAGGACAACATCAAGGTCGCGATGGAGCGAGTGTTGACACTCGACCCGACGTTCCTTGGCGGGGCACCGCACGCCTACTTCGGTGTCTTCTACGCCGTCGCGCCCGCGATCGCCGGCGGCGACCTCGACAAGTCGAGGGAACACTTCGAGGCCGCGCTCGCGATCTCGCCGGACGTTCTGTCGACGAAGGTGCTTTGGGCGGCCGAGCTCGCGACCAAGACGCAAGACGAGGCGACGTTTGACAGGCTCCTGGCTGAGGTTCTCGAGGCGGACGAGAACGCGGTCCCGAGAATCGTCGCGGAGAATCGGGTAGAGCAGCAGAAAGCCCGCGAGCTGCAAGCGCGGCGCGACGAGCTGTTCTAGGGGGAGACCTGTCGCAGCGAAGCGCCGGCTCGTGCCGGATCGCCTAGAAGTCCGCGTCGTCGAACATCGTGATCGACTGGTGCGGCGCGGACAGGATCGCGAAGTGCCCTTCGATCTCCGGGAGCACCCGTTCGAAGTAGTGCCGCGTGACGCCGAGCTTCGCGCGCTGGTTTTCCGTGTTGGCTTTGACGGCGTGATTGGCTTGCGTGAGCAGCGAGAAGCCGCAGACCACCAGCCCGAATGCGGTCAGGTACGTCGACGCCGAGGCGCCCATCACCTCGGCATCCTCCGTGGCGCGCTTGCCCAGACCCACCGTCGCCGCATCGAGGGACGAAAGCGTCTGCGCCAGCGTGGCTGCAAAGGGGGCGGTCTCTTCGTGGGTCTTTCCGGCCTCGATGGCCTGGCGCGCCTTCTTGCCGAAGACGTTGTAGAGCCTACCGTTGCTCAACCCCAGCTTGCGGCCGACGAGGTCGAGCGCCTGGATATGGTTGGTGCCCTCGTAGATCATCGCAATGCGGAGATCCCGGAGGTACTGCTCGATCTCGCCGTCGACCGTGTAGCCCATGCCCCCGCAAACCTGCATGCAGTCGGACACGTTCTCGAATCCGCGCTCGGTGCCGTAAGCCTTCATGATTGGGATCATGAGCGCGACGAGGTCGTCGGCCTCTTGCCGGGTGGCCTCGTCGGGATGGTCCGTGGAGAGGTCGATGTTGGCGGAGATGAACACCGAAAGGCCTCGCAGCGCCTCGGTGGTCGACTTGACGTCGAGCAGCATCCGGCGGACGTCGGGGTGCACGAGGATGGTGTCGGCAGCCTGGCCAGCCTCGCGCTTGCCCATCGCCATCGCTCGACTCTGACGACGCTCTTTGGCGAAGTCGAGGGCGGCCTGGTACGCGATCTCACCGAGCGAGACACCTTCGACACCGGTGAAGAGGCGCGCGGCGTTCATCATGATGAACATCGTGCGCATTCCCTTGTGCGGCTCGCCGACGAGCCAGCCCTCGGCGTTCTCCAGCGCCATCACGCAGGTGGGCGAGCCATGAATGCCCATCTTGTGTTCGAGCCCGGCGCAGCTGATGCCGTTGCGACTGCCGTCGGCCAGGAACTTCGGCACAATGAACGTGCTGATGCCCTTGATGCCCGCGGGTGCACCGGGAAGTCGCGCCAGCACCAGGTGAATGATGTTGTCGGAGAGTTCGTGCTCCCCCCAGGTGATCCAGATCTTCGAGCCCGAGAGCTTGAAGTGGTCACCGTGCACCTCGGCCTTCGTGCCCAACAGACCCAGGTCCGTCCCGCTGTGCGCCTCGGTCAGGCACATCGTCCCGGTCCACTCGCCGGTCGCAAGCTTGGGCAGGTACATCTCCTTTTGCTCGTCCGAGCCAAACGCCTCCAACGCCTCGATGAGCCCGTTCGTCAGACCGGGGCACATCGACAGGGACTTGTTGCCCGACATGAGCATCTCTTTGGCCAAGGTGCCCAGAGAGATCGGTGCGCCGCCTCCACCGTGCTCGACATCCGCGGTCAAACCGTAGAAGCCGTTCTCGGCGAGGGCCTGGTGCCCCGCCTCGTACCCGCTCGCGATGGTCACCTCGCCCGTCTTCGGATCCCACTTCGTCCCCTCGGTGTCGCCGTTGCGGTTGGACTTGAGCAGGATGTCCGATGCCAGGGTGCCGGTCTGCTCGAGGAACATCCGGGCGGTTTCGAAATCGAAGGCCTCGAAGCGGTCGAGCTTCGCCACGGCGTCGTAGCCGAACGCGGCGAGCTGAAACATCATGTCGTCGATGGGCGCGGTGTAGTGCTGCATGACTTCTCGGGCGTCCCTGGTCGCCAGGACCCGGACGCGGCGACAGTGTCGTCGACGAGAGACGATTGGCCAAGGGGCACCGCCAGGGGCCTCAAGGAACGCAAAAACAGCGCTTTCGTGGTTCCGCGGGTGCTCCGCGACGCGCGAGAGCGGCGAAGCTCGCCGTCCACTCAGCGCAGCTGGAGGTCGACCACCACGGGCCGATGGTCAGACGCGAGCTCGCTTTGTCCGCAGTCGAGCGGAGCGCCCGCCTTCTCGACACCTTCGTCCGGCCCTTCGTCGCCGCCGTCGCGGCACGCGTCATACACCTCGGCGGCCACGATCTCGGCCGCGCCTGCGTAGACGTAGTCGAGGCGGCGGCTGTCGGGGATGAAGGTCTCGTCGTAGCTCGTCTCGACCCGGGTCAGCCCAGCGTCGAGAAGCGGCTTCGCGGGCTCATAGGTCAGCGGCAGTGTGATGTCGTTGCCGAGCTCGTAGAAGCTGGGCAGGCCTGGTGGCAGAGCGTCGAACACGGTGGGCGACGGGTCTTCGCCTTCGTTGAGGTCGCCGAGAATGACGACGGCGTTGTCCGGAAACTCCGCGAACTCGTTGAGTGCGGCTTGTCCCAATCGGACGTGCTCCACCATACGGCGAAACCTGTCGACCTCCCCCCCGCCGGCTTTGAGGTGCGCGGTCACGACGCTGATGTAGCGGTCGCTGCCCGGAACCCGCAGTCGAAGGCGTACGAACGGGCGGGTCAAATCCCGGGCGTCGTCATCCGCAGAGATCCAGTTCGACCACAGGTACGCCGCGTCGTCGACCGGAGTTCGGCTCATGCACGCGTTGGCGATGCCGATGCCGTCGGGACCCGAGAACGGTGCGAGCAGGCCATCGATGTAGCCGCCCGACTCGGCGAGTTCCTGTAGCCAGGATTCCTCGCCCTCCCCCACCTCTTGGAGGCACAGCACGTCGGCGTCGATCCGCAGCACGATGTCGAGCAGCGCCTCGAACTGCGGCGAGCCGGGCTCATCAACGCGCAGAATGTTCCAGGTCGCGACTCGGAGGCTGCCGTCGCCGTCCGGTTCGCCGTCGCTCTCCGCATCTGGGGCCCCACTCGACCCGCAGAAGAAGCAGCCCGAAGTCTCGGCCGCACTGCCCGTCGTGCTCTGGGCGGCCGTGCTCGAACCAGTGTCCGTCGCCGGGGCGGAGCTGGTCGTCCCCTCGGGCTCGCCGTCGATGCTCCCGGGATTGCCCAGACACCCACCGAGTGTGAACACCGCGAAACCGGGGCCGAACCATCGCATCAAGACGCAACGCTACCAGAGCACGGGGATCCGTGGGCGACTCGCTCAGTCGATGTCCAAGCTGTAGCTGACCACCATGTCCGCGCCGTCGAACGCGGGGAACTTGGTGTCCCAGATCGCCCGGCGCGCGCACTGCCGGATCCCGGTGTGGTCCAGCCCGGGTGTGGGCTCCACGTTCACGCCGCGAACATCGCCGTTGGGCGCGACCTCAAAACTGAGCTCGATCGACCCCGGCTCGAGCGCCCGGTCGTCGTAGCAGGCGGACACGCTCACGCACGCCAGGACCTCGGTCGTGGCGTGGTCGAGATTCAGGAGCAGCGCCTCGTTGTGAATCGTCTCGTCCCCTGCATCCATGTTGGTCAGCCGGGTGCGTTTGGGGTTCAACCTCGGCACTTCGGTGTCGTCGACCGGTTTGTAGGCCGGGATATCGTCCGCGTCATAGGGACACTCGCCAAAGTGCGGCAGCTCGACCCAGTGCGTGTCCTCGTCCTCTACGCGCTCGAGCATCACCTCTGCGTCAGCGCCTTCCCGCTCGATGGTGGCGATCGCGTGGCCGTGAGCCGCGTGGATCGGGGGCGGTGGTTTCGCGCCTGCACACGCACAGAGGACTCCCGACAGGAGGAGGAGCATGGGTGGTCGCAACAGCACTGCCGATGGGCGCAAAGACGGAGCCATGCGTGAGCCTAGCGACTTGTGGGTGCTTTGTGCCCCTGATCGTATGGGCGGCGCCACGGAGCGTCGCCATCAGCTCGATGGGTCGATCCGAACGTTCGCGGTACCAGCGAGACGGCGTGGCGAGGTGATGAGATGTGCTCTAAGCTCGAGTTTGCAAGCGTATGAGCGCCGACGAAGGCACAACCCGGGACGATGCCCCCTCCCCCACCGCTGACAGCGCCCTTCGCTCGGTGGTGCTGCCCATGCTCCAGGTCGCCTGCCTCTCGAAGACACCTGTCGCGGTCATGGCTGCGCACATGTCTCTGTCCTGCACCGGTCGCCTGTGCTCAGCGTCGAGCGATGGCGTCGTGCTCGAGCTCCCGAATCCCCCGGATGGGACGCTGCTTGGGAGTAGCGCCGCGGTCACCTTCCCCTCCGGCGACGGAACGAAGGGGTTCGTCTCGGAGATCATCGCGGTGGAAAAACCACCCGGTGGCCCCACCGTCGCGACGCTGACCCTTCCCGAACAGCTCCGCGCCGGGACGCGACGCTCAGCGGTTCGGATTCCCGTTCCGCCCGAGACGCTCACCGCCGCGATCGTGCACGGCGACGGAGTCCGCGGCACCGCGCTCCCCGTCGACATCAGCCTCACGGGAATCCTCATCGAGCTCGACGCGCTTCGTGCCCAACGTGTTGCGGTCGGGGCTCAGATTTCTCTGAGGATTGCCCTGGGCTCGCTGGAGCTGCTCCTGAACTGCGAGGTCCGTCGCAAGGATGGACGTCGTTTGGGCCTTCTCATCGTGACCGACGGACCCCCGCCCAAGCGGATGGCGAAGATCATGTGGCGGCTTCAGCAGGACCGCCTGCTCTCGCGGTAGCGCCATGCATACACAGCGCACCATCCACAACGCGGGGCGTGCGAAGCTCTTGGTGTGCGAGCGATCTTGACGGCAATGCTCCTGCTCACCGGTTGTGCGGGAACCTCTGGCACGCTCGCGGAACCGAGTTCGTCGGACGAGGAGCCCGCGGCGTTCGTTGGCGAACAGGGGGGCGAACACGAGGGGCACGGAGTCGAGGAGACCGATCTCGAACGCCTGGACATGGTCTTGTACGAAATCGCCGGCGTCGCCGGCGGGCCTCCAGACGGGCACGCCGCGGGGCTCGAGCACGACGCCAACGCCCGCGAGCACTTTCGCGAGCGTCGTTTCGCAGAAGCTGCCGCCGATTTCGTCCGGGCGGCCGCGGTCTTCCGCGACCTCGACACGGCATCGACGGAGCACGCGGGGAGCTGCAGCAACGCCGGCGTGTCTTGGTACAACGCCCAGATGGAGCCCGAGGCTCGTCGCGCAGCCGCCTCCCTCGAGTCCGAAGACCCGATATGCGCCTCCCAGATCCGCCAGCCGTTCGAGTGACGACGGGGCCGCCAGCTCCCCCTGCGATCGGCGTGTGGGACCCAGCCCAACGCTTCACTCGTAGCGAGCAACCACTTCAACGACCCGCAGGTGTTTCGTCTGCCCCTCCAGCAGTGTCCCCTTGGGACCCGCCAACGCTCCGTTGAGGGCATCGAGCGTCTCTTGAAGCTCGTCATCGGACGCCACCGCCACCCCTCCCCGCTCGAGCAACCCGCGAAGTGCCCCAGCGTTGGGAGGTGGCCACGGCATGGAGCCGGGCGGGCCAGATGGCAGGCGATACGTCACGTACCTCGTCCCCGTGAACTCCAGGTCGACGGACCCCTTCGCGTCGGCGACCATGCTCTCGATGCGGGCGTGACCGGAGCCATTGTCGCTCAGGTCTCGTCCTGACAGGACCGTGCCGATGGTCTCGAGGGTCACGCTGAACTCACTGTCCGGGGCTTGGTACGTGGCCGACGTGCGGAATTTCGAATCCCCGCACCCTGTGAGCAGACCCGTGACGGCTGCGAGCATCACCATCGAGAACGCCCTTCGTCTCACCGCAACAACCTGACCCCGCCGAGGGCGAGTCGCAACCTCCCACCACCGACCTCTTCACTGGTGCGCTTCGTACAGCCCACGTGGCCAGTAGCGGACCGGGCTGATGCCATCGGGCGCGATCAGCTCGGCGGCGATGCGCTCGTAGTCGTAACAGTTCAGCTCGTAGCGATTGCCCCAGGGGTCGGCAAAGTCGAAGGCCCAACACAGGTCGAAATCGACGATGTTGTCCGGGACCAGCGGCTCACCCGACGGTGCGCGGATGTCCCCGGGAAGCGCGCGGGTGAACGCGGTGAACATCTCAGCATCCACGCTGAAGGCGACGCCGGTCTCTTGCTTGAGCATCGGCTGCCGCGGTGAAGCCTCGAACAATGCGAGCATCGTCTTCCCTCCGTCCGCGGTGATCTGCAGCGGTCCACCTTCGAACCCGGTGGCCCAAAAGTCGAAGCGTTCCACGGCCTCGAAGCCGAGATGCTCGGCGTACCACGCGGCCGCCTCGGCGCGGTCGGGAACACGAATGTGTACGTGGTCCAGTCGACCCATACGGAACTTCGGCTTCTTGACGGTCACGCCCGAGGCTAGCAGCCCGTGGATCGACAAGCTTGCCCCCCCACGGCCAGCCGACTACCGGACCCGCGGACAGCTCTCGTCAAACCCATACAGCACGTACACTGTCCCGAACTGCCCATCCTGGGGCGCTCCGATCAACACATCGGGGATGCCGTCGCCGTTGACGTCCTGCCCTGCGCTGATCGACTGCGCGAAGTCGTCGTTGACCTCTGGGCTGTCGAAGATGAAGCCCTGCCGCTCGTCCGCAACCGCCCCCAGATCGAGAGCATCCATCCCGTCTCGGCCGTACGCGACGTAGACACGACCGCGCACGTTGTCCCCACCGAGCGCGCTGACAGGATCCGCTCCGCGAGCGATGAGCAGATCTGCAAACCCGTCGCCATTGACGTCACCGGCCCGGCCGATGTTGAACCCCAAGCTCGGGTCGGGGTCGCTGGCGGGGCGGGTCGACACGAACCCGCCCTGGCCCTCGAACACATCGAGCAGCGAGATGGGTCCGGTGTCGTCCTTGCCGAAGACGATCCCGATCCCTGCCTGATCGTTCATCTCGGGCAACGGGTAGGTGACCTCGAAGCCGATGTCGTCGAACCCATCGCCGTTGACATCGCCCACGATCTCGACAATGTCCGGCATCTCGAACAGGATCTCCGGAAGCTCGAGGCTGATGTCGAACCCACCGATGCCCATCGCGAGGTCCTCCAACGAGGCGGTGCCAATATCCTCGCCGCCGAACAGGACGTGAAGGATCGGACCCGCAGGGCCGCCAGTACCGAACAGGATGTCCGGGATGCCATCTGCGTTGATGTCTCCGCCTCCGCCCACGATGAAGCCGTGGAACGCCCCGTCATACGGGTATTCGATGCCCACGCCGGACGCCGGCCCCTCCGGACCGATCAGCATGAAGCCGGGGTTGTCTTCGGACCCGAAAATCACATCGACCGCGCTGGGGCCGGCGAAGTTCTCCAGCAGCGGCGTGCCGATCAGGATGTCGCTGAGCCCGTCGACATTGACGTCTCCGACCCGTCGCCCGCCCGGAGGCAGGTTTGGAAACGCGTTGGTGCGGCCATCGATCGCAAACCCACCGGCGCCGGTACGAACCTCGGCGAGCGCGATGTCCACGGGCGTGGAGTCGAAGTCGACGCCATAGACGACCGACCACCGCCCGTGCTCGGCGAAAGGGACCTCCGGATCTCGGGCCGACGAGCTGATCAACAGGTCGTCGCGACCATCCCCATTGATGTCGCCTAGACCGGACACCGAGTCCCCGGCGCGGTGGTTGCTCGCCTCCCCCTCGATCACCCAACCCGCGACACGTCCACCCACCTCGCTGAGACTGAAGTCATCGTAGCTGGGGCCGCCGCGCACGAGATGAACGCGCCCCGAGTCCGTGTTGAGCCCGGAGTCCGCCCTCGGGGTTGAGATCGCGTAGTCCCCCACTCCGTCGCCGTCGAAGTCGCCGGCACCCGCGACCTGCCAGCCCGCGAGGCCTCCCACCGTGACGCCATGAATCGTCGTGAACGGGACGGTCGGACACACGGAGGGCTCTGTCGTGTCGCCCTCGGTCTCGCCGGTCGTGGACTCGGTGCTCTCGCTGGATGTCGTGTCGCCGGAGCCGGACGTCGGGTCCCCCGAGGAGCTCGTGCCCTCGCCCGTCGTGCCGCTCGTTGTGCCCGAGGACGTCGAGCCGAGCGTACCGGTCGTCCCGCCCGTTGTTGGGGTCTCGCCCGCCGGCGTGACGTCGTCTCCGCAACCGCAGATGAACGCGGCCAAGGCCAGTGCTGTAGTCGTTCGTGCGCTGCTCATCGTTCAGCCCGCGGGGTTGATGTTTCGCAGCCCCATGCCGCCTGGGTAGAAGTAGCTGCCGTTGTGGTGAAACCCGTAGACGTCCACCTGCACTCCAACCCCCTCCGGGGCGACGAGTTCGTGGGTCCCCGGCGGCGCCGGAACGTAGGCATATCCGAAGTCGTCGTTCCCAATCGGCAGCGGGTCCGGCAGCGGTAGCCCGTCGACTTCGATCGCCTCCCACTCCTCGAGCGGCGCCACGACGGTGAGGTGGTTGTGGCACCACTGATCGGCGCCCGCTTCGTCCGAGGCCTGACCGACGGGCATCAGGTAGCGGTTCAGCCAGTTCTCCTGGGCGAACACCCAACCCATCGCAGGGTCTCCGGGGCCGGAGATGGCTTCGTCGCAGTCGTGTGGAATGAGCGGCGGGTTTGCCACCGCGCCGGTCATGAGGTGCAACAGACCGAACGGCTCGTTGCCCTCGGCCCAGAACGATGCAGAGGTCCACAGGTCGTAGACCTCTCCGGCCTCGAGTTCGATCGTTTGGTCGATTCCCCCCCCCTGCAGTTCGACCACGGTCCCGTCCTCGTTGCCAACGAACCGCCAAATGTCAGGGGCGTTCCCGACCGGGATGAACTTCGCCGCGGCATACTGCGTGCCGAACACGGATGTGGGCGGCACCGCGGTATGGACCACATCGTTGGCGCCAGCGTTGAGCACCAGCCCGCCGACGCCGGAGTACACGGCCACGGGCGCGGACGACTCGACCAGCGATCCGTACAACGGGTTCACGCCCTGGTCCTCGATCCATTCGGGCGCGGTGATTGCCACGTGTTCGAACCGATTGAGGGTCACGGTCAGCGAGTCGTTTCCGGCGTCGTAGTCGAGCGCGGGCACCATGTCACTGCCCGTCGTCACGGCTCCAGCGTTGACCAGGGAGAACGTGACCTCGGTGTTGTCTTCGGTGGCGACCACCGTGACGTGTTGGTCGCTGCCCACGGCGTTTTCGACCTCGAAGTTCGCGATCCTGTATCGGGTGCCCAGGGTCGAGCTTGGGAACATGATGCTCGCATCGTTGGTCACCAACGTGCCGCTAAACGGCATGAAGGTGAACACCTGGAGCGGAAAGTCGCTGACGAGTTCATACCCCGCGCGGCCGATCTCATCGCCCAGAAATCCGACGCGCAGGGAGGTGTCACGCTCGAAGATGTGAACCGCACCGGGTTCAACGTCCACGACGTCCACCATCCCGTCATAGGTGAACAGCTCGACGTGGGCGGTCTCGCTCGACACATTGGCCGCCGCAAACCCGACCAGGCCGTTGGAGACTCTCGGGAGATAGATCGGGTGAAACACGCACCCGACGCTGGTCTCGGCGGCTTCAGCCTCGTCGCAAGTCTGGGGAAACTCAGCCGAGGGCGGCTCGGGAATGTCGGCGATGTCCAGCTTGGGTCCATCGTCGGTGCCACCGCTGAGGCTGGACCCTCCGTCCGTGTCCTGCCCCCCGCTGGTCGAGGTCGAGCCGCCGTCGGTCGTCCCGGGGAGCTCCGTTTCGCCCCCCGTCGGCATGGCCGTGTCCGTGTTCTGAGGATCGGTGTTGCCGGAGAAGCCGGTGTTTCCGACTCGAACCGTCCCGTTGCAAGCAACGAGCGCCACCCCTACCACCGGGGCGACCCACAACGAAAAAGCGCGGCCCATCTGCATCAACCACGATAGAGGCGCAGAACGCAGGAGACCGATCAAAAAAAGATCATCGATGCCCGAAGCCGACGGAAAGCTCGACTGTGGGCCGAATTCGCCATGGATCGAAGGAGAACGCGCCATCGTCGGCGACGAACTCCACGTTCACCGCCTCGGCTTGCGCCCCCGCGCGGAGGCTGAGCACCACGTGGGCCGAGCGGGCACGCAGCCAGAGCGAGGGGCCGAGCTGCGCGGCAACGGTGGGCACGGCCAACGTTGC
>CAJXVA010000098.1 GCA_913061055.1 uncultured Pseudomonadota bacterium
ACGAGATGTAGAGAGGTCTCGTGGGCTCGGAGATGTGTATAAGAGACAGCCTCACAACGCACCAGCCCTCGACCCGGTCCCTAGGAATCCTTGCCCGCGGGCTGCTGGCGCGAAGCGAGTCCCCCTCGAACCCACACCTGCATGCGCTCGTCTTCGCGGCGGATCGGCTCGACCACGTCGCGGAGGAGATCGAGCCTGCCTTGGCGCGGGGAGAGGTCGTCGTGTGCGATCGCTACGTGATGAGTTCGTGGGTCTACCAGGCCCTCAACTGCGACGCGGCATGGGTCGAGGCGATCAACTCCCGCGCACCATGGCCGGACGCGACGTTCG
This sequence comes from uncultured Pseudomonadota bacterium, assembly GCA_913061055.1. Lineage (GTDB taxonomy): Bacteria > Myxococcota_A > Polyangia > Nannocystales > Nannocystaceae > CAJXVA01. Next base: position 331 of record CAJXVA010000098.1, read on the forward strand.
TTCTCACCGTCGGTGCCGCAGAAGCCTCGCGCCGAGTACACGCACGAACGCCGGAGCATGAGCGAGAGATTTTCGAGACCGAGGCGATTCAGCGCCAGGTCGAGGCAGGCTACGAGGCCGCGGTGTCCCGCGGGCTTCCGGGCGTGCAGGCCATCGACGGCACCCAGTCGATCGATGACGTGACCGCGGCCCTCGTGCAAGCCTGCATCGAGATCGGGCTGTAGTGCTCAGCCGTCGGCGAGCGCGTACGTGGCGGTGCGCCGCTTCTCGTTGCGGATGCTCTTCACGACGAGCTTGGTCATCGACGGAAGCGTGTCGACCATGTTGCTCAATGCCTGCGGCGTCTCGAGCCGGTCGCCGTTGACGGACAGGATGATGTCGCCCGCCTGGAGGTCACACCCATCCGCGCAAAGGTCAGGCTCGTCGGGAAACACCTTGGTGATCTCCCAGCCGACGAACTTCCCCGAAAGCCGATACGGCTCGGGTCCGAGTTCGTACAGCAGGTAGCCGGGGCCACGGGACAGGGCTTGCTCGATCTCAGAGCGGAAGATGGTGTTGTCAGGACGCTCGGCGGCCACCGCCGGCGAGAGCGCGACCCCTGGGTCTGCGGCTTCGGGCTCCGACCCCGCAGAGGGTCCCGCCGCAGGGGCGGAAGCAACCGGAGGCGTGCTCGGCTCCGAAGACCGGGCACAGCCGCTGCCGACCACCGGAACGACGAACAAGGCGAGAGCGCGCGCTGCGAGACCGCGAGAGGACAACACGCCGTTAGTTTGAGCCAGCGCTGTGGGCGAACCAAAATAATCGCCTCCGCGGGGACCCACAGAGGCGACGTTGCCCGGAGGCCGAGCTAGCTGAGGAACGCGAAGTAGGCCGCGATGGCAGCCGCGACCGCGACCGCCCCGGCGATCGCATAGACCGCGGTGTTGGAACTCTTGACCGGTTCGAGTTCGGTGGGCTCCCGCACGACCGGGACCGGGGCGCTGGGGTCGGAGGTTCGAGACACTCGTTCCTCGACTGGCCGCGAGGCAGAGGCCACGTCACGGACGGTGGGCCCGCGCGGGGACACGCCTCCTTCGGGCTCGACCTCCCCCTTCTTGAAATACATCGTGTCTGGCTTCTCGGCGGGTGCCGAGGTCGCCACGATGGTCTTCCCTTTCTCGATCGGCGTGCCCGCAGGAGGGCCCGTATTGACCACCGTGGGCGCGTTGGCCATCGCGGCATCGGGGACGTCGGGGGTCGGCAAATCCGGAGCAGGAGTCGGCGACGGGTTGGTCACCATGACGGTCTTGCCGCGGGTGGGCGCTCCGACGTCCGCAGCAGGATCCAGGGGCGCGGCGGCGGGCGCAGCATCCGGAGTTGCGGCGTCGTCCGCCTCCGGGCGCTTGAGCGCCGGTGCGCCAAAGACAGTCCAGCCCTTCTTGTCCGCGGCTTCGACGTTCGACACCGGCGCCGCCGCAGCGGGGGCCTCTTCCTTGCTGGGGAGGTCCTCCAGCGGTGCGTTCATGAACATGGTCCAGCCACGCTTCTTGGAAGCACCCGCATCTGTGGTGTCGTCAGCAGGCTCTTCCGCCGGCGTGGCGGGATCTCCAGCTTCGGGAGCCGCAGCCTCAGGAGCAGCCGCCTCGGGTGCAGCCGCCTCGGGTGCATCGGTGGCGCCGGGCTCCATGAACATCGTCCACCCTCGCGAGCTTGGGGCCGCGCCATCCGCGGGCGCCGCTGCAGCAGCGCCATCCGGCGCAGGCTCCGGCGAGGGTGCCGGATCAGAGGGAGCCGCCTCGGCGTCATCCTCGTCCTTGGTGAACATGGTCCACCCGCGGGCGCTGGGCGTGGTGCCGTCGGCCGCGGTGGGCTCGGGTTCCTGTCCCTCGGAGGCAGGCTGCTCGGCCGCGGTTTCGGGCTGGGCTTCAGCCGGCGCCTCGCCTTCCCCTTCCCCGGGCTTCATGAACATCGTCCAGCCGCGGGTGCTGGGCGGTGCTTCCCCCTGAGCCGTTGCGGGCGGCGTGGGCTCGGGCGCGGGTGCGGGCTCGGGCGTGGTCTCGGACTGCGGGTTGGCTTCGGGGGCCGCGGCCGCGCCTGCGTCGTCGTCCTGCGCCTGCATGAACATCGTCCAGCCACGGGTGCTGGGCTTGCTCGGGGGCGGCTCGGGCTCCGCGGGCTTCTCAGGCTCGTCGTCCTGAGCCTGCATGAACATCGTCCATCCACGGCTGCTCGGACGGGCCACCGCCGCGTCGGGAGCCTTGGGTGCGGCGATCGGAGCTTTGGGCGCAGCGGCGAGATTCGGCGCCGAGACGCGAGCGGCGAGCCTGGGCGGCTCGACCCCTCCCATGTGCGCGATGTCGCTGAGGAACTGCTTGAGCATCATCGGACGCATTCGGGGGTCCTTGCCCAGCGCCCGGCGCAGCTTCGCGTCGATGCTCTCGCTCGGTGCAGCCTCCTCGTGCTGGGACAGGACCTCCTCCGGGGTACCGGCGAACAACGGCGTCCCACTCACCATCCACTGCATGAGAGCAGCGACGTTGTAGATGAGCGTCCGCTGGTCCACGACCTTGCCCTGCACCTGCTCGGGGGCGATGGTCATCAAGGGACCGGCACCTCGGGCCTGCGGTTCGCCAACGGCAAAGCCTCCGACACGAACGCCCTCGGCGCTCGGGAAGACGACGTCCGCACCTAGGTTGCGGTGAATCACCCCAACGCGCTGTGCTTCGAGTAACGCTTCACCGACCTGCACGGCGAGCGTCGCAGCGTCTTCGGTCGACAGTGCGCCGGCTTGCAGATGCTCGGTCAGCGTCTGGTCCGGGCCGAGCTCGGTGACCTCGAACACTCCGTCTCCGTGTTTGCCCGCGTTGATGATCCGAAGGACACGCGGCGAGACGACGCTCTTGAGCTGTCGAAGCTCGCGGAGGCTGCGCTCGAGTGCGAGCCCCGAGGCAAAGCAGGTACGGTCGTAGATCGTGACCCACACCGCCGCTCCTTGGGCGTCGGTCGCCTTGTAGGTCGTTGCACCAGGGCGCGCGCGAACGACAGCGTCGAGCGTGTACGCACCATCGACCACTGTGCCCGGCGAAAGCTGAGATTCACTCATCGAGTTTGCTCCGCCCATCCCCCGACCGCGGCCGGCAAGTTGGGCGACTAGAGCGTACGGCGCCGTCACGCAGTGGATCAAGAAGACGCAGTGTTCAGGGCGGTGTCACGGACCAAGGTGCTGGTCGGACATTCAGCAGCCGGCGAACTGCAGACATGACAAAGCGGATGACGAGACAACTCGTCACCCGCATGAACTGACAGGCCCCCGAGGGGGATCCGCATCAGGCTTGTGCTTTGGGAGCCGGCTCGCCCGGCTCACCGCAGCCCGCGAACAGCGCTTCGTAGGAGAGCGTGCTGTTCTGAGCCATCTTGGCCTTCCGAGCACGGCCGGCCTTCCGCTGGCGGTTGGCGCGTTTGCGTTTGGAGACTTGCGTGAAGGATGCCATGGCGGAGCGCTGGCTTGTAGCTGTGCGTTCAGCCCATGTCAAGGGCGCGGATATGTGCCCGCTCCAGGGTTGAAGACCCGCTGGACTGCGAGCACGCCCTCGGTCGAGCGCAAGGCCGTCAACAGCGACTGGAGCTGCTTCAGGGAGGCCACAGACGCGTGGAAGGTGTTGATCGCGCGTTCCCCGTCGCCGTAGGCGCGGCAGTTGGCCTGCTTGATGTTCACGCCGTGGTGGGAGAACACCCGGCTCATCTCCGCCAACAACCCCACGGTGTTGCCGGTCCGGACCTCGACGGTCACAGGGCACGACAACTCGATGTCCGGCGACCAGGCCAGGTGGACCCGGCGCGCGCTGAGCTGCTCGAGGGCGTCTGGACACCCTTGAACGTGGGCGGTGACCCCTCGGCCCGGCTCGAAGAACCCGATCAACGGGTCGCCGGGGACCGGAGAACAGCACGGCGCGAGCTGCACGAGGGCGTCAGATCCCTCCACCAACTCCTTGGTCAGGACAATCGGCAGCGACGCTTCGGCCCCCTGCCCACTCGCGTTTCCACCGGTGGGCGCGGACGCCGGACCTCGGACGCGGCGCATCACCCGGCCCAACAGGCCTTCCGCTTCCGGTCCCTGACAGACGCGATCTGCCACAGCCGTGGCCGCGACCTGCCCGGCTCCGACCGCCTCGAGAATCCCGGCGGCATCCACCTCGGGGCTCAGACCGAGGCTCTCGGCGTGCTCGCCGAGCTTGTTTTCGAGTTCTTCCTCGAGCGATCCCCCGCGCGAGGCCACCTCTTGCTCGACGAGGCTTCGGCCCAGGGAACGCAGTCGCGCCCGTTCGCGCTGCCTCAACACGTGTTTGATCCGTGCCCGTGCTCGGGAACTCACACACATCTTGAGCCACTCCTCGCGCGGCGCGACCTCGGGGTTGGTCAGGATCTCGACGGTGTCGCCTTGGCGCAGCCGATAGCGCAGCGGAACCAAGTGGCCGTTCACCCGCGCGCCCGAGCACTGCATGCCCACGTCGGTGTGGATGGCGAATGCGAAATCGATCGGCGTGCCCCCTTTGGGGAACGTGAAGATGTCGCCACCGGGCGAGAACACGTAGACCTCGTCCGCATACAGGTCCGCTTTGACCGCCTCGATGAACTCGTGGGGGTCGTCGACGTCCTTCTGCCAGTCCATCAGCTGGCCGAGCCACGCCAAGCGGCGGCCGTCGGTCGGCCCGTCGCCCCACTGCGCCACGATGCCGCGCTCGGCAACCGCATCCATGCCTTCGGAGCGAACCTGCACCTCCAGGCGCTGACCGTTGCGATCGATCACCGAGGTGTGGAGGGCTTGATATCGGTTCGGTCGCGGCAGTGCGATGTAGTCTCGGAACCGGCCGGGCACCGGCTGAAGCACCGCGTGCAGTTGTCCCAGCGCCGCGTAGCAGGCCTCGCGGTCTCGCACGACCACCTGAAACGTCGACACGTCTGAGAGCTGCGAGGGCTTGCGACCGCCCCCGGTCATCCGGCGCTGGAGTCGAAACATCGGACGCAGCGTCGCCCGCAGTCGGACGCTGCCATAGACGTCGGCTCTCCACGACACCGCCGCTTCCAGCGGGTCATCCGAAGTATCGGGCTGGGCAAGCGAGGGGTCGAAGACCGACTCGAGCCGCTCGATGCCGTCCTCGACGACGCCGGGGTTGGATCCCAGGAACTGATAGACCTGCTGCCGAATCGTCGAGAACGCTGGAGGCTCGAGATACGAGAACGAGAGGTCCTGCAGCTCACGCCGCACCCACTCGATCCCCAAACGACCCGACAGCGGGGCGTAGATCTGCATCGTCTCGGTGCTGATGCGGTGCTGCTTGTCGGCGGGCATGTGGCCCAGCGTCCGCATGTTGTCCAAGCGGTCGATCAACTTGACCAGCAGGACGCGGATGTCCTCGGACATCGCCAGGAGCATCTTGCGAAAGCTCTCGGCTTGCTGCTCTTGCCGGGACAGGTAGGGGACCTTGCCGAGCTTGGTGACCCCGTCGACGATGCTTGCGACCTCGCGTCCGAACGCCTCGTGCACATCGAACACGGTCAGTTCGGAATCCTCCACGGCGTCGTGAAGGAGACCCGCGGCGATGCTCGTCGCATCGAGTCCGAGCTGCGCCAGCATCGTCGCAACGCGGACCGGGTGCACGAAGTACGGCTCACCGCTCTTGCGGCGCTGCTTGCTGTGCGCCCGGCCGGCCGACTCGAACGCGCGCTCCAACGTGGCCACGTCGGTCTCGAGCACGGTGCCCGCAGCCCGCGGGTGGTGAGAACGGTAGGCCTCGACGATCTGCTGGAGCGCCGCTCCATCGCCAAGGTCGGATTCGGAGACCTCGATCGCAGCCGGGCCCAGTGGGGTGATCGAGGATGCGACCGGGTACGGGCCCGAGTCCCCCGCAACCTGGGCGGGGCCGGACCCCGAGCGAGCGACCGGTTGCGGCCCCGACTCAGGGCGTTGCGTACCGGCGGCGTCGACCATACAGATCGCAATACCCCTCCTGCGGACCGGCGTGCAAGCCACAGCCGCGCCCAGCCGGGCCAAAGCTGACCACGAAGGGCCCTGGCAGCCGCCCCGGCTCCAGGACGTTGAGACTCACATTCCCCCCGTCCGCGCTGCCGCCGGACTTGCCGCCGCGGGGGCGAGGTCTGCCCTAGAGCAGCGACTCTTGGCCCGAGATCACGGCATCGGCGATGGCCGCCTGACGTGATCGGGCGTGCAGATGCGCGAGGTAGACGGAGCGAAGCGCATCGTAGGCCTGCTCGAGTTCCTCATTCATGATGAGGAAGTCGTACTCGGCGTAGTGTTTGAGTTCTTCACGAGCGACCCGAACCCGACGAGCGATCACGTCCTCGGAGTCCGTGTTGCGCGAGCGAAGCCGCCGCTCCAACTCCCGAATGCTGGGAGGCAAGATGAACACCGACACCAGGTCTTCGCGAAATTTCGAGCGAAGCTCCCGGCCGCCTTGGTAGTCGATGTCGAACAACAGGTCGCGGCCGCTGTCGATGCTCTCGCGGACGCGCGAGGCCAACGTGCCGTACATGTTGCCGTGCACCATCGCGTACTCGGCGAACTCATCGCGCGAGACCATCTCTTGGAACTCCTCCTTGGCGGTGAAGGTGTACTCGACGCCGTTGGTCTCCCCGGGCCGAGGTGGGCGCGTGGTGTGGGAGACCGAGAACTCCAGCCGTCGGAACTCGTCGCGCAAGCGGTTGCACAGAGTCGTCTTGCCGGCGCCCGAGGGCGACGACACCACCAATAGAAGTCCGCGGCGGGGGTCACTCGACATTTTGAACCTGCTCTCGAATCCGTTCGATGATCGCTTTGCCTTCGATCACGATGCGGCTTCCGTCGTGAGAGGTAAGCTTACTGCCCATCGTGGTGAACTCGCGATGGAGCTCCTGTGTGAGGAAGTCGAGGGTCTTGCCCTGGCCGACCGAAGCCGGTGCATCGAGCGCGCTGGTCATCTGTCCAAGGTGCGACTCGATACGGGCCAGCTCTTCGGCGACATCCCCGCGGGCGAGCACCACCGCCACCTCTTGCGCCACCCGGCTGGGATCGAGCGCCGGCGCTCCCGCTCGAGCGGTCAGCTCTGCGAGCCGCGCCGCGACCCGGGCTTGAATGCGCTCCGCCTCGGGGGGCAGCAGTTCGGTCAAGCTCCCGGTGGCCGCGGCGAGCTGGGACGATAGCTCGCGAAGCGTCGCCTCGAGCGCGGTCCCCTCCGTGGCTCGAAAGCCCGCGAGTTCCTGCAACGCGCCATCGATCAACGATTCGACGAACGGCGGGACCTCGGGTTTCTCGTCCGACGGCGCGGCCTTGATCCCCCCACAAAACCGCAGCACTTCCAGCGATGTAGGCGCCAAGACTTCGAGGCCTGCCTCAGTCGCGATGCGACGTGTCTCGGCGGCTGCGGCCGCGACGGTCGCGACCTTCTGTGGGTCCAAGCCAAGTCCCGCGAGCGGGTCGTCCTCGGGGGCGGCGGCCGTGTCCCTGCGGACGAAGACGGAGACCTCGACCCGGCCACGGCCGACGTGCCGCTCGACGACGGCTCGAAGTTTGGGCTCGAGCGACGCGCCGAAGGGCTGCCTCAACTTGATCTCCAAGAAGCGACCGTTGACCGAGCGCGCCTCCACATCCACCCGCACGCGGCCGCGGCCCGGGGCGTCCCAGGCCTGCGATGCCGCGCCGTAGCCGGTCATGCTCACGACGCTCACCCACACCGCATACCGTCCTGAGGCGACCCGCCGCAAGGCCCGCCCGGCTGGTATGCTCCGCGCCGATGTGCGCAGCCCGCTCGCGGTGGCACGGCCAAACCCGCGCCGTTTGCTTGCCCACGCTTGTTTCAGCGGCCCTGCTGACGGTGGCCCCGGGCCTGGCGGACGCCGCACAGGCGCCTGCTGACCCCCCTGCAGAGTCTTCCGCGACGCGGGGAGATCCCGGGACGCCCCGCAAAGCCGAGGGTCCGCCGGACGGGCGCGCGTTCGCGCTTGGCGTCGAGGGCTCGATCATCACCACACCGCCCCTTCGCCCACGGGTGGTCCACGTCGACCCTCGCTTCGTCGGTCGGTCGACCGCGCTCGGCGGACTCGGCGTGTTTGGCCGCTACCGGCCGCTGTCGTTCATCGGCTTCGACGCGAACATTCGCACCGGGTCTCTGCGCCTGCGCGCCGAAGAAGGCGACACCACAATCTCCACCGACCAGGTCCTGGCCGACATCGGCACCCTGCTCTACCTCGGTCGCGGTGAGGTCAGCCAGTTTGCCTTCAGCGGCGGCGTCGGAGGCCTGTTCCATCGCGTCCGCTATGACCTCGACTCCGGGATCCGGGGCACGCAGTCGTTCGGTGCCTTCACCATGCGCGCGGGTGCCGAAGCCGAGTTCCTCGTCAACCGCATCGCGTTCGTGCTCTCGTTCCGAACCTACGGCGTCGTCACTCCCCGCTCGCACGCCCGAACCTCCGGTCAGCTGTTCGAAGGCCGCAGCGCGGCAGACAAAGCAGCCCCCGTCGCAACCTTCTCAACCTACCTCGCCGGATCCGCCGGCATCGCGTATCGGTTCTGACGTAGGGGAACCTCTCGGTTCCCAACCCTGCGGGAGCGAAGCTCCCTTCGGGTCTCCCTCCAAGGTCGCCCTTGCGGGCTCGCTCGCGTGGCCTCCGGCCACGCTCCTCCCCGTTCGGGAAACGTGGGCGGGTGGAAGTCCCGTCGCGGTGTCCGACACCGCAATAATCTCCGCGTCCACCGGAGCGCAGCCAACGGCTGCGCGAGCAAGCCCGACAGGGCGTTCGCAAGGGGGGAAGCGCAGGGCGGTTTTGCCGGCCGGAGCGGCGGGGGACTGCGAAGTCCCCTCTATGGATGAGTCCGGCTTTGCCGGCCGGAGCGGCGGGGGACTGCGAAGTCCCTCCTATAGACGAGGTTCGGCTTCGGCGTCGAACTTCGCGAGGAGGGTGTCGATGCCGCGGTAGCGTACGGTCTGCTCGGGGCTGTCATCTTGGGACAGGCCAGGCTCTTGGCCGAGCGTGGGGGTGTTCAGAAGGGTGACCAACATGATCCAGATGTGCATCTCTCGTCTTTCCTGTGGCGTGTGGGTTTCGCTCCCCCAACCTGCCGCAGGACCCCGGCGATGCAAAAAAAGCCGCGGAACGCAAACGGATGAGTCTATTGGCCCGAGAGCCAGGATTGCTCGGGCCCCAGCCGCAGTTCAGACAACATCGGCTTGTCATCGACGAAGCGCAGCGCCCCGACGCGGTTGCTCACGACCATCACCTCGGTCGGTGCGTGCAGCAGGCTGACGGGGCGCAGCTCCTCCATCCTCAGCGCAATACTGGTCTTTGCGCTCTGCCGCTCCTCCCGGGTCTGTGCCGCTCGATAGGCCTCGAGCGCCCCGTCGAGGGCGGCATCGGCCACGCCGGTGATGTTGTTCGCGCCACGGCTGTGCAGCAACGGGTACAGATCGTGGTCGGAGTGCGTGACCCAACGAACGAGCGCCATGTCGAACTCGCCTCGGCGCATGAGCCCGAACAGGTACGACCAGCCTGCTGTCGCATACGGGACCTGAACACCCAACCCCCGCCACGCTTCCTTGAGCCGAGTCGCCAGCGTCCTGGCATGGGCGCCCTCCCCGTTCCACATCAGAACGAGCCGGAGGTTGCCGGTCGCCTTTCGCCGGACGCCCCGCTCCAGGGTCCAGCCCAGCGTGTCCAACAAGGTCGCGGCGGATGCAGCGTTCAGCTCGTCGTCGAACGCCCGTTGCTCGGGGAGACCCGCCATGCCCCACGTCACTGAGACCCCGGCCTCGGCGAGGGCCGCGAGGTCGAGGGGGACCGGGTCCTGAAGATCCACAACCGTGGCCGCCTTCGCCGGCGGCATTCCACCCGGGCTCAGGGTGCCCCGAGGAATGCCCAGGTCGAGGGCTTCCCGAAGACGCGGACCTGCCTGCGCGCCATGGCGGAGGTTGTACAGCACCGCGTCGAAGTGCGGCGGGGAGAGCACCCAGGCCGAGAACCGTGGGGCCATTCCAGGCTTGGCCAGCTCGTCGGGGACGTGGCTTGGCGACACCGAGGCCAGAACATGCAAGTCGCCGCGCCGCAGCTGGCTGAGGCCGGTGGCGCCATCGGGAACCTCCCGCAGCACCAGGCGCATCACCGCACCCGGTCCCTCCGCGGGCTCGACCCGCTCGAACACCACCCGGTCATCTTCGATGGCGACGAGCCGCATCGGACCGGTCCCGACCGGCTCGGCGGAGAACGCCCGCCCTTTGCCGCGCCGCTTTTTTCGCGGCACGATCTTCATCGAGGCCACCCGCTCCAACGCGAGCGGCTCGGGGCGATCAAAGCCGATGCGAACCCAACGACCCGGGTCTCGCAGCTCCGGAGCGCCGAACGGTCGGTCGACCACCTCGATGGCCCGCAGCTCGTCCAACCCGAGCTGCAACCGCAACGTCGCTCGCCGGGGGTCCAGCCAATACTCCAGACTGAACACAACATCCTCCACCTCGACGGCCTCGCCATCATGGAAGGTCGCTTCGGGCGGAAGGTGGCAGTAGACGTCGCGCGCGGGCCCGGTGGGGGGGTCCACCACGCAGGTGTCCGCGAGCCCGGGCTCGGCAAACGGCGCGCGATCGGGTGTTCGTCGAGTAAGCCCCTCGAACAACAGATCATCGATGACACGCCGCGCCCACGGCTCTTGGTCGCTCAGCGGGTCGAACGCACGGGGCACCGACCGCATCCCGATCACCAGCGTCCGCTCGGCGGCGCGACCCGCCTCTCCGACTCGGGCCTGTTCCTTGGCAAGCATGGCGTCGGCCGCCGCGCGGGGATCGGCCACCCGATCGGTCTCGCCCTCGTCCAGGGCAGAGCCACCGCCACACGCGGACAACGCAAGCGCCAACGACGCGAGTCGCCGACAGCCGGCAGCCAAGGAGCGCGAACGGGGCATCGCCGAGGCTTTGTAGCAGCCGCGGGTCTCGCTCGCGATTGCTAGATCGCCAGCACAGCGGCGTGCGTTCGCTTGATCGACGGCAAGCGCGCATGATACGACCCTCCTCGGTTGAACCTAGACCGACCCGCGCGGTCCGTCCCCCCCATTCAGGCATGTCCACCGCTCGAGCATCCTCCGCCGCCGTTCTGTCCCGCATCGGTTTCCTTGCGCTGCCGCTGCTTCTCGTCGCGCCCGGCTGCGACAAAGAAGAGAAGCCGGCCGACCTGGAGGAGAAGAAAGAAGCGGCCGCACCCAAGATCAAGGTGGAGCTGCCGCCCTCGCCCGACTTCGACGAGGGCAAGGTCGACCTCACCTACCCCGACGGCTCCGTATCCATCTACGGTCTTCGCACCGAGATCGACGAGAACGTCAAAAAGGGCGACGCCGGCACCGAGGTGATGGTCAAGGGCTACGTCCAAGAGATCTACGTCGCGCCGGAGTGCCCCGAAGGCGAGATTTGCCCGCCGCCCAAGCAGCCGCACGTCTGGATCACGGACAAGCCGGACCAGCTCGGCAAGAAGCGCGCGATGATGGTCGTCAACTACCGCTTCAGCATTCCCGAGTGGGACGCCAAACGCTGGAAAGAGCAGCCCGACGTCATCTTCGAGAAGGGCAAGCAGTACAGCTTCAAGGGCAAGTTCAAGCGCTTCAGCGACACCGGCTTCGCGTTTGACCGCGGCCTGCTCGAGTTCGTGGCCTACAAGGCTCACGACCCGGAGACCGGCGCCGAGCTCGACGCGTGGGTCTACCCCCCCGGCGCTCCATGGCACCCCCTCGAGGTCCAGCGTCAGGACGAAGAGAACGCCGAGCTGGCAGCCAAAGCCAAGGCCGCGCTCGAGAAGAAAAAAGGCGGCTGAGTCCGCCTCGGTCTCCTGCCGGAAGCCCCGCGCCCTCACCGGCTCGGGGCTTTTTTCGTGGACAGAGGTGCGTGTTGGCTGCCCTGGAGTCTGAGCCGATCACCGAGGCCTGCGTGGGTGGTCTCGTGATCTGCGACGACTGACCCCACCGGGTCATCGCGACGGTGCGAATCGGTAGCGCCAGTCCGAGCCCACGAGGGTCACGCTGTCGTCGTCGACCTGGGCGTCCAGTCGTTCGCCTCGCTTGGGGAGGACCCGAATCGTCCAGGAATCCTCGCGCTCGACATCATCGTCCGAGACCGACTCCAGTCGCACGACACGCCGCTGTGCGAGTGTTCGCAGCCGCTCCATGTCCGCCTCGACGTGGGGTCCCTCGCCGACCAAGCCTTCAGGCGTGCGCTCGAAACGAGACGTGTGCCCCTGCGCGATGACCTCGATGCTTCGCGCCGTGTCGAGCCAGAACGCAACGGGATCGGTGTGCAGGATGTCCTGCTGCAGACGTCGGCAGGCCGTGCTGGTCAGCCGACCCGCACGCTGGTCGACGGCCGCGATGCAGCCTTGCGGATCCTCGGGGTCGGCCCAGACCTCGAGGATCAGGACGCTCTCGCGTCCGGCTTCGGGAACCTGCTCGAGACGGAGGGTCCGCAGCGGCGATGCTGCGGGGATCGGGACCCAGCTCTGGACACGCACAGAGGCCGCTGCGGCCAGCACCTCTCCCAGGAGCACGTCGCTGAGCGCCACGTCGCCCTCAGGATGCATGGGGGCGTCCAGACGCCACACACCGAGATCGAAGTGCACGCTCTGTCGCGGCCACCCCGCGGCCGTGATCTCGAGCGCCCGAACGTCGTCGACCGCGAACCGAAGCAGGTCCCGGTCCGCGAACGTCGCCACATCGGTGGCCACGGTGACCCCCGCCGAGCGCAATCGCAGCAGCGGCCCTTCATCACGCTGACAAATGCGGTCGGCCCCTCGAGGGCCGCATCGCAGACGCATGTGCTGCGTCGTGTCGGTGGTCATCTCCAGGTCCACGGCCCAGGTGGGCGTCGCCGTCCCCTGCGGCGCCAGCTCGACCTCGGCGTCGTGGACCGACTCGTACCACGCGAAGACGTCGGGGCCATCGACCATTCGGTCCCCTTCGTCCGTGCTCATCCGCCAGTCGCCAGCGTTGCGAGCCAGGGCCTGACGCGCCGGCAGCCGCTGCTCGATGCGGAGCACCCGTCCGTAGCCATACGGTGACAGGCGCGGCTCGAGAAGCGAACCGGCGTCGGGGCTGTCGGCGCCGGGTAGCGGCCAAGTCCCCGTGAGGGCCTGGTCGACGCAGCCTGGCCACCCCTCCCCGCGCACCAAGACGGTTCGAGCGCTGCCGTCGGGGCACGCGCCGGCGAGTGCGAGCGTCCATCGACGCGCGCCCGTGCCCTCGAGGGACACCCACGGAACGGCCGCTTGCGTGGCACCCTGCGGAAGCAGCGGAGACAGGCGTGCCCCGACCATCCGGCCCAGACGGGCCTCCACGGCGTCGCTCGAGAGCAGCGCCGTGACCGACGGGTCCTCGCCGGTGGTCGAGCGCCAGCGGCCATCCTCGCCCCGGCGCATCTCGCCGCTGGGGAGCTGCAATGCGAGCACCTGTCCGGGCTCCACAAGCACCGCACGGCGGGAGAGCCAGGCCTGGGGGGCTTGGTCCAAGATGTCGGCCATTTCGGCCTCGACGACCCAGGTCTGGGTCTTTGGACCCTCGGGATCGAAGTCGGCATTGTCGATCTCGGCGTAGCGGCCCGCGTCGTCCGGCGTCCGCCCACCGACGCGCAGCGACCGGGAGACCCCTGCGGCCTCGACGACGATCGTGCCCAGAGATCCGACGCCCACGCCGGCGCCATCGCTCACCGCGCGGACCGTCGTCGCCATGCGCAACGACGCCCACAAGCCTTCGACGGCCCTGGGATCCGCGGGCCCCACCATCTCGCCATCGACCAGCAAGGCGTGCCCATCCGCGCTGGGTTGCAGCACGACGCTCGCCCCGTCGGCCCGGGCCAACGTGATGGAGGCCGTCTCCAACGTGATGTCGGGGAGCGTTGGGAACACCCGGCGGGCCGAGGACCGCGTGGAGACAAACCCGCCGGGCCCCGTCTGCGGAGGTTCGGTGCCGTGGACTGCGACAACGAGGGCCACAGCCACCGCCGCCCACGCCCAGGTTGCAGGCTTGAGCATCATGTTCGGCGCCTCCACAACACCCACAGCGCCAGCGCGATGCCGAACCCAGGCATCCCAAACAAGCACACCCAAACCATGCGACGCAGCTGCTCGGGCAACAGGACCAACTTCACCGCGGTCCGCTCACGAGGTCGAATCCCCAGCAACGTGTCCTCTGCGGTCAACCAGCCCAGCGTGTTGAGGATGAGGTCGCGTCCGTGATCGTAGACGACGTCGTCGCGCAGGTACGCGTTGAGGGCGAACTGATCGGATCCGATCACCACAGCGCGGGCGTTGCCGAGGGTGCCTGCCGCCGCGAGGACCACGGGACCGCGCCCATCCGCTTCGCCCTCCAGCTGGGGAGGCACGCCGGCCCGGATGCCGGCGATGTCGGCTTCGGCCCAGGCGGTCTCGGCACTGACCACGAGCGCCTCGGCCTTGGATCCGTCTTCGGCTTCGGTGAGATCGAGCTCCCGAACGAACACGAAGCTCACCGCGCGAGACACCAAGGCGCGCACGGCCGGGTGCGAACTCCAGCCCTGGTCGATCGTGAACGCCAGCATGGGGGTCGCGCCAGGCATCGGATGCTCGGGGTCGAGCACGATGCGGTCCCGCGTGATGATTCCGAAGCGGCGCAGCAAGGGCTCGAGACCGTGAGAGGCCAAGCCGTTGGCGCCGGGGCGCACGACCGCGCCGCTGAGCACCAAGAACTTCCCGCCCGCGTCCGCATAGCGAGTCAGCGCCTGCACCTGAGGACCTGGCAGCGGTCCCGAGGGGCCGCCGACCAGCACCACCGTGCACCCCTGCAGGCCGTCCGCGTCGTCGAGATTGGCGGTGCGGAGCTGAATTCCGGCGTCTTTGATGAGGTCGGAGAGATGGGCGTACCCGCCAAACGGCTCCAGGTTGTCGAACCGAGGTTCGCCGTGTCCCGCCGTGGCGCACACCGTCACGTCCAGCGGTTTGGACACCGACAAGAACGCGGAGAGCAGCGCCTCCTCTCCGCGGAACTCCTGCACCCGTGGCCCGGTCGCCTGGACCTCGGCACCCGTCGCATAGGTGACCAAGTCGCCCGGCAACCGGTGGGCACGACGCTGCTCCGCCCCCTGCCCGGCTCGGACCAGCACGACGCCATCGGCCAGGTCTCGACCGCCCAAGCCGAAGTCCGCCACAAGCTGCTCGGCTTCCTGACGATCCCGGTCCGGGTCGAGAAACTGAACCCGCAGCGCGTCGCTCGCGTCGGTCATCCGCGAGAGCACCTCGCGGAGTTCCTGGGACAGGGGGTTAGGCCTCCCGGCACCGATCGTCTCCGGGACGACCACCCGCACGTCGATGGGCCCTTCGAGACCCTCCAGGACATCACGCGCCCGGTCGGAGAGTGCATACATCTGCGCGGCGGTCCAATCCTGACGCACCGCGTGGCGGCCCACGAACCAGGCAGCGTGCACCACGGCGACCGAGATCAGGACGGCGCGGATCGTGCGGTCGAGGTTGCGGCGGGGATCGATCGCGAGCACGGCCGCCACGAGGGAGACGACGACGATGGCCACGTGCAGCCCGATCCATCGCGTATCGACGATGCCTTGGGCCATCTCCTGCATCATTGAGAGCAGGCTGGTCTGCGAGAGCGCGTCGGCCACCGCGGGCGACTCGACTTGGTCGACCAACAGGCCACACAGCAGCAGGATCGTGCACGCCACCGAGGTGGAGATCGCCGCCTGCAGCTGCGACTTCGCCACCGCACTCATCAGCAGCCCCAGCGCGAGAAAGCTGCACCCCACCATGAACGTGCCCAGGTAGCCCGCCGCGATCGGCCCGAGGTCGGGCTCCACGTTGGCCCCCCGGAGCAGCACGTAGAAGACAACCGTCGGAGACCACAGCGCGACGTAGAACACGACAACGCCCAGGAACTTGCCCAGCACGACCGTCACGGGACTCAGCGGCGCGGTGAGCAAGGCCTCCAGCGTTCCTTGATGTCGTTCTTCGGCCAGCAGGCGCATGGCCAGCGACGCACACAAGAAGATGACGGGCAGCCAGAAGATGAAGAAGCTGCCGCCGAAGTAGAACTGCATCACCGGGCCTGGTGCTGCGAGCGGGTCGTTGAGCACGTGCAGCAGCAGCGAGAAGTTCCAGCCCTGCAGCAGCAGGAATAGCGAGCCCACCACGTACGCCAGCGGCGTGACGAACAACGACAGCAGCTCGCGATGAGCGAGCGCCAGCGTGCCGCGCACGGCGTGGATGAACTCTTGGGCCACGGGAGGGGGAAGGTAACGCAACCTCAGGCTCGACGCGCGCCGGTCACCGCGGCGAAGCGCTCTTCGAGGCGCGTGCGACCCATCGAGAGCGTTCGCAGCTCCACACCCGCTTCGGCGCAGGCGTGGCCGACCGCGGCAAGCACCGCCTCGGGGTCGTCCTCCGCCGCCAAGGCGAGCCACGCCGAGCTGATCCCGTCGTCTTCGGTCACCTCGACGTCCCCGTCCACCGCCTCTGCCAGGAGTCCCTGCGCTTGCGCAGCCCCGGCCACCAGCCGAACCTGGATATGGCCCGTCGCGAGTGCGTCCTCGATCGATTCGTCCACCACCAGCCGCCCCTCCGAGAGGATCACCACCCGGTCACAGAGTGCTTCGACCTCGGCGAGGATGTGCGAGCTGAACACCAACGTGTGCGCGCCGCCCAGCTCCCGGAGCATCGCGCGGATCTCCAGGACCTGGTTCGGATCGAGGCCGACGGTGGGCTCATCGAGAACGATGAGCGGCGGGGAGCCGAGCAAGGCGTCGGCGATGCCCACGCGCTGCCGGTATCCGCGGGAGAGCTGGGAGATCGGCTGCTTGAGCCGGTCGGAGAGTCCAGTCTTGGAGGCGACCCGCTCGACCTCCCGACGACGCTCGGATCGCGGGACGCGTTTGATCGACGCCCGGAACGACAAATGCTCGTGGACCCGCAACTCGGGGTACAGCGGCACATGCTCGGGCATGTAGCCCACCCGGGTCCGAACCGTCAGCGAGTCGGTCGCCACGTCCAGCCCATCGACGCGCAACTGCCCCGTCCGCGCCAGCGGAAGGTAGCCACACAACAGCCGCATGAGGGTGCTCTTGCCCGCGCCGTTGGGTCCGAGCAAACCCAGGCGTTGCCCAGACTCGACGCCAAACGACACCTCGCGCAGGGCCTGGACCTCCGCACCGGGGTAGCGGTGCGAGAGGTCGCGGACTTCGATCGACGCTGCAGTCATGGTTTCGGGGTTTCGTTCTTGGGAGCGTCCGAAGGCGTCTCCTCCGAAGCCGTCTCCCCCGAGGGCGTCTCCTGCGGAGGCTTCTCCTGCGCAGCCTCGGCGACTTCGGGTGGCAGTTCGGGACGCTTGGGGGTGACCGGGTCACGCTCGATCTCCGCGAGCGCCCAGGCCACCGACTCCTTCACCTCGCCGGCCGCAGTGGGCAGCGCTGCCTCGAGCGCCGGCTTGTAGATCGTGAGCCGCTGGACCCCCATCACGGCCGCCGCAGCGGACCGCACGGACGGCTCGGGATCGCTCTTGAACGCATAGGTGAGCGCGATTGCGGTGCCTTGATCGGTCGCCGAGGCCAGCGCCTCTGCGCAGCCGACCCGCTCCGGTGGACCCACGAGGAAGTCCCCCTTCTTGTTCTTGAGTGTCAGCCCGTCGATGAGTCCCTTGCGGCGCCGCTCGTAGTCGACGTAGGCCGCCACGCCAGCCTCTTTGTCGCCGGACTTCACCAGCATCTCGCCGAGGACCAGCCAGTTCTCCAGGTTGTCCGGGTCGAGCGTCGTCGCGGTCTTCTGGGCCTGCGCCGCGTCTTTGAATTGCTTGTCCGAGCCCAGCGCGAGCGCGAGCGCCATGTAGGGACCCGCGTCGTCGGGCACGAGTTTCGCGGCGTGTTGGTACTGCGCGATGGCGCCCTTCACATCGGTCCGCCCCTCATACAGCAGCCCAAGCAGGAGCGAGGCGTTGGCCCGCAGGTGGATATCCTTCGCCTCGTTGCTCACCCGCGACAGGTCCTTCTTCGCGCGAAAGAAGTCCGCCGTGTTCGGCAGCGTCGGATCCGACGCGACCCGGTCCCGCCACTGCTCCGTCAGCTGGGCGAACTGGTCTTCCGTCATCGGCTTGGGCGCGGCAAGCTCGGGATCGGCCTTGGCACCCACCACTTTGCTCCCGGTCGAAGCCGGTTCGACGGGCGCCGATTCGCAGCCCGAAACCAGCATGGCTGCCGTTAAAAGGGCCGAAAACATGGTTCTCGGGGCAAAGTGCCGAAGGGTCCGGCAGCGTGTCGTCCGCACCGGCGTGAGGTTGCCACAAGTCGTCTTCATCATGATACGATCCAGATGTGGGTTTTGTGGGTCCAGCGCAGCAGGCTTGTTTGAGCGCTGCTCTGCGTTTGGGGTTGGGCCTGGGGCTGAGCCTGGGTGTGGGGTTGAGCGCTGGATGCGACGACCTCAGCGATCCCTCCACACCCTGCGGCACGCTCGAGTTGGGCGACGCAGAGCCTGGAACGATGGTCAGCCATCGCCACGCGCCGGTCCTGGCTTGGGCCGGCGGGAGTGTGGGTACCGGGGGCAATGAGCCGTTCGTCCTGCACTACGAGTGTGATCCGGCCACCGACAACACGGATTCGGAGGCGGGCTGTGTCCTGCGACGGACCACGCTTGCGGATCTGGGCAGCGGCCAGAACGCGGTCCTGGTGACTTCGGCGGGCGAGTACGTGCTCTCCACCGATCGGGGCGAGCAGCAACTGCACGTCTTTCGATTCAACGCGGATGGAAGCCTCGATGGGGACCGGGACGAAGACGGTCGCGCCATCGGTCAACGACTGGCGTTGCGAGACGACCTGCCCGTCGAGCTGTTGGCGTCTTTGAGAGGCAGCAACTGGGTGATCGGGCTCGACGAAGACCGGCAGTTGCGACGCTACTGGCCGGGACGAAACGAGGCCGATCGCATCGCCCCCAGCCTCACCAACCTCACCCTCGCGACGGTCGGGGAACAGAACATCATTGGGCGCGTGCGGCACGGCACCGGGGACGACTCCCTGTACCTGGTCCCCATCGACGATGACCTCGACCATCATTTGGAGCCTCGCCTGCTGCTTCGCGGCGACCCGGCCACCCGAATCGTCATCGGACCACGCGATGAAAATGTCGCAATCACGCTCGGTCATGGAGACACCGCCCAGACGCTGGTGTTCCGGATCCCCGACGGCGAACTCCTCGACCGATTCGATGGAGAGCTGATCAGCGGCCGTGACGACCTGACCGAAACCACGGGCCTTCGCGCCGTGTCCCCCGACGGTAGCCACCTCGCCTACAAGACGGCAGCGGGCTCGGTTGCACTGCGCGACATCGCCTCCAGCTCAGCCTGTTTGGTCCGATCGGCGAAGACCAGCGGCAGCACCCGGCTTGCCGGATTTTCGGCCGAAGGCCTGCTGTACTTCGAGTCCGAGCTCGGGCCCGGAGAAACCTCGATCTCGGTCTGGAATGCGGCGAACCGATACCTGGCGGTGTTGAGCGCACCCGAGGTTGGAGCGCGATTGGCCGCGGTCCCCTCGCGCACCCCGCAGGACGCAATGCCATGGGCAGTCGGGATCCGGTCAGGATCGTACATGGCCCTCGCGGACAGCCAGGATCCTGAGAACATCGACCTCGACGATGCGGTGTTCATCCCCCGTGACGACGACGACCTCTGGGTCCTCGGATCCGACTCGCTCACCGGCGGCGGACGGCGCATCGATGTGCGCCGGCTGACCTCCCGCATGACGCCCGAAGCCACGCTTCGTTTTGGGGAGCTGGAGTCGGCCGAGCACGAGACCGGCAACGATCAGGACCCCACGACCCGCGACTCCCTGGGGGTCGTCGTCGCGGGACCGCAGACCGCATGCTTGTCGACCGGAACGCCTGGAACACGGGCCTACGCCTGCGGGTCCGGCAGCGACCAAGACTTCTTCTCCGGCGCAACGTCCCCCAAGGGCGAAGACCCCGACCGCCCCTCACAGGCCGGACCCAGCCCTGAGGTCCCCGACCTCGGAGACACGCGATGCGAAGCCGGCGGATCTCCCTACGACCCAGACGACTGTGAGTACAGGGTCGGCGAGTGCTGCTACGGCTTCCAGGCGGGCTGCGAGCTGCAGTGCGGCAACTCGGGCACCTGTGAGTTCGGGCGCGACTTCGGCGACTACAAGACGCTGTCGTGTGGTTCCGGGGCAGGCTTCCCGTAGCGGACTGCGCCGACGAGCAACCGCGGCTCGAGAAGTGCCGCCCTCCTACGAGGGGCGGCACACGATCTGCGCCGGGGCGGACTCCAAGACTTGGCATCCTTTGCCCTCGCAGCCCGCGGCCTGACAAGCGGCCTGGGCAGTGTCGTAGCAGCACCCCGCGACCTCGTAGAGGCACCCGGCGTGTTTGCCATCCCATGGGGTCCCGCCCGCCTTGCAGCCCGCGGGCGCGGGCTTCGCCCCGTCATCCGCCGCGCCACCGGGCTCCGCCGCCGGAGACGCGGTCCCCGGGTCATCGTCGAAGGTGAGCGGGCCTGTAGGCGGAGGCACCGGCGCAGGCTTGCTCCGACAGCCCGAACTCATACAAGACAGTGCGACTGCTGCCACCGCAAAACGCATGAACACCGGGCAGGAGCGTACCGGGTCCGCGGTGGCGCCGTCGACCCTGTCACCCACGCGGACTCACCCCGCGACGTAGTGGGGCTCGCGGGGACCGGGTGTGCCCGAGGACAGGACCCCCAGCGCATGGGAGAGCGCCTCCGCGATTTCGAGCGCGAGCGGGATGCCAGCGTGCGTCGCGGCCCGGTCCCCTGCACGCCCGTGCACGCTGATCCCGACCTGAGCCGCCTGCATGGGGGCGAGCCCCTGGCCCAGCAGACCTGCAATGCAACCCGCGAGCACGTCTCCGGACCCGGCGGTTGCCAGCGCCTGTGAGCCCTCGAGCGAGACCGAAACCCCTCCCCCGTCGTGCACGAGCGTACCGGCCCCCTTGAGCACCACGACGCCCCCGGTGGCGGACTGCAAAGCGGTCGCGGCTTCCACACGATTCGCCTGCACGCGCCCGGACGTCCAAGTCTGCTCCGGATGCAGGCGCGCCAGCAAACGCGCCGCCTCCCCGGGATGCGGCGTCAGGATGCGCGGACCCGCGGGCGCATCCTCGAGGTCGATCGAATCGAGCGCGTTGGCATCCCACACCGCTGGCCGCGGGTCCTCTCGGTACAGCTGCCGCAGGTCGATGTCTGGTGGGGTGACCGTGAGTCCCGGCCCGACCACGAGGACGCTCGCCGCCGGTACGAGGGGAAGTCGTGCCGGTGCACGCATGAGTTCCGGTCGGGCGTCGGGGACCGACGTGCCCACGAGCGTGCAAAGCCCGGCGCCGATCCTCATGGCCGCGACACCGCACAGCACCGCCGCTCCCGGCGTATTCGGACCGCCACCCACG
Source organism: uncultured Pseudomonadota bacterium (assembly GCA_913061055.1). Taxonomy (GTDB): domain Bacteria; phylum Myxococcota_A; class Polyangia; order Nannocystales; family Nannocystaceae; genus CAJXVA01. The sequence continues at coordinate 21,769 of CAJXVA010000098.1, forward strand.
ACCGCCACATGTCCGCGGTGCCCTTTGTGAGCCGCGTGTCCTGGGATGCCCTCGATGGCGCGCGCAACCGCGGCGGCCGTCATCAGGTGACCTGCGGGCGAATCCCCCGCAGGACCCCTGGAGATTCCGATGTCGGCGATCACGACCGACCCCGTGTGGTCCCTCCCTGGCGTGACATGCAGGCCGGGCTTGCTTCGCACCAGCGTCACCGTGACGTCCGCACGGAAAGCGAGCCCCGGAACGGCTCCCGTATCCACATCGACGCCGGTGGGTGCATCGATCGCAATGCACGGCCCGGGCTGCGGGGCAACCCACACCAGCGCCTCGGCGATGCACCCCCTGGGCGCTCCCTTCGCCCCCGTGCCGAGTAACCCGTCAACCCACGCGGCGCCGGGCGGCAGCGAATCGGGCGAGTCATGGACTCCGACCCCATGGGCCCGCGCGAGTGCGAGTTGAGCTTCGGCGGCTGCGTTTCGCTGGGGCGTGACCAGCCATGCATGAGCCTGCAAACCACGCGCGGCGACGATCCGAGCGACCGCCAGCGCATCCGCTCCGTTGTTGCCCGGACCCGCCATGCACACGATCGGTCGGCCCGCGCTGCGTGCGATGACTTCGGCTGCGACGCAAAGCGCCGCGCGCTCCATCAGGACCGGCGAGGGCACGCCAAGCGTGTTCATCGTATAGGCGTCGGCCGCAGCCGCTTGGGCTGACGACCACAGGCACGCGGGGGTCCTCATGCGACCGCCACGGCCACCGCCGCCGCCACACCGCCCGCGTGCGTCAGGCTGACGAGGATGCTCTTGATGCCACGCGCGTCCGCGACCTCTTGGGCCCGACCACGCAGGATCAGCCGTGGTCCTTCGATCCCCCGGCGTGCGGGGACCACCTCGACGTCGTGCCAGCCGATGCCCTTGGGGGCTCCGATCGACTTGCTCGCCGCCTCTTTCGCCGCGAACCGTGCCGCGAGCGACTGCGCCATGCCTCCCGAGGCGTCGCGCGCGTAGGCCTGCTCCTGCTCCGTGAAGATGCGGCGGAGAAAACGATCACCGTGGCGATCGATGGCCCGCTTCATCCGGTCGATCGGGCAGAGGTCCAGACCAATGCCGAGCACGCTCACGCCAACTCTCCGAGTTCGGCCACCGCGGCCTCCTGCAATCGGGAGACGTACTCGTCGATCCGGACCGCATCCACAAACTCCACCATGACCCGCATTTTCTTCTCGGTCCCCGAGTACCGGACCAACACACGCCCCTCATCGCCAAGCTCCCTCTCCACGGTCCGGATGGTGCGCTGCAGCTTGGGTAAGCGATCGATGGGCACCTTGGTGGGGACCATGAAGCTGCTCAACCGCTGCGGCACGGGGGTCATGACCTCGGAGAGCCGCGACAGCGGGCTGCCAGTCCTTCGCATGATCGTCAGGACCTGCAGTGCTGCGACCATCCCGTCCCCGGTCGTTGCGTGGTCGAGAAAAACCAGGTGCCCCGACTGCTCCCCGCCGAGGTTGCACCCACTGCCGCGCATGGCCTGGACGACATACCGATCGCCTACGGGTGTGCGAACCAACGAGATGCCGACCTCGGCGAGGCTGCGCTCGAGCCCGAGGTTGGACATCACCGTCGCGACGACGGCCCCGCCTCGCAGGTCGCCGCGTTGATGCAGATCGCGAGCGCACATCGCCATGATCGAGTCCCCATCGACGATGGCACCGTTCTCATCGGAGAAGATGCTTCGGTCTGCGTCGCCGTCGAGCGCAATGCCGATGTCCGCTCCGGACTCTTTCACCGCTTCACACAACGCCTGAGGATGAGTGGCCCCAACCCCGTCGTTGATGTTGGTGCCGTTGGGCGACACGCCTCGCGTGATGACGGTGGCGCCCAGTTCTTCGAGCACCGTGGGCGCGATCTTGTAAGCCGCCCCGTGACTGCAGTCGATCACGATCTTCAGTCCGGTGAGGTCGTCTCCGGTGGGGAACGCCTGCTTGAGCCGGGTGATGTAGCGGCCCGCAGCATCGTCGATTCGAAACGCGCGTCCAATCGCTTCCCCGCGAGCCCGGTGCTCGTCCAGAGCTTCGCCTGCCATGTCAGCCTCGAGCTTCGCCTCCAACTCGTCGGGAAGCTTGTAGCCCTGCGCGCCAAAGATCTTGATCCCGTTGTCTGCGAACTGGTTGTGGCTCGCCGAGATGACGACGCCAGCTTGCGCCCGCATCGAGTGCGTCAGGTATGCGATCCCAGGCGTGGGCATGGGGCCGACCAGAAGCGCCGTCGCCCCCATCGCTGCCAGTCCCGAGGCGAGCGCACTCTCGATCAGGTAGCCCGACAAGCGAGTGTCCTTGCCCACAACGACCCGTCCGCCCTTTCCGAAATGTGCCGCGACGGCCATCCCTGCCCGCATCGCCACCTCCGGCGTCATCGGGTAGGCGTTCGCCTCGCCCCGAATCCCGTCGGTCCCGAACATTCGCCGGGCGCTCCCTTGGGCAGCCTGCACCATGCTCCTTTGTAACGTCGTCTGTGCGGCGTCGCCAGGATCTGTCTCTTATACACATCTGACGCTGCCGACGAGCGATCTAGTGTAGA
>CAJXVA010000099.1 GCA_913061055.1 uncultured Pseudomonadota bacterium
CTACACTAGATCGCTCGTCGGCAGCGTCAGATGTGTATAAGAGACAGGCCCAGCGGGTTGGCATCATCGGCGACGGTCACGATCACGCCGTCACCCGAGATCCGTCCGCAGGCGCCGTAGAACGTCTGCTGGGTGTACGGCATGCCCTCGGGAACGCCGCACTGGCCGGGGCCAAAGCGAACCCACTGGTGCCCTTGCGGGATCTGGAGCTGCAGTGCTCGGCCGGCGCGATACAGGGTGTCCGCGGTGTCGTCCCCGGCGACGACCAAACTCGCGGCTTGCTCGTGCAGGTCCTCCCAGTCGACGTCGGCTGCCAGGGCGGTACCGGCGTGCACACCATCGAGATAGGTCGTGAGCTGGGTGATGAACTCCTGCTGGATCGCCGACGCGCAACCCCCTGCGATGCAGGTGGCCTCGTCGCCGCACGCGAGGTCGACCCACTGACGGAGTCCGTCGACCTCCTCGCAGACCTGAGCCGTCATCTCGTCGATGCAGGTACCGGGCTCATCGATCTCGCATTCGTGGGCCAGGCCCGTGTCGCTGCTGGACTCCGCGTCGGTGTCCCCGTCGCTGGTCGAGGAGCTCTCGGCGTCGGTGGTGCTGGACGCGTCGCCGGTCGAGCCCGGGCCCGTCGTGGGGTCGGTCGTGGTCGGCGCGGTGGTCTGGGTTTCGTTGCCCGTCGTGTCGCCACCGGTCGTGCCGCCGCCTGTGGGGGAGGTGTCGTCGCCACAAGCCACAAGGAGGGCAGCGGCGAGGGGAACGAGACGAAGAATCGAAAAAGTGTTTTGATTGCAGGCCATTGGAGATGTCCTTGTCCACCGAACGCGCGAAAACGCGACTGGTGGGCGAATGTCGGATGGATTGGCACTCCGACCGCGCGCAATCAAGGCACGACGTGCCACTTAATTCTAAGTGCTTGAGAATGTGCGCGAAAATTCCACGTCGGGGTTCCCATTGGAAAATGCGGCACTTCGTGCCTGTTTTGGGTGCGCGATTCGCTGGGCGCCTCACTCGGGAGGATCGCCGGGTCCCAACACACTGACGAGAACCCCTGCCACGGCCGACACGGCAAACGAGGGCGCGAGCTCCTCGAGCGCGCCAAACTCCGCGCCAACGCCTGGGATGTGTGGCGCGACGAACTTGAAGAAGGGCACCGAGGCGAACCCAAAGATCATCGCCGCGAGTGCGCCGTTGGCCGTCATGCCTCGCCATACGAGCGAGAGGATCATTGTGGGGCAGAACGTGGCCGCAATGCCGGACCAGCCGAAGATCACGAACCAGAACACGGTGCGAGTCGGCACTACCGCCGAGACCGTTGCCGCGATCGCCAACGCCACGGCTGCCAGCGCAAAGGTGACCTTGCGGCTCATTCCGACCAGGGCTTCGTCCGGGAGCTCGGGGTGCAGGATCTTCTGGTAGCCATCGCGGACGACAGCCGATGAGGCGACGATGAGCAGGGAGTCGACGGTCGACATGATCGCCGAGAGCACGACGGCGATGAACAGCCCGACCGCGAAGGCCGGCAGCACCGACTCCACCAACATGGGCAGCACCGACTCCGCGCCTTTTCCAAGCACCTCGCTGGGTTCCTGCCCGGGTGTGGTGAGGAGGTGTCGTCCGATCATGCCGGTCATCACGGCGCCGATGTCCGCGAACAGGGTCCAGCCGATCGCGACCGCGGCACCTTTGTTGATCTCGTCTCGCGAACGCAGCGCGATGAAGCGGACGAAGATCTGCGGAGAGCCGAGAAAGCCCAGCCCGATCGCGACGAGCGCAATGGTCGAGAGCACGGCAAGCGAGCCGTCACCGATTCCAAACTCCAGCATCTTCGGATCGATCGCCGTCAGTCCTTCGGAGACCGGGGCCCAACCGCCGGCGTGGATGAGCCCCACGACCGGCAGCACGACCAAGCCCAGCCCCATCAACGCGCCCTGAAACACGTCCGACCACACCACCGCTACGAACCCGCCACTGATGATGTAGATGAGCACGACGACGAAGCCGACGATCATCCCGGTGTAGTAGTTCCAGCCGAGGAAGGTCTCGAACGCGGTTCCCGTCGCGTCGATCTGGGCGCTCACGTAGATCGTGACGAACACCATCAAGGACCCCGCCGCGACCACGCGCAGGCGTCTGGAGGTGTCGCCAAACCGGGATTCGAGATAGTCGGGGATCGTCAGCGAATCGTATTCGTCGGTGAGGTCTTTGAAGCGGCGGCTCATCAGCAGCCACGCACCACCCACACCGACCACCTCGCCCACGACGACCCAAAGGGCGTGAAAACCGTGGATGGCGCCCATACCGGTGAGACCCAGCAGCAACCACGCCGACTCTCCCGTGGCGCGGGCCGAGAAGGCGACGGACCAGAAGCCCATGTTCTTGCCGCCGGCAAAGTAGTCGCGCATGTCCTTCATCCGCCGGGACGCGACGACGCCGATGCCCAGGAGCACGAGGAGGTACAGGATCACTCCCACGAGTTTTGCGACCGATAGCGACATGGCGAGCAGGCCGGAGTTCTACCGCATCCAAGACGCGACTTCGCTGCTGGGCCGGTTTGTGAACGACGGGTTCGCTCGGGCGACGCTCGCGTGCGTCACGAAACGCGATAGCTTCTCGGTGTGGCTCGTCGACGCTGTGTGCTCTCCCTGCTTCTGACGATCGCTCCCGCTTGCGGCGGTGATGCTGTCGCGGAGGACTCGGGTGCGGGCGGAGAAGGAAGCGGAAGCGCATCGAGCACGACCGAGGCCGGATCCTCGACGACGTCTCTGGACACGACGACCTCCTCGTCGACCGACGCGGGGAGTGACAGCACGACGGCTGCTTCCACGGGTTCGAGCAGCGACGAAGGCACCAGCTCTTCGGGGGGGACGACGGAGTCGCGCGCGTGTCCAGACGGCGTCGAGTTGGTCGGGCTCGCGAGCACCTGCGTTTCTCACCCCGTCACCCTCGATCCACAGCCGGCCTACGACGTGTTCGGGGCCTGGGGGCTCGAGGGGATCATGGTCTCCAACGACACTGGCGTCAGCCAGTACCGGGAAGTGGACGGTGACTTCGTAGAGGTTTCCACCGTGCCGCTCCCGGGTCACGGACAGGACATCGCCGCGGTGTACTTCTACGCGAGGGAAAAGATCCCGGGCAGGAAAGAGCTCATCACGCGGCTGCTGGTCACCGTCCCGGACGCGGACCGTCTTGCCGTCGTTGCAGTCGACGAGTCGGGGCTGCTCACCACAGCCTCCCTGCTCGAGACCGGGGCACGGCCCATGGGCGTCGGGTGGCTCTGGGACTTCGAGTTCCTGATCACTGTCACGGCCAACGCCGACGATGGAACGCTGAGCCTGTTTCGCGAACAAGGGCCGGGCGCGCTTGTCCACGCCGCGACCCTCGACGTCGGTGGCACGCCGCGCGCAGTCGCAGCGAACGACCAACACATTGGCGTGGTCGACACGCTCGCCTCGACGCTCACCATCTTGAGTCTAGACGGCCTGGAGATCGATCAGACGAACACCATTGAGGTGCCCGCGGGTCCGGTCTCCGTGTTCCCCATGACCGGCAGTGATGTCGGCCCTCCGCTGTTCGCGGTCGTTTCGCGAGACGCAGATGTGGTCACGCTCTTCCGCGTCGACGATGGCAGCGAGTTCAGCAGCGGAGACTTTCCCGGCGGGCCATCGCGGGCCGTCATCGCAAACGCGTTCTGGCCACCGGGCGCGCTCGACGAAGGTCAGTTTTGGACGGGAGCCCTTGCGATGACCAACACCTCGAGCATCACGATCGGGATGCACGGGACGGGGAAGGGCTCGCCTTCGCTGGACAGGATCCTGGGCACGTTCCCCACCGGTGACAACCCAGTCTCCCTCGCGCTTGCCGACACGAACGACGATGGTCGCGGAGACTTTCTGACCGCGAGCCCGACGAGTGGGCTGACCGTCGTCGTCCAACAGTAGGTCGGGCTTGATTCCGGCACCGGCCGCCGGGAGCGGCAACAACTGTTGCCATACGGATTCGGCCAACGCAGGGCTTCGTCCGCCCAATCCCGCGACTTCGTGTGCCTCGGAGTTGGCCCGAGGATTGCTCAACTTCGCGCAGTTCCATGCGCAAGTTGAGCCTCATCGTTTCGCTGCTTCTCCCGCTCGTAGCCTGCGATACAGCCCCCCCCGCCACTGAAGATTCGAGCGCGGAACCCGAGCGCGGTCCGCTGGGCAAGGCCGACGCGATCGGCAGCTGCGAAGACTCTGAGGGCGGGGACTTCTGTGGCGGACCGTCCGGCGAGGGCAACTGCTGGTGCGACGATCTGTGCGAAGACTACGGCGACTGCTGCAGCGACAAGCCAGCGGTCTGCGACGACGAGCCGGCGCCCATCGACTTCTGTCTGCAAGACGACCAGTGCGACTCGGGCTTCTGTGATCACACCGAGTGTCTGTCCAACTGTCCCGAGGGCATGTTCTGCCCGGCGGTGTGTTGGGGCCAGTGTGGTGAGCCGCCCGAGCCCGAGCCTTCGGACTGTCTCGCGTCGTCCGATTGTGGCGAGGGTGAGTTCTGCGAGTTCGAATCCGAGTGCGGCGAAGGGCCCGTCGGTACCTGCGTGGTCACGCCCGAGGTGTGCGCCGAGATCTACGCGCCGGTGTGTGGCTGCGACGCGGTGACCTACGGCAACGCATGCGAGGCATCGGCCGCCGGTGTCAGCGTGCAGACGCTTGGCGCGTGTCCGGTCGAGCCCGGCACCTGCGAAGGGTCCTGCGGCGGCGCGGGTGAAGGCTGTTGGTGCGACGACTTGTGCGAGGCCTACGGCGACTGCTGTGGCGACTACGAAGAGACCTGCATCGCGGTCGACTGCGAAGCGCTCGTCACCGCATACGAAGCCGAGACCGCAGCCATTCGCTCCTGTGAAGACGACGCCGAGTGTGGCCAAGTGCTCACCGGAACCAGCTGCGGTTGCACCCGCAACTGGGTCGCGCGCACCGACGCCGACATCGATCTTTGGGATAGTTTGCGAGACGACGCGCTCGATGCCAGCTGCGACATCGGCGGGATCTCCACTTGCGATTGTCCCCCCGCCGACGGCTTCGTCTGCAACGAAGGCGTCTGCGGCTGGAACTACCTGTAGCTCCGCACGAAGAGGGCAGCAGCGGGTCCATGGTCCGGTTGCTGTCTGCCGGCCGAGCCAGTGCGTCCCGGCATCGGTCTGTGGGTTGAATCCTCCGACGGGGCGCGCGTCGAAGCTGGACGTGCGACGACTCTGCCTCGGCCTCCTGCTGTTGATGGTGGCGTGTGCCCCGGCCATCGGTTGGAGGGGCAGACGGCCGATCGACGGCAGTCTCTACGTCGCCAAAGGCAGCACGGTCTTGATCGTGCGGGGCCGAGGATCGCTGGAGTCACCGCACCTGTGCTTTCAAGGGTCCTCGAGCCTCCATGCGTTTCTCGACGGCGAACGGATGACCCGGCTGCAACGCGGGGGGATGGCTTCGGATGGAGTCACCGGCAGCGGACTCCCCGTGTCTTCGTGTGTCTCCAGCCGCTATGAACTCCCCGGCCCAACCCCTTCGAGCTTCGTCGTTGAGCTTCGTGACGGTGACACCGTCCACGGGCGTATCCGGGTCAAGCAGGGCCGTCGCCAAACCTGCGGGGGCTTCGGTCGCTGCGCCGTAAGCCATCACCCGCCCTCGTTCCTCGAGCGCTGATCGACCCCGTGGGTTCTGTCCACGGCTTGCGACGATGACGGACAGCTTCAGCCGTCTCGCAAGCAGCGTTACGACGTCAGCATCTCCGTTGACTCGCGCACGATCTCCAGCAGCTTCTGCTTGCTGGCTCCGCGGGCTCCGCTTGCGAGCACCAGGGCTGCGCCGTGTCGCAGGCGGGCGCCCAGCTCGGCCTCGGGCACGCGGCCCACGGCCCAGCCGGTGAACGCCGCGTTGGCGAGGTCGTAGAGCTGAGATGCGGCGAGCCGGACGTCGAAGTCTGCTTGAAACGTCTTGCGCGGTCCTGAGGTCAGCACGTGCACGAGCTGTGCGACCTGCAGCTGACCCACCGCATCCCGGACTGGGCGGAGCTCGGGCACCGCGTCCAGGTGAGGGAGGAGCGCTCGAAAGTACGCAGGTCGGCTGAGAATCTCAGTCCGCACCACCTCGTACAGCGCGAAGGCCCGATCGATCGGGTCGCCCTCGGCCGCCGCGTCGAAGCGCTCGCTGACCCGGCGAAACGTCTCGATCGCATCCTCGGCGATGATCGTGGCCTTGGAGCCGACCAGGTTGTACAGCGTGGGCACCGACAGGCCACAGGCGCTGGCGAGCTTGCGAACGGTGAGCCCGTCGTAGCCCTGCTCGATGAGCAGCCGGCGGGATTCATCGCGAATCCGCTGCCGTCGCTCCTCCTTCTGCTGTGCCATCAAGCCCATGGTCACAGCGTCGCCCGTCGACCCCAGCGGTGGTCGGCCAGGGTTCCGAACGCCCGCTTGGGTGCGGCCCCCAGTCCTCGCGCGAGGGTGTGCATGTAGAGGGACTCTTGCGCCCACTGAAGCGGCGGCGCCAGGGTGCGGGGTGCGGCGCGGGCCAGACGACTCGCCGAGCGACTCGTGGCCATGATCGCCGTGACCCCATGACGCCACCGTCCGGGTTCACCCAGCTCCCAGGCGTCGGCCAGCGCATCGCCGATGAGCAAACGCGTGACCGCGGCCAGGGCCGGGCGGGGCAGGAAGAACGGCGGGGCGTGGGTCATCGCATCGAGCGCGGCGTGCACCAAGGGCGCAGCGGCGGGGTTCGACGCGTCGTAACGAAGCGCCGCCAGCTGGGCGTGTAGGGCAGCGCTGTCCGCCACGGTCTCGGGGAGCAGCGCCGCCTCGACCCCGTGCCAGGTGTGCACGAGTCGCGCGAAGTGATGCAGGGCGTCGATGTCCTCTGAAGGCAGGTCGACACCCAGCCGCGCCAGCCCGCGTCGTCCCACGTGACACACCTGCACCGCGGTGTGGGCCATGTCGAGCTGGTGAACCTGAGCGCCCGAGTCGACCGTCTCGTAGCCCACCTTCGCCAAGTGACGGCGAACCATCGCGTGCAGCAGCCGGACCGCGAGGATCGACCGGTGCCCGGGGGCGCCCGGACGCAGCGCGCCCTCTTGCCGTCCGTTGTGAAACACCTGCCCGGTCTCGTACAGACGCTTTCGGGTGTCCTGGCGGAGGCGACCGGTCGCGACCAGGGGGGCCGCGAGACTGTGCGATGCGTAGCCCTCGAGGAGCGCCCCAAAGTTCAGCGCCAGCAGGTGGGCGAATCCGTGGGTGCGGGACACCGCCGCGCCACGCTCGACCCGCTCGAAGTCCACCCAGTCCGGCACTGTGAACGCGCTGTGGAGAAACCGGCTGGCATCCGAGTTCCCATCGCGTGATGCGGCCTCGACCGCGTCCAGCAGCTTGTACGGCCGCAAACGGGGCAGATCGGTGACCGCAGCCTCCGCCAGGGGATCCGTGCGGTGGGCATAGGCGAGCAGCTGCGCGTCGGACAGGGACACCGATGAACGTTGTCTTGGTAAATAGATTTAATCAAGTTAAAATCCCAAGGCTGGCCGCGGGGCACGCGATCGGTCTCAGCGGCGTGCAGTACCCTCTGGCCATGCGCCGCTGTGCGACCCTGTTTGCTGCTTTGTTCATCGCTGCGTCCACCTTGGGAGGCTGCGACGGCAAGGACATTCCCGCTACCGCCACGCCGACCGACGCACCCGCGGCGGCAACGCCTGAGCCCGCGGCCGAGCCCGCCGAGATCCTGGCGTTGGCCGACGCCAAGCTGTTCGAGGCGGACAAGCCCGGCGAGGCCGTTGTGGTCGCCGCCGACGGTTCGGTGAGCTTTGGCGGCGAGGTTGTCGCGACGCTTTCGGGCGACGGCAAGCTGACCATGCCCGATGGCGCCGTCATGATGGAAGTTCAGGCGGACGGCTCGGTGATGAGCCGCGGTGAGATCACCGGGCTCACCCTGAGCGAGAACGGCGGAACCCTCAGCGTTGGTGACAAGAGCGCCACCATGGTGTTTCACGACGACGGCAGCGTGACCGTGGATCCTGCGCCCGGTCCCGGAGCCCCCGCGATGGCACACGAGGGGTGCAATGGTGCGATGGCCAAGACCTGCGCGCTGGTCATGTTCGGCATGGTCGCGAACGTGGAGTCGTCGGGTCCCGAGCCCCAACCCGCGGGACCGGGATCGGCTGTGGAAGCCACGCCGCCCGCACCCGCGAAGTGATCCCAACCCTCGTGTATTTCGACCTATGAGCTGCCGTAAGCCTTGCGGGGCCACCACCGTTCGGGGATGTATGAGCCTTCGTCTTGCTGCCCTCACCGCTGTCGCGACCCTTGGCGCCTGCTCGGGGCCAACGCAGCTGGGCCTTCCGCCCGATGGCCCGGTGGACACTGGGGACCCGCAAACCCTGGAGGCACCGGACGAGCCGCACTTTGCGTGCTCGTTCTTCTGGCGCAAGAGCGAGGGGCACGGCCATACCCAGACCGAGAAGGTCGCGGTCCGGGCGGGCACGCAGCGGGTCGAGCTGCACGGGTTTGAGGTCGCCGTCACCTCGGATTGGGCAGACAAGCCGAAGCTTGGGCTCGAGATCGGGATGGGCGACTCGACGGTTCGCTCCGAGCATGAGTTCGACGGCACACCGGAGCGGATGACCGAGGCCGGCCACGGCCTCACTGGCCTGCAGTATCTGACCGACGACGCGGGTGGCGAGCTGCAGTATTGGTGTGGCGCCGCTGGTCCTGGCTTCGATCCGGAGATGGACTCCTTGCCGGGCGATGATCCCGTCCCGCCGCCCGTGGACGATGCCGGCGAGATCGTCTTGGCGCCCCCCGAGCTGCCGACCGCCAGCGTGTCGTGCGAGGCGAGCGCGACCACGATCGAGGGCAAGCAGCTGGGCCCGGAAACATTCACCGTGAAGCCCGGTGGCGACCACGACCTCACGTCCCTGGCCCCGCTCGTGTTCTCCGTGCACTACCAAGCGTCGCGGTACGAGGGGAGCGCGCTCGTCATCAACGCCAGCGACTCCGCGGATGTCACTCGGCAGCCCACGGTGCACACGCTCTATCAGTTCGCCGTGTCGGGTCCGCCCGCCAATACGATGGTTGGGCCCAGCTTTACCGGGAAGCAGACGTTGGAGCTCAGCGGCCAGACGCTGCGGTATCGCTGCTGGACCGACGCTTGATCGGCTCAGCCCGAGCAGACTAGGGGCCTACAACATGCGGCAGCGCCAGGCGTAAACTTGCCCACCGTCCGCGACCGTACATCCGACGCCGTCCTTACAGATGCACGAGTCCCCGGAGACCGACATGTTGCTGGAGCCGCAGCTTGCGGTGCAGGTTGCCCGGTGTTGGATGCCCTCGTCGTCGAGCCTGGGGGCATCGAGATCGAAGTCGGCTTCGTCGACGAGGTCGAGGATCGGCTCGAGCTCTTCGGGGACCTCGTCGTCGGCGTAGATCGGCTCGTCGTCGACGTAGAGCAGGGCTCGCTCCTGCGTGTTGTCGTCGGGGCTTGCGTCGTCGCAGGCGAGGGTGACGCTAGCGATGGAAAGGACGGCGAGAGTCGAAAGGGCTTGGCGAATCATGCAAACCCAGCGTAGCGAGGCCGCGTCTTAACGGGCTTAACGGGTGGTTATTCGTGCGCATGGACGCCCGGCAAACGCCAGGGCGGCGCGGTGCCGTGCCAGCTCAACCCGAGCAGACGAGTTCGGCCGGGTAGCCCTCGTCGTCGGTGCAGGTCTCGCCTTCGTACTCGCACGTGCCCTCGTCGTCGTAGGGCTCGGGCCTCAGGGGGCCGTCGGCACAGCGGCAGGCGCAGCCGTTGCTGAGGTCGTGATCGCCCGCGTAGGACAGGTCGTGTTGCGCGAGTCCGTCGTCAGGGCTGGCTCCGCACCCGCAGGTTTGCGGCCCGCATCCGGACAACAGGACCGCGAACATCAAGCACGCCGCCGAACCGATCGCTGTGCGGACTCGCTTCACCTCATCGCTAGTGTAGCGCGGCCATGGTCGTCATGCGCAGTCGTCTGGGTCGCACCCTGTAGCGCACAGTCCCGTCCCTGCCGCTTCGTCGCAGATGCCGTCCCCCGCCATCGGACAGGATTCCTCGCAGGTCTCTCCCAGTTCGACCGGCTCCGGGCAGACCTCGAGCATCGGTTGGCAGTTGAGGTCGGGGAACAGTGCGTCGCGCCGGAAGCAGGAGGCAACACCCCAGAGCTCGGGCTCGCACTCGTCCCAGAACGGATCGTCGGCCGGCGGAGTCGATTGCGGAAATAGGTAGCCAGAGAACGTGCTGCCGGCTCCCGTACAGCAGCCTTCGCTCCCACCCCTCCAGCTTGCGCGGGTCAGGCCGGCACCGAAGACCTCGTACCGCGAAAGCGAGAAGTCACCGGTTCCCTCGTCGTCCTCGAGCTCGTAGGCGCCGGGGATGTCGTAGCGAAGTGCCTGAAGAACGCAGCGAAGGGGGTCGTTCGAGGACTCGCACGGCAGCGGCAAGCGGCACGCGATGATGCCGTCGGGATCGTCGGAGGACTCGCACCCGCAGACCTCTCCGTCGTCCTCATACTGATACTCGGCGTGGCCGCACGACACACCGCAGCTCGTGCTCTCGCACTCCACCGGCCCGGGTTCGAGGTCGGGGAGATCGGTGTCCGTGCCTGTGTCCGCCTCGCCCGAGCTCGACGAGGTGCCGGGGTTGCTCGTGCTGCCGGGTTCGTCACCCGTCGACGCGCCGGAGCTTGACGAGCTGCTGGCCGTGGTGGCCGGGACGTCCGTGGTCGACCCCGCCATCTCTTGTGGGTTGCTGGAGGTTGCTCCGCAGCCGGAAACCAGTGCAAGTCCAAGGATCCAAGTCTTCATAGGGTCTCGTTCGTCGTGAGCCCGTCGTGGATGACAAGCGGCCCTGGAGTCTTCGAGCGTAGCATCGCGCCGAATCCCTCCTAACTGACGCGGAGTCGGCGCCTGCCAGTTGCCGGGAGTCGTTCCTGGTGCCACGATTTGCGCGCCTGCACGCCCTTGTACCGGGCCACGACTGGACGCACATCCGATGAGCAACAACGACAATTCCTTTGGCGCCCGTTCCACCCTCGCCGTTGGCGACAAGAGCTACGAGATCTTCCGCCTCGACGCGCTGAGCAAGGCCGGCGTTGGGCATGTGGAGAAGCTGCCGTTCTCGCTGCGGGTGCTGCTGGAGAACCTGCTTCGGAACGAGGATGGCAACGCGGTCAGCAAGAGCGACATCGAAGCCGTGGCTGGGTGGGATGCAGCGGCGGAGCCTTCGGTGGAGATTGCGTTTCACCCCGCGCGGGTGGTCCTGCAGGACTTCACGGGCGTTCCGGCGGTTGTGGATCTGGCGGCGATGCGCGACGCGATGGTGGCGCTGGGCGGGAGTGCGGATCAGATCAACCCCGAGCAGCCGGTGGATCTGGTGATCGACCACTCGGTGCAGGTGGACAGCTACGGGTCGGAGAAGTCGTTCGACCTGAACGTGAAGCTCGAGTACCTGCGCAACCGCGAGCGGTACCTGTTCCTGCGGTGGGGCGCGGAGTCGTTCAAGAACTTCAGCGCGGTCCCTCCGGGGACCGGGATCGTCCACCAGGTGAACTTGGAGTACCTGGCAAGGACGGTGTGGACCAAGGAGAACGACGGGGTCACGCAGGCGTACCCGGACTCGCTGGTGGGGACCGACTCGCACACGACGATGATCAACGCGCTGTCGGTGCTGGGCTGGGGCGTGGGGGGGATCGAGGCCGAGGCGGCGATGCTTGGGCAGGCGATCTCGATGCTGGTGCCGCAGGTGGTGGGTTTCAAGTTGAAAGGCAAGCTGCCTGAGGGCTCGAACGCGACGGACATGGTGTTGACCGTGACGCAGATGCTTCGTGCGCACGGGGTTGTGGGCAAGTTCGTGGAGTTCTACGGACCGGGGCTCGACCACCTGTCGCTGCCGGACCGGGCGACGATCGCCAACATGGCGCCGGAGTATGGGGCGACGTGTGGCTTCTTCCCGATCGATGATGAGGTGTTGGCGTATCTGCGGTTCACGAACCGGCCCGAGGAGAGCGTGCAGCTGGTGGAGGCGTACGCGAAGGAGCAGGGGATGTTCCGGACGTCTGCGACGCCGGACCCGGTGTTCACGACGTCCATGGAGCTGGATCTGGGGACGGTGGTGCCGAGCATTGCCGGGCCGAAGCGTCCGCAGGATCGGATCGAGCTGACCAAGTCGCAGGCGGCGTGGCGGGCGTTGGTGGAGAAGCAGGTGGAGGAAGCGAACCGCGGCAAGACGGTGTCGGTGACGCACAAGGGAGAGACGTTCGAGTTTGGCGACGGCAATGTGGTGGTGGCGGCGATTACGTCCTGCACGAACACCAGCAACCCAAGCGTGCTGGTGGCGGCGGGATTGGTGGCTCGCAAGGCGCGGGCGCTGGGGCTGAAGACGAAGCCGTGGGTGAAGACGAGTCTCGCGCCGGGCTCACGGGTGGTGACGGACTATCTGGAGAAGGCCAAGCTGATGGACGACCTGGAGTCGCTCGGGTTCCACACCGTGGGGTACGGGTGCACCACGTGCATTGGCAACACCGGGCCTTTGGATGAGCCGATTGTGGAGGCGATCAACAAGGGCGACTTCATTGCCACGTCGGTGCTTTCGGGCAACCGGAACTTCGAGGGGCGGATTGGGCCGAACATTCGGGCGAACTACCTGGCCTCGCCGCCGCTGGTGGTCGCGTACGCGCTCAAGGGGCATCTGGATTGGGACCCGTACTCGGAGGCGATCGGTCAGGACAACGACGGGAACGACGTGTTCATGAAGGACATCTGGCCCACGCCGCAGGAAGTGGCTGCGTTGGTGCGGGAGTGCCTGGGCAAGGACCAATTCGCCGAACAGTACGCGGACGTGTTCAAGGGGGATGAGAACTGGGCCAAGCTCGATACGCCGAAGGGGCAGAGCTACGCTTGGGATGCGGACAGCACGTATATCCGGAACCCGCCGTACTTCGAGGGCATGGGGAAGGAGCCGGATGCGCTGAAGGATATTGTGGGGGCTCGGTGTTTGGCGAAGCTGGGGGATACGGTGACGACGGATCATATTTCGCCGGCCGGGAACATTCCGAAGGATGGGCCGGCGGGGAAGTATCTGCAGGCGCATGGGGTGAAGCCGGGGGACTTCAATAGCTTTGGGAGTCGGCGCGGGAACCATGAGGTGATGATCCGCGGGACGTTCGCGAACATTCGGCTGCGGAACCTGTTGGCGCCGGGCACTGAAGGTGGCTGGACGCGGCATCAGCCGAGTGGGGACGAGATGTCGATCTTTGATGCTGCGGAGAAGTACAAGGCGGAGAAGGTGCCGCTGGTGGTGCTTGGTGGGGTTGAGTATGGGACCGGGTCGTCGCGGGATTGGGCGGCTAAGGGGACGATCTTGCTTGGAGTTAAGGCGGTGATTACGAAGAGCTTTGAGCGGATTCACCGGAGCAACCTGGCGGGCATGGGGGTGCTGCCGTTGAACTTTAAGGACGGGGAGGGGATCGAGGAGCTTGGGTTGACTGGGGGGGAGACGTTTGATCTGACGGGGATCGCTGGGGGGCTGAAGCCGATGCAGATGGTGAAGGTTGTGGCGGTTGCGGAGGATGGGAAGCGGACGGAGTTTGAGTGTGTGGCTCGGCTGGATACTCCGAATGAGGTGGAGTACTTTCGGCACGGGGGGATTCTGCAGTACGTGCTGCGGAATAAGCTGAGCTGAGGTAAGGGGCCTGCACGGGGCGCCCCAGTGGCCCGCTGGCCGTGCTAGGGGAGACGCAGGGCTGCGGGGGCGCGTTTTCCTTCGTCGCCGGGACTGCTGCTTGCTACAGTCGCAGCGTCGATGGCTTTCAAGAAAATCAGGACGCAGGGCAAGGCATACTCCTCCCCGGAGGAGCTTTTTAATGACCTCCGTCTCCGGGAGATCCCGGGACTTCTGGCTCAGCAAGCCGATGCTCTCCGACTCTATCGCGAGAACTACGAGAAGCCCGACATCGCGATGCAGATGCCCACCGGTAGCGGAAAGACCCTTGTTGGGCTTCTTGTCGCGGAATGGCAAAGACGGCGGCATGGCCGTCGCGCGCTCTACCTATGCCCAACCAAGCAGCTCGTAGAGCAAGTCGCCGCGCAAGCTAGACAGTACGGAATCTCAGTGTGCTCTTTCACGGGGTCACATCGAGACTACGCAGCGGATGCGGTTACTGAGTACCGCGGAAATGAGGCAATTGGCGTCACAACATACAGCTCGCTCTTCAATAGCAACCCGTTCTTCTCCGACGCGAACGTCCTGGTTTTAGACGATGCCCACGCGGCCGAAAACTACGTAATCCAGCGGTGGCAGGTCAGCGTGAGCCGTTCCCAGCATCCGGCGTTGTTCGAGAGCGTTGTTTCCGAGCTATCAGAATGGTTGAAGCCGGGCGACTTGGCCCGGCTTCGAGGCGAGCCATCCGCGGTGGACTCGAGCTGGGTCGACTTGATCCCGCTCCCGGTGGTGAAGGCAGCCGCCGCCAAGTTGATCCCGCTCTTCGACGCCGCGTTCGATGGAAAAAACGAGAGATTCTCGTGGGGGGCTATCAGGGAACACCTAGACGTCTGCCACCTCTTCGTGTCGGCGACGGAACTTGTTCTCCGTCCCCTGCTGGCGCCTACTTTCGACCAGCCCGCCTTCTCAAAGGCTGACCAACGGTTCTACATGTCCGCTACTCTCGGCGGTGGCGGGGAGTTGGAGCGGTTGTGGGGCCGGCGCCGTATTCACCGAATGGAGATCTCATACTCCGATGACAGGTCTCGGCAAGGCGTGGGGCGTCGTTTCCTCCTCTTCCCAAGTCTGGTCTTCGACGCAGAGGACGCATGGGAGGAGACGATGTCTGTCATCCGAGGTCAGGATCGTGTCGTGGTCCTAACGCCGAACAACAAGAAGGCAAGCGCTGTTGGCAAACTACTAGAGGAGGAGAATTTTGAAGTGTTCTCCGCCACCAGTTTGGGGGGGCAGAAGGATGCCTTCTTGCGGGCCCCGCGCGCGGCAGCTGTGCTCGCAAATCGCTACGATGGAATTGACTTCGCCGGGAGCGACTGTCGGCTGATGGTGCTCTTTGGTCTGCCAAGGACTATGTCGCTGTATGAGCAGTTCCTCTTCTCGAAAATGTGCGCGGGCGTTTTTCTACAGGACCGGCTTGTTACAAGGCTCGTGCAGGCTCTTGGTCGCTGTTCTCGGGGAGCCACGGACTATTCGGCGGTGGTTGTGCTTGGGACAGATCCTGTCAATTTCTTGCTTCGCCCTGAGACCCGAAGCCTTCTGCACGAGGAACTCCAAGGGGAGGTGTTGTTCGGCGTTGAGCAATCAAAAGCTGTGACGGCGAACGAACTCGCCGAAAACGTGGAGACGTTTCTCGAACAGGGGGACGACTGGCGAGCGGCGGAGGAAGGACTACTTGCCTTGCGCGACGGTGCTACGATGAAAGATCTTCCGAGCTCGGAAGCTCTACGAGCTGCCGCCGAACCGGAGGTCGCGGTGGTCGAGGCGCTCTGGAAGGAGGACTTCGAGGAGGCGACTAGGCATGTTCTTTCCGTCCTGTCGTGTCTTTCCGGCGATGAGCTGAAGGGCTATCGGTCGTACTGGAACTATATCGCAGGGTGCATCGCGCATCTCAAGGGCGGCGGAGATGCGGCGGACTACTTCCGGCGAGCAAAGGGAAGCGCTGGGGGCGTGCGATGGCTACCTCGACTGGTCTCCTATCTCAGTGGAGATGCGTTGGGGCCAGCGCAAGGTCTGGTCGAGGCGGAGCGGGCTACTGCTGCTATGCTCGAACAGGTTGAGAAGATGGACTACCTGTTTTCCGGGTTTGGAAAGGCGAATGATAGGGGTGTGGAGAGGAGCCACCTCAGCGTCCGTGGCCTACTTGGAAAGAGCGATGCTGCGAATTTTGAGAACGGGCTCGTCGAACTAGGACGTCTTCTGGGGTTCGAATCCTCTAACAGTGAGGAACACGGCGCTCCCGATCCGTGGTGGTTGTCAGGGGGGTTCTGCCTCGTGTTTGAAGCTCATACCGACAAAAAGAAGGGGGCAGAGTCGGAAGTCGGTTTGACGAAAGTTCGTCAGGCAAAGAGCCACCCCGACTGGGTTCGGCTGAACCTGCCGGACGGCCGTGCCCTAGAAATCGTTCCCGTTCTCGTTTCCCCCGCTAGAAAACTGGGCCAGGGAGCGGAGCCCCACGTAGAAGGGGTCTACTATTGGGAAATGTCGGAGTTCCGGGAATGGGCTACTGGCCATGTCTTGCCGGTTCTGAAGGAGCTTTGGGCCTCGCATGAGCCGGACAGCATAGAATGGCGACAGGCTGCGATGCGTAGACTCTCCGAGAGGCAGATGACGCTTGAGACGCTTTCACAAATGATTCGAGAGTGGCCGCTTGCTCGGCTCGTGCAGAACACCTAAGGCCGTGGCCGCCGCCGCAGGACAACGGCTGGGGTGCTGGCGTGTGTACCCGGCCCCGGAACGCCTGAACGCGACCGAAATGAACAGCACTGTGGTGGGCGCGGCGACTTGCGCCTGCCGCGATTGAATCGGACGAACGGTTGGGTAGGGAACTAGGAGACTGAGACGTCCACGGCCTTTCTGTCGCTCCAGCCGAAGCAGATTGCTAACGGCGCGGCATTGGTCCTGTCTATCGTAAGGCTGCCCGGGTGTCTCTTGGTCCGTCCAAGGAACGATCCGATGTCGAACGGTGGGGGACGAAGAAGGAAGGCAAGCTTGAGTCCGTGGAAACCGAAGTAGTGGCCGTAGACGCCGTCGCGGGCGAGGGCAACGAGCTCAAGACCCGGTCTCTCCTGTCCTGTCGAGCTCACACCGTCGGAGATGTAGAGCCCCGCTGGCTCCCTGATCCGGCGGCGCACCGGTACAGGTACAGGTGATCACGATGCCCGGTACAGGCATTCACCCCCGGGTCCTCAAACTTTCAACCGTAAGGTCGATGGTGAGGGCCTGGAGAGCCTTCGGCCCAAACTCCGCGTTCAAGAGCTATGGCGTACGATTCCCTGGAACGTCTCTATCTAGATATGGTCTACTCGATCGCGTGGA
Source organism: uncultured Pseudomonadota bacterium (assembly GCA_913061055.1). Classification (GTDB taxonomy): domain Bacteria; phylum Myxococcota_A; class Polyangia; order Nannocystales; family Nannocystaceae; genus CAJXVA01. The sequence continues at coordinate 17,067 of CAJXVA010000099.1, forward strand.
AGAAAAGGCAAGTTGCATCAGCGAACTCATCGAGGTCCTGGAACGAACCAGGAAAGAGTGGGGGGCACGGCGGCTCTGGCATCGTGGCCTTGAGGATGAGGCCTACGAGCTGCAGCCCACTGCGTATCGCGAGGCAGAAGACTTCTCTGAAACGTCAGCATTCAATGTGTTCTGGGCGCAGGGGCGTGGCCTGGCTGAATTCTCCGAGATCGACTATCGGGATGAGTGGAGCTGGTATTTTGCGGCGCGACACTACGGAATTCCTACTCGCTTGTTGGATTGGTCTGCGAACGCGCTTGTTGCGCTGCTGTTTGCAGTGAAACTGCCCGATGGTAAGAAAGAATACGAATCTGAGAACGCCGCATTGTGGCTGCTGGATCCAACGGATTTCAACGAAAAGCTTCACGGGTCCGACTCGATCGTGGTCCCTTGCGAGAGTGCTGACGACAAGGCTTGGCTTCCGGGGGCTGAAGTGGACGACCAGGCCGAAGGCGGCAAGAATGGGATCCTGCCCGTTGCTCTCTACCCGTCTCAGACGAACGTCCGGCTAGTTGCACAAGCCGGGATGTTCACCGTTCACGGTCGAGCAAGAGATTCTCTGGACAGTGTATTTTCGTCGTCGGGGGTCAACGCTCGACGAGTCCAGATTCCTGGTGGTTCTAGGGGCCGCATCCTTGAGGAGCTTGGGCTCTTGGGTCTAGATCCCTGGTCTTTGTACCCCGAGGCACCCTACCTGGCCCAACGGCTTACATCATTCTACAGAGGGATTGCGAGTTCAGCCAACCCGAATGTTGTGGCTCGGGCTAAGTGATCCACGTCAGCTCGGCAGAACTGATCCGGTCCCAGCTCGCCTGAACTGACGTTCTGACGATCGAATCGGTGTCGATGGACATGTGGCCGGCGTACATCGGCGCGGTCCAGAACCACGTCGACGAGCCCGAGAAGAAGATCTGCTTCGACCGATTTCATGTGGCGAAGCACCTGGGTGACGCCGTGAACAAAGTGCGTACCGAGGAGACCGCCGAGCTTCGAGCGCTCGGCGATAGGACGCTCGTGGGGACTCGATTCCTGTGGCTGCAGAACCCGAAGAACATGAAGCGCACCAACAGAGTCCGCTTCTCCGCGCTGCGGAACTCGACGTTCCGGGTTGCCCGGCGTGGGCGATGAAGGAAGTGGCACGCGGTCTTTGGAACTACCGGGTTCGAGGCTGGGCGAGGCGCGGTTGGACGAAGCTCATCAACTGGATGTCCCGATCTCGTCTCAAGCCGATGGTGGCGAAAGCGAGGATGCTGCGAGAACACCTTTGGGGGATCACCAACGCCATCGTCTTGAGGGCCACGAATGCCCACCTCGAATCGACGAACGCCAAGATTCAGGCTCTCAAGAAGCGTGCGTGCGGCTACCGGAACCGAGACCGCTTCCGTCACGCGATCCTGTTCCATTGCGGAAAACTCGACCTACACCCGCGACTCGCGACCCACACGGTTTCCTGAAGCCCCCCAGAAATAGGCGATAGCAGACCGCATTTTGGCGCGTTACGGCGTGAGACAGTCGTCCTTGCAGACTCCGTGCTCACTCTCGGCGCCGAGGCGCACCCCATCCAACACTCCTCTGCACTTTCGGGCCCAATATTCCTCGTTTGTCTCTCCTGTAGGCAACTTGCGGTCCAATGAACAGAATTTCTTGCAGGTCCTTGGCTTGATTTGGTGTTGGACCAGGCATTCATTTGCGCACCCGTGCCTCCTGTCATCCATGCACATCCCGTACAGCCGCTCTTGGATGCGCGTCCTTGCTTTGTAGTGGGAATCACATCGGGCGACACACTGCCCAGCTGGATCTGTAGGGATCGGGGGCGAGCATGAGTCCTCGACCACGGATGCTAGCAATCCGGATGTTTTCGGGCTGCAGTTGTTGAGGACGCAACAACTCGCCACCTTTGAGACAATCGCGCAGCGTTGGTTGTCCTCCGTTATTTCACGGAGCCGCGTGAGGGTCGTTCTGACGTGTTCGATCGAACTGTCTCTGCCGCGCGCAATGGTCCGGATCTCCGTCTTTACAGTGTCAGGCGAGTCGATCGCGCAAGGGTCCGGTACGGACGTGGGGTCGTCCTCGCAGGATGGAACTAGCAGTCCGAGCAACGAACTGTACAGGATAACCCTCCACATCCGGCTGGAAATGGAAGCCGCCGCCGCGCAAATGCGAAGGCTGCAGCGTCCGTGTCTCTCAGCCACACGCACCATCCAGGGAACTGGCGAAGCTCGTGAGCAGCTTTTCGTCTACCTCAGCATTGATTCCGCATGTCGTGACTTTTGCAACGATTTGGCATTTCGCGGCCTCGTCCGGAATAGATTGGAACGCGATCGTTGCCTTGCTTGTGACCTCTGCGCCTCCTCCTACAGAAAAGACCTCTCGGAACTTCGCGGTGGCGTCACCGCTTACGCCGCCTTCCAACTCGATTGTGTCGAGGGCCTGCGCCACGCAAGGGTCTAGGGCGGCCTTCACTTGAGGGGTGATGGTTCCCTTGGGGTCCTTGCAGCTGACAACCATGGAAAGACAGGACATTAGCAACGCGATCCTGGGTAGTGGCACTCGGTCGAGGCTAGGCTAAGCCACAGCGCGAGGCAAGGTTGAACCGGTCTGGACCGGTGGCTTTCTCGGCGGCTGGCTGTTGACGCTTGAGCCCGATGCCGCCGCTGAGTGTAGACACGCCCGCGCAGCCTGATCCGAAGGCGTGTAGGGAGGGCCTGGCCGGGATCTTGGAGCGAAAGAAGAGTCGGAAGCGGTGGCCGCGACCGGTGGCCATGCTGATCCCGATACCGTCCCGAACTGAGACAGCGGTCGCGGGGCCGGTCGCCGCACATTCGACGCTCCCTTAAGAGGGCGTCCAAGCGAGCGTTGTCCATGGGGCGAACCGTTCTTTCCGTGTTTCACGGCCGCACCGCGCGTAGGGAATGCTTCGTACTCCTCAACCCATCACCGCGCTACCAGGCCACCCGACAGCCGGTACCGCAGGTGAGAACGGACGGTGCTTGACGAACCTCCCGATTGACGCCTGAAACCGAACGCCGCGGCCCGCGGCCAAGGCATCCGAGACTCTGGTATCACCGAGACTCTTTGCCGCCCCCGAACGCCACCCGACGCAGCTCATCCGTCCCGGCGAGAGCCTCGTGAGCTCGTCGATTATATTGTGTCCATAATGGCTGGTGTCATCGCTTCCCGGACGCTCGATGGAACCATCAAGAACGAGTGGCAGGTCCATTCCATCTACGACGTCCTCGAAGCCGTCCGCGAACAACCAGCCCTCTTCATCGGGTCCCCGAACGTCACCATGCTGGAAGGCTTCCTTTCCGGCTTCCGTGCCTCGTGCGACGCGTTCGAGAATCCGCTGGACGAACCCAACCCAGACTTCCGAGGTTTCCACAGTTTCGTCGCACGTCGCCTAGGCCGCCCTTCCTCCGAACTCCACTGGAGAGCTCTGCTACTCGAACAACACGGAGACGAATCCGCGGCGTTCGATGCGTTCTTCGAGCTGGTGGACGCCTTCCGCGGAGAGGCGAGCTAACCCCGTGGGCGCGTCCCTCCGCACCTCGGCGTGCTGTCTGCTCCTGCTGTGCAGCTGCGGCCCCGAACCCGCACCGGACCGCCTCGGTACCTTCGCCTACGCGAAAGCGCGGAAGGTCTTGGTTGGCAACAGCCTCACCGACCTGCACGGAGCCATCACAGCAGAGGACGGTGAGGTCGAGCACGCGTTGTGGAGCGCGGACGGAGCGTTCCTGCTCGCCACGATGCGCTGGTCCGCGGTGCGCCTCGACGAGGCAGGGTTGGTCGAGGTGATCGGCGGCCTCACCTGCTATGGCTCGTCGCGGTTGTCGAACGCACGGGTCGAGGGAGACCTGCTGCTCTACGAGGACCATGGCTACGAGCCGGTTGGCTCGAACGGCGACAGAACCACATGCTCGAACGTCATCGACATCCCCTCGGGCGAGCGGTTGAGGTCGGGCCGAGGCATCGGCGGAACCAGCGACGGCACTCGGCTCTTCCTGGCATGCTCGCAGTCCGCAGTGGTCAAGCGAGCAATCTTGCTGGACCTGCGCACCGACGAGCAGCTCTGGCAAGCCGAGTTCGAAACCTGCCCAGTCCTCTCCCCAGGCGGTGTCCACATCGCCTTCGTCCGCGACGGACAGTTCGTCGTTCAGCCCGCAGACCTATCCGAGTCGCTTGTTCGGACCCTGCCCGGAGCACGAGAGGTCCTTTGGAGCCCAGCCGGGAACGCGCTCCTCGCCCAAGGCGACGCCCTCCGGCTGCTCGACGTCGAAGCCGACCGCACTCTGCAAGTCGGCGATGAACTGTGGGGCGCAAGGTGGGCCTCTTCGTCCTCGCACTTCCTCGCGGCCGAGCTCTGCGATGACGGAGCCCAGCAGACGTCTCGACTTCGCGTGTTCGAGTACGACGGCCAAGTCCAGCAGCGATGGGCGACCGAGTGCGGAGCGTGGGAGCAACCAGACCTCTCCCCCGACGGCTCTGCGATCCTCGCGACCGACGGCGAACGCGTCCATTGGATCGACGAATCCGGCGCGCGCGTTGTCGACGTCGGCCTCTCCCCCCGCTGGCGACCCGCACCCCGGTGACCTGTACCTCCGCCCGCTTTTCTTTCGCCAGCCAGCCCCTACCGCGCACTACCTTCCTCGCCAGATGCCGTTGCGCCTTCACGAGATGAGGATGAGCGCGCTCCAGCTCCCGAGGTTGGGCTGCAACGGAGCGAAGTCCTCCCACCCCGGACAATGCCGCGACTGAGACACCTGTGGCCTTGGTCAAGGTTGCGCTTCCGACGACGATTGCCGACCATCCGTCCGTGACCCCGACACCCTAGCTAGATCACCATCCAGCTCTCGCCCTCCGCTTCGACGAACTTCACCAGCGGACCTACCTTCCCGTTCGACGCGACGAACTCCTCGTCAGAGATCGCGACAGCGCCCGTGCTACTTCGAAAGCCCTTGCCCCTAACCCTGTTGCCCTGCGGGAGAGTGATCTGCGTGTTCCTTTCGCTTGTCTGAGGAAGCGCGACTCTCTGTGCGCTCGCTTCGCCGCGATGTTTGGATGCCTCGTCGTAGACGGCCGCCGCACCACGCAGTGTTCGTTGAGATGTCGTGACCCGCCCACCGCTCCGGTTTGCGCCAAAAAGAACCGGGGTGCCTCCGGGCCTTGTTCCGACGGCGTACACGCTTTCGATGTGGTCGTAGGGCTGGGCAGAGCCCGCGTACGCGTATTGCCTGTGGAGGGTCATGAACCGAGCTAAAGAGCGACGGTGCTGCTCTGTCGCCCAAGAGTAGGCAGCCATCTGCTGCTGCCAGGCCTGGTGTGTCGCCCACCGCTCGTATGCTGCCCGGTAGGCCATCATCTGCAGCTGCTGTTGATGGTACAGCGCAGCGTAGTACTGCTGCTGTTGCATGCCATGGTAGGTGTAGGCAGCCCTCGCCTCACGGAGTAGTGTGTTTGTGCGCGCGGGGGAGACGTTTATTGTGCCACCGTCGATGGTCGGCAACGAAGCTGACCAATTGCTGCTTGGAAGCGTTGGGGAAAAAGCGAATGCGGCAAGGGACGAGCATCCGACGATGAAGTTTCTTCGCGAGTTCTGCGACATCTTACTCTCGGGTTCGGTAAATCGACAGGTCGTCGAAACACGCTTCCTCGTCTTGGTCGTTGATGACACAGATGACGAGTTCGCGTTTCGGTGTTCGAGCTAGATAGTATTCGGAGTGCTGCTCGAGCTTCCACCTGCCGACGCGGGTGCCCCGCTTCAGGTTCATGTCAGCTTGCAGATAGAACCCCGAGGTCGCGATGTGCTTGAGGCCGGAGTCATCGCCGATGGTGAATATCTCGCCGTTGAGGACGTAGTTGATCTCTCCTCCGGTGAGGTTGTAGAGAGTGACGGTCTTGGGTTCTCCGGAAGACGAAGGCCCGGCGGAGTCCGGTTCTTCGGGGCCAGAACTCCGGTATGTTGATTCGCCAGTTCTTTCGAGTGCTCCCTCGCGAACGAGCTTCCTGAGCACGCGCTGTGCCTGCCTTGAGATGGCCGCGTCGAGCACCGCCGTATCCCCCGCAAGAATCGCTCCTGCCTCCGCGAGCCGTTGCTTCAGCTTGGTCGTCTTGATCGTAATCGGACCGATCTCGACACGTAGGGTGTCCTTGATGATGTCAGCGTCGAGAACGCTTTTTCCGTTGTGTTTGATCGTGACCTTTCCGGGCTTGAGCCGAAGTGGACGCTTGCCGGTCACTGTCGGGACAACCTCATTTCTGAACCACTTGCCAAGCCCCGCTCTCGCCTCGGTCGGGGACAGCAACCCCACACAGAGGATCGCGCCGGCGGCACCAATGTTCAACGCGGACATTACGTGCTGAGCTCGCTGACGCGTTTTGGAAGTTGGTCGGGAGATGTTCTTCATGGGATCCGTTCTGGGGCCGTGGCTTTGCTGGGATTCTCGAGCGGTGTCCTGCGACGTGGCCCGGTGCCGTCGACTACTCTGTCGGGCGGTAGCCGAGGTTGCTGCGAAGTCTGGGCGTGCGGCACACCCGAGGTATCAGTGGCGCCCAGGCGGCGAACCGTCACGCCGGCGGCGAAGATTCCACAGTCGGCCGTAAGAACGATGTTCCGTCGCCTGAACCAGACGCTGTAGAGCCTGCTCGCAGTCGAAGTGCGTCACGTGAGCCGCAAGACACCACGCCCCTTGGCCGCAATCGGCCCTTTAGCACCCTTCCCACCAAGGCACCCGACGAGACTCTGGTATCAACGGAAGTCGGGCCGCCGTTGGAAGGGCACTCGGCGCACGCGTCATAGTCCCTCCTCGCGCAAGCATTCGCCCCCGACGGATCGCCCAGCGGCGAACCCATCCAAGTGAGCCCCGCCGAGCACGTCGTCATCGTGCGCCCCAACATCGCCACCGACGCCCAGGGCAACTTCATCGCCGCCTGGACCACCGAAGACCTGTCTCTTATACACATCTGACGCTGCCGACGAGCGAGCTAG